>MGOY01000017.1 GCA_001797275.1 Clostridiales bacterium GWF2_38_85 | reverse complement strand
CATTCCTATAATAACGGACTGACTCCGTTCGAAGCTCGCTTCAATTCGAAAAATATTAGGTCAGATTGTTACAATTTCGCTTGACCAGCACAAGAACATTATGACAGACAACCACATCAAAAGTTTCATCATTGAAATCCAATAATTTTTCGATGCTTCCTGATAACTGTATATATTTATTTTTATGTTTTGCCATTTTAACCATATCAGTGTTGGGTTCAATAGAAGTAACATCATTATCTTTTGCTAGAATATCAGCTAACACACCGAATCCACTGCCAAAATCCAATACCTTCATGTCTTTGACAAAAGACAGTTTTTCACGAACCATCAAATAATATAGCTTGCTCCATGGTTTATTAAAATTATTATAATAGCTTTGTAAATCTGAATTCAAATATAAACACCTCTTAAAATTAAATACGACAAAATACCAACTGCAATAAATATAAATGAGGTTGGCATTTATATTGACATTATTATATCACAAAGCCAACATAGAGATATATCAATGTTTTTCGCTTTGCAGGTTGGCTTTGGGAAAATGCTTCGCATTTTCTGAATCTTTGTTATAATCTATTGTATCATAATATACATCATTTTACAAGCTATAATAACAGATATAAGAAGTGGTATCGGTAAAATTTGTTGACTTTGCAAACTATGTACAGTATAATAATTTCAACAGATTTTATCATTATGGAGGTAGGCTTTGTACAGGATACTTATTATTGAAGATGATGCTACAATCGCAAATCTGATAAAAGAACAACTGTATAAATGGGGATATACTGCCGAATGTGTAGATGATTTTCAGAATATCACTAAAAAGGTGGTCGATTATGAACCGCAGTTGATTTTGCTTGATATTGTGCTGCCATTTTACAACGGCTTTTACTGGTGCGGCGAAATCCGCAAGTTATCAAAGTTGCCGATCGTATTCATCTCTTCGGCATCTGACAACATGAATATAGTTATGGCAATGAATATGGGCGGCGACGATTTCATATCAAAGCCCTTTGATATAAATGTACTTATCGCAAAAATCCAGGCAGTTCTGAGACGCACATATTCGTTCGCTGGTCAGATCAACACTATTGAGCATAACGGTGTTATATTGAACCTGACCGATGCATCACTGCTGTTTGAAGGCAAGCGGATTGAGCTGACAAAGAACGATTTCAGGATACTTGAGCTTCTGATGGAGAATGCCGGGAAGGTTGTCTCGCGAGAGGACATAATGACACGCCTTTGGGAAAGCGATAGCTTTATTGATGACAACACGCTGACGGTCAACATCGCAAGGTTGAGAAAAAAGCTTGAGGATGCAGGAACAAAAGACTTTATCAAGACGAAAAAAGGATTGGGATACAACCTTTAAATCAATGAATTGATTTAAAGGTATGAAAATCAATGAATTAATTTAAAGGTAGGAAGTTTTGTCCTTTGCCGCATGAAGTATTGTGAAAATATGCTAAAGCATACCGGACAAAACTCTCAATTCTGATTGAGGTAATAATGAAAAATTTCATCAGCATTTTAATTTCATATCTGAAGCGCAACCGGGCAATTATAATTGCCTATATTATAATATATATTACCTTCACAGTGGTTTTCTCACTATATTCGCTGCCTGTTGAAGCGGTGCTGTACGCTGCGGCAATGTCTTTTTTCTTTATAGCAATATTGGCGAGTATCAGATTTTATAAGTTCTATAAGCATCATAATATACTTCACCACATGGCAGTTAATATTACCG
Organism: Clostridiales bacterium GWF2_38_85; assembly: GCA_001797275.1. Lineage (GTDB taxonomy): Bacteria > Bacillota > Clostridia > Oscillospirales > CAG-382 > GWF2-38-85. The sequence goes on along the minus strand of MGOY01000017.1, from coordinate 3,804 downwards.
CATCTATAGGTGAACTGCCCGAACCTGTGAACAGTATTGAAGCCGATTACAGAGAGCTTTTGCTTGCACTCAACAGGGAACGAATCGATCTTATATCCGAACACGATCGGAATTTTACCGACATGACCGACTACTACACGATGTGGGTACATCAGATTAAAACACCGATTGCAGCAATGCGTTTAATATTACAATCCGAAAAAAGCGAACAAAACATCGAGCTTTCCGCACAATTATTCAAAATCGAGCAATATGTTGAAATGGTACTCGGATATATGCGTAGCGAGAATATGTCCTCAGACCTGGTTATCAGAAAATGTCCGCTTGACGACATTGTTAAACAAGCAATAAGAAAATACTCTGCATCTTTCATCCGCAAAAAGCTACCGCTTCAATATGTTGAGTCGGGAATAACAGTTCTGACAGATGAAAAATGGCTCTGTTTTGTTATCGAACAGATTATATCTAACTCATTAAAATATACCCATAATGGCAAAATCTCGATTTACATGGATAAAGACACAGAAAACACACTTGTAATCGAAGACACCGGTATCGGTATCAGCCCTGAAGATATTCCGAGGTTGGGTGAGAAGGGATTCACCGGTTACAATGGTCACGAAAATAAGAAATCAACCGGAATCGGCTTGTATCTCTGCAAAAAAATACTGAAAAAGCTGTCGCATATAATGACGGTCGAGTCTGTATTGGGTGAGGGAACTAAGGTTAGAATCGGATTTATTACAGAGGAATTTAAACATGAATAATATCAACCTTACAAAACTGTAAGGTAAAACGGGAGAATGTAAGCCGTAGTTATGGCAAAGCATTCTCCCGTCTGATAAAATTAGAGCATATTCAAACGAAAGGAAAATCGATATGTCCTTATTAGAGGTAAAGAATTTAAAGAAGATATATACAACACGATTTGGTGCAAACCAGGTACAGGCGTTGTCAAATATCTCATTTTCGATCGACGAGGGTGAGTATGTCGCAATTATGGGTGAATCGGGTTCGGGTAAAACAACCCTGCTCAATATCTTAGCTTCGCTCGACAAGCCGACAAGCGGGGAAGTGTTGCTTAACGGCAAAAACATAGTATCAATCAAAGAAAAGCAAATTTCTGCTTTCCGCCGTGACAATCTTGGCTTTGTGTTCCAGGATTTTAACCTGCTCGACACCTTTTCGGTGAAGGATAATATCTTTCTACCGCTTGTGCTTGCCGGTAAAAAATACGATGAAATGCAAAAAATCCTCGAACCGATTGCTGTAAAACTGAGTATAACAGATATACTCAACAAATTCCCCTACGAAATCTCAGGCGGTCAGAAGCAGAGAACCGCAGTTGCAAGAGCATTGATAACGAATCCCCAAATTGTTCTTGCAGACGAGCCGACCGGCGCACTTGATTCCCGCTCAACCGACGGACTTCTCAGGATATTCGATCAGATCAACAAGAATGGTCAAACTATTCTGATGGTTACCCACAGTACAAAAGCGGCAAGTCATGCCAAACGCGTGCTGTTCCTTCGTGACGGTGAGGTGTTCCATCAATTGTACAAGATGAGTATGACGACAGATGAAATGTATGGGAAAATATCCGACACCCTTACTATGCTAATGGCGGGTGACAGAAAAAATGCGTAAACTTTACTGGCGAATTGCTGCCATCAATATAAAAAAGAACGGGAAGCTGTATTTTCCATATATTTTGACTTGTATACTTACTGTTATGATGTTCTATATCATGTGTTCATTGCAGACAAATCCGGGATTATCAAAATTACCTGGTTCGGATGCATTAAAGGCAATAATGGTACTTGCTTGTATAATAATTGCTATTTTCGCAGGGATATTTTTATTCTACACCAACAGCTTTCTGATTAAAGGCAGAAAAAAAGAATTTGGACTGTACAATATTCTCGGTATGGGAAAAAGGCATATCGCAAGAGTGTTCAGTATCGAAACCTTATATGTTGGAATATCAAGCATTGTTGTCGGTCTTGGAACAGGATTTTTGTTCGATAAATTGGCAATCCTGTTGTTATGCAAGCTGTTGAAGTTTAATATTCCGTTCGGATTTTATATTTCTAAAATCGGTATTATTTTATCTGTTATAGTTTTCGCAGCAATCTTTTTTTTAATTTTACTGTGGAATCTGAAACAAGTCCATTTTTCGAAACCAATTGAATTACTTTATGGAGGGAATCATGGTGAAAAAGAACCGAAAACTAAGTGGGTGCTTGCTCTTTTTGGGTTTATTACTCTTGGTACCGGTTATACTATTGCGATTATTACCGAAAAACCGCTGAGTGCTTTAGGGCTGTTTTTTATTGCTGTTTTGCTTGTTATTATCGGAACATATTGTCTGTTTATTGCCGGCAGCATTGTTTTCCTGAAAGCATTGCGTAAAAACAAGAATTATTATTACAAAACGAATCATTTTATCTCGGTTTCAGGCATGATGTACCGAATGAAACAAAATGCAGCAGGACTTGCAAGTATATGCATTCTATCAACTATGGTACTTGTTATGCTTTCAACAACTATTTCGCTTTATTTCGGTATGGAGGATGCTCTAAGAAAGCAATATCCGAGAGATATTGAAATAAATGCAGGAACTATAGGTGAACAGGATGCAGCAGCTATGGGTGATGCTCTTGACAGCTTAATAGAACAAAGCTGTATCAAGACAAAGAATTTAGTTAAGTATCGATATGCAAACCAGACTTTGTTGAGAGATGGTGATGCCTTTTACCCTGTCAACAACCATGATGTATCAGGTGAAGAAACTGCCACGATTTTCATTACAGTCGATGAATACAACAGAATACAAGGCAAATCCGATAGATTGAATAACAATGAGGTTATTATATATACACCTAATAATGAATATAGCTTTTCAGATGCCTGCTTTTCGGAGTTAAAATATACCATAAAAACAAAGATAGATTCACTGAATGTCGAAGAATACTATTCGCTGCAGTTTATGGACGTGATGTATTTCATTGTTCCTATCGAACAGGATATATATGATATTGTATATCAAGATAAAAACATCGTCGAATGGAACACAATGAGATATTATTATGGCATTGATGTTGACGATACCGAAGAAAAGCAGATTGAGCTTGCAAACAAAATATCGGAATACATGAATAATTATCAGACAAAAGAAAGTCCGGATGCATTCTGGTATACATCAAGTGTCGCGCAGAACAAAAACGACTTTCTTGCAATTTATGGCGGTTTGTTCTTTATGGGGATATTCCTAGGTGTGTTATTTATCATGGCAACCGTGCTTATTATGTACTATAAGCAGATAACAGAGGGATATGACGACAGAAAACGCTTTGATATTATGCAGAAGGTAGGTATGTGCAAGTCAGATGTCAGAAAGTCCATCCGTTCACAGGTATTGATAGTATTCTTTATGCCACTTGTTGCAGCAGGAATCCATATTGCGTTTGCTTTTAAGATGATAACCAGATTACTGCTTGTGTTAAACCTGACAAATACAACATTGTTCGCTCTTTGTATGCTTGGAACGTTCGTATTGTTCGCATTATTGTACACTCTGGTTTATTTAATGACTGCTAAGGTATATTACAAAATAGTTGAATAATACTATTTCTCATAAGAAACAATGGTTAATAATTTGAATTAGTATAAAAGGATGTAAAATATAATTTACACCGCAGGGAATTTGAAGCGCCCGCTGTCAAGTATATAAAACTAATAAATGAATTACTACAGCAATTTGAAAAATGCCTATACTTTTTGGCTTTTTTCAAATTAATAAAA
>MGOY01000016.1 GCA_001797275.1 Clostridiales bacterium GWF2_38_85 | reverse complement strand
TTCTCTTGGTTTTTTGCTGACAACTTATACAATCCTAAGCATCACTTGTTATATTGCAACAATTCTATTAAAATTATTTTTCACTGAACAGTAACCAAGATTTTTATATTATTTTAAAATCAAGAATTTCCTTGCTCTTGTTTATGCAGATATTATTAAAATATTCATATTGAGCAGTATTTTTACTGAATATTTTTCATTGATATCTCGTTTTTAGGCTCATTTTTATTAAATTTTAGTGATTACAATTTGATTACAATCTTTGACGAAATGTTTACAATTTGATTACATTTTCAATGGATAGGAAAAACAGAGAATAACGAGGAATTTTGAGGCTATTTTGGGGATTTAAAATGGTGGGCGTAACAGAACTCGAATCTGTGACCTCTACGATGTCAATGTAGCGTTATTAGCTACATTTTAAGCAATTTACTTACTGTTTACTTACTGTTTTGATTGAAATTACTCTTACTGGCTGTAAAATGGCTGACAATTGATGTTATTACAGTAAAAAGGGGTAATTTCTGATGGCAAGGCTAAAAGGACAAGGAACAGTTTATCAAGATAAAAAGAGTGGTTTTTATTATATTAAGATAGTAGTCAATGGTAAACAAATAGTAAAGAGTCTTAAAACAAAAAAAGAAAAACAGGCTCTTAAAAATGCTGCGGACTTTAGAAAAGATAATCAGAATATAATAAATGCTCAAACTAAAGAAGAATTAGCAGTCCAAATACATAAAGCCAGAAGTGAAGTTAGTATCGGTAAGGGGATCCTCCTTGATGATGGATATAACTTTTTCCATGCAAGCCCTGCCAGAAAACAAAATACAGCAGATGGCACTCTCAAGAATTACGAAAGAATTTATAATCTGTTTATATCATGGCTAAGACCTAACTATCCGAATATTACAAAGGTGGAAATAGTTAATAAAGAAATCGCTCATGAATACGCCCAGTATTTATGGAGTTCTTACCGGACATATAAAGCTCAGCAGATGTCTGAGAACACCTATAATTATCATATCGGTGCTTTGCAGACAATATTCGATATTTTCACTGAAAATAAGAATCCCTGGAAGTCCATAGAAAGAAAAGATGAAAACAAGAAAAACCATAAGCTTCTATCAAAAGATGAAATACGTAGTATTCAACAGGTTTTCGTTGATGAAAGTTTCTATCTGCTCCATAAAAATGAGATGGAGATTCTAATTAATCTTGGGATATATACAGGCCTTAGGCTGATTGACTGCGTACATTTAAAATTTGAAAATATTAACAGTGTCATAAAAACTATTCCCTTCAAAACAAAAGGATTTAAAAAGACTGTTACAATTCCTATATCACCTCAACTTGAATCTAGGATCAGCGCCATAGAGAAAACGAACGGCTCCCCTTACCTATTGCCTCAAATACAGGAGAGATATTCCAGGAACCCTGATGGCATTAAAAATGATATAAAGAAAGTCTTTATCAAAGCAGGAATAAAACCTGATCTTGAAGGACGACAGAACAAACATTTGAAATATACAGACCAAGAAGACGAGATTACCGGTTTCCATTGCTTCAGGCACACTTTTATTACTGAATGCGTTAAGAATCATATGGATATCGTTCGTCTATCGACAATAACCGGAGATTCAATAAAAACTCTCCAAAAGTATTATATTCATTTGAAGGATGATGTTATAAAAAAAGAGGCAGACAAACTGCCTTGTTTTTAAATCGTCATCCACATACCACAATTATACTACGCATAAAATGGGAATATAATATTATGATCCTAGCTAATTGTATTTACAATAACATCTTATATTGTACATAAACATCAGTCAACTTATGATAAAGCTGTCATCAGCTATCTTAAAAAATATGAAAGAATTTATAAATCTAATATTGTCCAATAATCAATATACAAATGTCCTTTCTCTTACTGCATTATTGATCTCATTGACAGCATTAGTTTATACAATTAGAACTTTTTGGCTTAAATCGGGAATAAAAATGAGATGCACTTACTGTAGCATGTCAACAGTAGAGTGTTCCGATAAATATATTAGTAGTATCACGCTTGAAAACCTTAAGGATAAAGCTGTTGCGATTCTACAAATATATTTAAAAATAGGAAACAGTTATTATTTGCAGTTAGAAGACCATCAGATTTCTCCTTTAATAATTAAGCCATTTGAGGTATACCAAAAGAATTTTAATCCAGTCCTATTCTATTCTGTCAATTGCAACAGAATAAAAATAAACGATTTATTAGATAATAAAAAAATCCCAAAAAGAATTATTCTGTATACAACAAGTGGTCCTTATAAAGTAAAGTCATTCATTAATACAAATCACTTACTTGCACAACTTTTCAAAAATCATTGGACAGCAGATATAATTCCAAGAAGATTGACATTTGAAAAAAGAAGTTATGGAAACAATGTAAATTTTTTAGTTGTTTTAAGATATAAGAAAAAGAAAAAAGAAATTGCTGCTATAAAAAATGGAGATACTCATATCTTTAAAAACTTTGAATTAACTACTGAGGAAACACAAGATAAGGATGCATTAGAAAATGCATTAAAAACCCAGAAGAAAAAGAAGAATCTAAAATGTAAATCATTTGAAGTCTTTGACTATCAGCAGAGATACAAAGACATGCTTAGTTCATATGGTAAAACTATTGAAGCAAAGTACATAAGCAAGTTTCAATATTATATCTTTTGTAGAATTCGTTCAATAATAGACGACTACAAACTTAAATATGAAAATTATAAAAGAAAAAAACAATTGAATAACCAATAGATTGACTTAATATCTATTTACCGATCACAACCACAAAAAATATAAGTAATAATTCATATGATCTACTAATTTTTCATTTTAGCTCTGATTGTTGAGATTATCGGATTCAAAAAATGGCTAATATCATTTACAACTTCTAAAAAACTGTCAGGCATTTCAGGTGCCGCTTGCTTATTTTTAAAGGCTTTCCACTGAACCTGCTTAAGCTTGGCAAATTCTTCAGAAAAAGCTGTTATTTTTTCAGGTAAAACAGTCTCTCGTTTAGCGAAAGTAGAACTGATGGCTTTTGCTAGTTTTTTGGGATCAAAAGTATATTGTCTGGATAACAGCCAAATATCATAAAAATCTTTCATTCGACTATTAATTTCTTTCATTTTAATCATGGTTTCAAATTTTTCAGCGATAGCACTTTCTCGACTGTAACATAGTAAAGATGGTGCTGGTAAATCCAATATACATGGTAATTCTTCCTTTTCAGGTTTCGGATATACTATATCCCCGAAACCAATATCTATCTGAATGTAAACTCTAGCTGTATCTAATATCCCATTAAAACTTACTCTAATGCCTTCATAATCCGCATCTTCAGTAATTTTGCCTGTTGTTAAGGATTTTATATCGTAATTCATTCCGTCAGGCTCAACTTGAATCGAAAGAACTTCTCTGATTATCGTGGAAATATTTGATTCATTATTGTCAGTCTTGCCAAGCATATCGATGTCTTTAGTAGGACGATATGTATCTGAATTCCATACTCTAAATAAAAGAGCACCCTTTAAAATAAACTTGTCAGAATATTTAGAAAGAGAAAATCTATATAGAAAACGCTCCATAGCATAATATTGAATCAGTTCATTAAAAGGACGATTTTCAATTCTGGCTTTATTAAGAAGTCTTTGTCTGATTGAAGCGGCGATATTAGTTGGATTTTTTTGGCTCATATTACTGCTTCAAGATAAGGTTTGACAATGTTTTCTATTCGGCATATCCTAGCATATTTAAGAAGCTTATCAACATCAAGCTTATATCTTGACTTATAAAATTTAAGAGCTTCTATTGCTACATCTATTCCGATCTTATTACGGAACTTAAAACAGTCCATTATTGTCTTTTCAGGACAGTAAAAATTAACTTTTATGCCATCTATATTTTCCTGCTGAATACCCTGTGTAAAGCTATCTCTGGAAAATCTATGAACAGAGATAGGAGGATAATTAATTCGAGGAGTTTCGGCGCCTTTTGGAAGAGCAATAAATACCTTATGAGGAATCTGTGTTGTAATATTAAAATATGAAAGAGCTGATATCAGACAAAAAACTCCATTTGGGGTTCTCATGGCAACAGTAAGAATATCAGGATTAGAGATCGGCTTACTCTTTGCTAGTCTAAATATTCCTCTGGAGATTTCTTCTACCACGCCTTCATTACGCAGTTTATATATGGTTCTTGAATGTATTCCCGCATTAATGGCTTCTTTAGTCCTAATAATGCCATTATGTTGATTGATAATCCCTATAGCTTTAGTATCAGCTGTTTCTTTCTTGTTGCACATGGCTATAAATACCTATACTTATTTATATCTATATGTAATATTATCCATTTTTAGTGAAACAACAATACCACTTTGCTTATTAAGAGGAAAGTTCCATATTCCGGAAAAAATTAAAATAAATTTTTGAAGGAGTATTTAAGGGTGGGTGAAAGGGTTTGCGAAGCAAAGGGTTGCTTTATAGAGCCCTGCCTGCGGCAGGGCTCAAGAGTATATTAGATTTTTTCTAGATTTAATTCTCTAATGGCTTTTTTGGCTGTAGTAGAAATATTTTCTAATGTGGCTTTGAACTCGTCGGCATTGTTTCCCCAGGATTTAATATAAAGTTCTGACTTATTCTCTATTCCGAAAAAAGAGCTCAATATATAACTGAATCCTTCTGCTTCTCCTTCGGCTTTATCTCTGCGGAAAGTATCTTCATCTGAACTATGCATTAAAAAATGTCCGAGTTCATGAAAAAGAGTAGAAATTTTGTTGGCTACTGTTTTTTCTTCTGAGTTGTTGATGACTATCAGATTTTCACTTTTTTTATAGTAGCCTCCGGCAGCTCCTATATTTTTAAATTCAATATTCAGTTTGTACCTATTAATAATTGATTCAATTAACTTGTTCATTATGGATTCATCAATTAATGTTTCATTATTTCTATATGCAAGCTTTTTATAAATTCCCAGTTCTTTAGCATTTGTCTGGTTAACATCAAAAACATAACCAAGTTTAAAAGTCAGTCCTTTTTTTATTTCTCCGTTTTCATCAAGTTCTGGAATCTTTTCATTTTCTGAGTCTAAAATATAATTCCCTTCCTCGTCTCTCTCATAAATCGTATATTCGACTGGAACAAGAACATAAAATCCATGTTCGCCTTTTCTTACATGTACATTTTCTTTGTTATCTTTTTTGAGGCTTTTCCATTGTTGGAATGATGCTACCTGTTCAAGATAATAGTTTCTTTCTATAGACTGGAAGAATAAAAACATCTGGTTATGAAATGAATAGTTATAGAAAGAGGCTTGAAATTCTAAAACCTTTTTTATTTCCATTATTGTCTCAGGAGAATCGAGCCTTTCAGCTAAATTAATTAGTTTTTCATCTATGGAATTCAGCTTTTCTTTAACTTCCTGAACTCTATCAGAGTTTGATTTAAAAATAGTTTTAATCTCTTTTCTAGATTGGGAATCCCCGTTTGAAGCTGATTTGTTTTGTTTGAATTGATTGTTCTTATAATTTGCTTTTTGTCGAGTAGGCATAATATATTTCTCCTATTACAATATAATTTTCATATATAAGTGAAGAACATCAATGCCCCTCACGGAACCGGACTTGTA
>MGOY01000015.1 GCA_001797275.1 Clostridiales bacterium GWF2_38_85 | reverse complement strand
CCTTTTCGTATTGTTGCATTTTTCTTTCCTCTTTCCTTTATAGTTATTATACTATATTAGGTCAAGGTGTTACAACTTTATTATACCATGACAGATCGTGCTAAATCAGCAACTACAGATCAACGACCGGAATTTTTACGAATGATAAAAGATTCAGCTTCAAATAAATTTCATGTTGTATTAGTTCATAAATTGGATCGGTTTTCGAGAAACAGACAAGATAGTATAGGTTATCGAATGGAGTTAAAAAGACACAATGTTTCTTTAATAAGTGTTTTAGAAAATATAGATGAAGATAGTCCGAAAAGTATTATTCTTGAATCTGTGCTTGAAGCAATGGCAGAATACTATTCTAAAAATCTTGCAAGAGAAGTGCAAAAAGGCAAGATGGAGAATGCTTATAAAGGCATTCATACAGGCGGTACTCCGCCGTTAGGATATGATGTTGATCCAAATACAAGAAAACTTATCATCAATGAGTATGAGGCTGAAGCAGTCAGAATTATATTCAAAAGAACACTTGAATGTTATGGTTATAGTGAGATTATAGACGAATTAAATCATATTGGTTATAAAACTAAAAGAGGACTACCATTCACTAAAACATCAATATTTAGTATTCTATTGAATGAGAAATACACAGGTGTATATATTTATAATCGCTCTGCTCCTAAGGATGTTGATGGTAAAAGAAACGGTCATAAATATAAAGATCCTGAAGATATTGTCCGTATTGAAGGTGCTGTACCTGTTATTATATCTGTTGATGATTATAAAATGGTACAGAAAAAATTGAAAAACCGTAAGAAAACACAGAAAAGCAGTAGAGCAAAGGAAGTATATCTACTGCGTACTAAAATGGTTTGTGGTGTTTGTGGTGGTGCTTATATTGGAACAAATCGAAATAGAGGTGATAAGACTAAATGTGTCGCTTACATTTGTAATAAACGATATAGGAATCACAGCATAGACTGTCAAAACAAAGACTTGAGCCGTAACTATATAGAAAGTTCTGTTTTGGGTAAATTATCTGAATATGTTTTCAATGATAAATTCATACCTTTTATAACTGAGGAATACAACCGTTTTCTTAAAGAGAGAAGTAAAGGCTATATGAGTAAGATGAAAATGTATAAAAACAACTTAAACGATGTTTCAAAAAACATTGATAGTTTAGTTAATCTATTAATGCAAACTCAATCTCAAGCTCTATTCGAAAAGTTAAAAGGATATGAAAAAGAAAAAGTGCAGATTGAGAGTAAAATTGAAGCTCTGCAAAACGAGAACAAAATAACTACTGTTACTGAGGATGATATTAAAATCGTATTTGAAAAAATACGAGAACAATTATCTTCAGGAGAGCTAAAGAATTTACAACAAGTTATTGATATGTATATATCAAAGATAATAGTATATCCCGATCATGTAATGGTTAATTTTAATTTCTTTCCCAGTATCAACTTAGAACTTGATGAAGATACAATAAAAGAAAACCACCCTTCATGTGAATGTGGATCAGACATTCACGGGCAGTTTTCTTCTGATAAATCAACGTGTGTTGATGATGGTGGAGGCTGATAACTTTAATACAGGGTGCATTTTGGCAGAGGAAAAGTTCTGCGCAGGTATGAATCGTTCTACGCAGTATGCAATCAAAAACTAATATTATAGAAAAAAAGCAAAAATAGACTTTACTTTTTATCGATTTAGAGTGATTACTATAAGCAAACGCAGCAAGGAGGGTTTGCTTATAAACAAGAAAGATGCCAAAAAAGAAATTGATTACCAACTTATTAAGCTGTTGCTTCTGAATCTGAAAAGGGCAGGACTTATTACTGCTGAAGAAGCCGAATTAGCTCGTAAAAGAGCACAAAAACAAATAAAGCCACTCATTGGCTCTTTGGATTGATGCAATGAAGACAATACGAAAGATTACTACATATCCGAAAACACTTGATATACACAAAATACTCCCGACTTACCGTAAAGTTGCAATATATGCCAGAGTATCCACGTCAAGCAATGAGCAGTTGAATAGTGTAGAAGCTCAAAAGGATTACTACACGAAACTGGTAGCTGCCCAATCTGAATGGGAATTTTGTGGTCTTTATTCTGATGAAGGCATAAGCGGAACGTCACATAAAAATCGTGATGGCTTCAATAAGATGATGGCAGATGCAGAATTACATAAATTCAATTTAATTATTACAAAGTCCATATCCCGCTTTGCACGAAATACGGTAGATTCTTTAACATACATACGTAGGTTAAAAGAAATTGGGACCGAGGTTTACTTTGAAAAAGAGGATTTGTGGACATTTGACTCAAAGAGTGAGTTTATGCTTACTCTGCTTTCGAGTATGGCACAGGACGAAAGCCAATCCATATCGGAGAATGTAGCTTGGGGCATACAAAAGAAATTTGCAGACGGAAAATACTCTGTTCCATTCAAAAATTTTCTTGGCTACGACCGTGGCATCAACGGAGGGTTTGTGGTAAATGAGATGCAAGCAGACATAATTCGGCTCATTTTCAAACTATTCCTTGAAGGGAAGTCCATGATTGCCATCGTCCATTATCTTGATAACGCAGAGATTGCAACGCCGTCTGGTAAGAACAAATGGAGTCAAACTGTCGTAATAAGCATTCTTATAAACGAAAAATACAAAGGTGACGCGCTTCTACAAAAACGCTATGTTGTTGATTTCCTCACCAAGAAGGAAAAAGTCAATGTGGGAGAGCTCCCAAAATATTATGTGACAGATGGTCACGATGCCATCATACCAAGAGCAACTTTTGATTATACGCAGGAACTGCTCCAAAAAAGACGGAGTGAATATGGACTTCGCTATAGTTGCTCCTCTGTACTATCATCAAAAATAATATGCGGTGATTGTGGCGGTTTGTACGGGTTGAAATCGGCGCACTCCGGAACGCAAAGAAGATTTTACTGGTACTGCAACAACCGATATGGCGGTAAAATATCTTCACGATACAGAACAATATCCTATTAAGAAACTTTGTCGATTAATACATTTGAATCGTTCCGCTTACTACAAATGGTTAAAGAGAGCACCAATCCAAAGTCAGTTGTTGAATGAACAGATTGTTGAATGGATTAAGGAGCTTTACGAGGAACAGGATGGTATTCTCGGATATCGTCAGATGACAATTGCACTGAACCGTGGGCATAATGTACAATACAATCACAAACGGATATATCGTCTTATGAATATTCTTCATCTTAAATCCGTATGCCGAAAAAAGCGATACACATATATTCGGTCAACGCCAGAGGTAACCGCAGAAAATATTCTGAACCGAGAATTTCATGCAGACAGACCGAATGAAAAATGGCTGACAGATGTTACAGAATTCAAATATTATGTCGGAGTTGAAGTAAAAAAGCTGTATTTGAGCGCGATCCTTGACCTGTATGATAGACGAATCGTTGCATACAGGATAGGCTCAAGCAACAACAATCAGCTTGCTTTTGATACATTTGATGATGCGGTTGCTGCCAATCCGGACGCACATCCGCTGTTTCACAGTGACCGTGGCTACCAGTACACAAGTAAAACATTTCATTCAAAACTTGAAGCAGCAAAAATGCGGCAGAGTATGTCACGAGTCGGACATTATATAGACAACGGTCCTATGGAAGGTTATTGGGGTATTCTGAAATCCGAAATGTACTATCTGCGTAAATTCACTTCCGTAGAGGAGTTGACAACCGCCATCGAAAATTATATTTCTTTCTATAATACACGCCGTTACCAAAAACGATTGCGTTGTATGACACCCATGGAACTTCATTGCGCAGCGTAAAAAAATTCTCCCTGCTGCACAGCAGGGAGAATTGATACAGTATTTTTGTTTTTTCGTCTGTCTACTTGACAGGGAGCATATCATTAAACTTTGTGGTCTTCCTTTATATATTTTACAGTTTTCAACCTGCGACCTTTCGTCTATACCTTTATCTCCGCTCCGCTTTTGAAACGAAACATGATCTTGCTGTCCGCTATCACTGTTGCTGTGTCGAGGAGTTTAATCCAGATTCTCTCATGCTCAAAAAGTTGACTGTAAAGCGTTTTTAGCAAAGGACACGAGTTTGATACAAAATGCACACGGTACCGACCTTTCGTTAAAAGGTGCACACGGTCACTTGGGCGTTTCTCTGTTCCCTCCCGGTAGCCAGCATTCATCGTAATGCGATACTATCACGTATGCTTATTATGAATGCGCCTTAAGTCCCGCTCTTTCGTCATCTGTTCTCCACCCAAATATCAACAATTTCCGCGTCGGTAATGCGTTCCATGAAGGTCCGGATTGCCTCGCTCATATTGTCAGCCATCGCGGTCTGGTTCGAATGGAACAATGGACAGGATCACGGTTTGGTGAATATCCTGTTCATCGCTTTCAATAACGGATACATGGAATTTGTTGCGAAGCTTTTCACACAGGCTTTTCACAATCATTCTCTTTTCTTTCAGGCTGTGCACACCCAAGGGGCATACAGCTTCACCGTCATGACGTTTACATTCATTCCACCACCTCGGACATTCCGCTCCGACTGCATGGTTTGCGCCGACGCATTCATACAAATTTCCCTGCTGCATCAATTATTTCAAGATCGGTATAATTTTTTACTTCGTTCTGTTCGATAATATCAATGATTTTTTTTCAAATAAAATTGTCATGCCATCAAGTATCTGGCTCAGCAGTATAATGCGGCCGTTAATAATACATTTCAAATTTTACTATCTTATATTTTAATTATCGATTTTTAAATACTTTTCAATATAATACCTGATAGCGCCTATGCTTTCACCATTAACACCTTTTTGGGGATATGATATATGTATATCATTCATTAATTGACGTAATCCAACAACTTTGCTTTTAGCAATAACCGTTTCTAAAAATTTATTACCTAAAGTTTCTATTCCACCACCTATTATTATGTTCTTAATTGTAAAAATAGAAACCATATTACTAATCCCAAATGCAAGTTGCTCTGCTGCTTTTTTTATTATTTCACATACAAGTTCGTCATTGTTCTCATATGCTAAACGTAATTCATTCAAGCTTAATGCATTTATATTATAATTAACTAGGCGAATTACTTCGCTGTCACGACCATTTTTTATTTCATTTTTTACTTCATTAATTAAAATATTAATATTTATATAGCGTTCAAGGCATCCACGACTTCCACATTGACATTGTACACCATTATAATTAATTGTTATGTGCCCTATTTCTGATGTAATTAAATCAGTAACCAATTCTCCATTATATATTATTCCTGCGCCAATACCAATGTTAATATTAATAAAAATCAAATCATCCTGTTTATTATCTTTTAATGAAGTATTATTAAAGTTTCGTTCAGCGTACGCATAAAATAATGAATCATTACCAAATAATAATGGTTTATTATCATAATATTTCTGTAATTTTTCAAGTACATCATAAGAAATTTGAGCACGCATAGGAATCGAAACAAAAAATTTACTGCCTTCGCATATATTTCCAGGGAATGAAATAATAAGTGCATTCATTTTAGATTTTACGAATATTTTTGAACGTTTATCTAAAATATCAATGATCGAATCTACCACGATATTAGTTGGTATTAATTTGGGTGGAGTAACAATGTTTTCATCATAATTTATTCCATCAGTAAAATCAGATATATATGGTACGAAAAATGTTTCAAGTTCATTAAAGCTTAAATCATATAAAGTGAATTTAAATCCTGAACGTTTAAATATTATGACAGGAATATTTATAACACTATTATTCACTTTAAGAGTAACAGGAGGACGTCCTACATTATAATTTTTGCCTTCAATATATTCATTAAGGAGACCCATTTTTATTTCCTCGTCAACTAGTGAAGAAACAGCTGGCGCACTAATTCTTAATGTTTTTGCAAGTGTTGCTCTTGTCGCTGTACCATTTTTTAATATATAAAGGAAAATATCTTTTAAATGCTTATCTTTAGTATCTTGTTGAATAACATATTTTGTTCTTTTTTCTTTTAAAAAACAATTGTCTGTAAGGTATAAAATATTAAGCGCCCCTATCATTTTTTCTTTTTTTGATATGAATTATAATAAAAATAATTAATGTTATTACTATCAAGATAAATGTAATTACATTCTCATTATTTTTTGGTTTTTTAATTAATGACCTTGACAACTCATCTGACTTTGATATTATTATACTTTCTACATTTTTCGTTTGGTTATCTATTTGAGAAGTATTATCAATATTATAATTTAAATCATATAATGATGTATCAGTGTTTGTTTTTAAAATTAATATGTTATCAATAGCTCCAATAAATCCTTTTCCTATTTGTTCAACAGGTAATACAAATGTCGTTGAGTTACTCTCATTTGAATACTTTTGATTATTAGCAATAAATTTATATTTATTATTTGCAATTAATATAGTATCTTTACTATCACAGGTTAATTTTATATTATACCATTGACCAACTGGTAACGAAAAATCATATATAAATGTATATATACCTCTTCGAAATCCTATTTTACGGGTATTGTCAATGTTTAAATAAAGTGTACCATCTTTCCCATCAAATAATGTTGTATCCGGAGCTGGAATTCCATTTAAATACAAGTCGAATGAAATAGTATAAGGGAAGCCTACGCTATCAAACGGTAAGGATATATATCCGTTACCGTTAAACTTTAAATAGGTATTATCATTTTGTGATTCTAATTCAGTATTGATTAAATTTATATTATAAGCATTTTCAGAATTATCTGTTATGCAGTTCTCAAAATTAACATCGATAATAATATCATTTTTTGAATCGATTAACCGAGAAGGATTTACTAATGGTACCTTTTTACTAAGCACTTCGATTTTTTTAGTAAAATCATCTGCAGTTTGATCACTTCGTTTTTCACCATACCAAGTTTTTTCGCTAATTAACATTACACCATCTTTAAAACGATTAAAAATATCAAAAATAGAGAAACCACTGTTTGTGGTATATAAATCATTCCACAAACAAAACATTGCGCCAGCAAATTGTGGGTGGCCGAGTAATTCTTTGGAAGCCCCGTCGTATGAATAGTAATTTGCTTCCCAATGATTATATAAATATTTTATATCCATATAATCTGCATAACCGAAAGGCCCACCCGGGACAATGTAAAGTAATTGAATAGCATTAATGATATCATACCCATAATCCATTAAAGTCTGTGAATCCTGCATTAATGGAACAGCGTACGATGCCTGAGCATAACCTTTTACAGTAGTGTTACCATCATAACTATCATCTCCACCAAATAATGCCCACAATCTTGGAGTAAATTCTTTGCTTCTGATATATTTGAGTAATTCTGCAATATACACTCTCATATATTCACCATATTCTCTTGGAAATTCATCTGTTCCAATATCAACATAATGTGAAGCAAAAACAGGATCATCTCCATCAAGATATTCATCAAGTAATTGCTTTATAGAAGCGAGAGTTTGGGGAGATGTAATATCAAGATAACTCCAACTTAATATTGGAATTTCAGGCATGATTCGTTGAAAACTAGTCGCATGTGCTGGTGTATCTATTTCAGTAACAATATTTATCCCTAATGTTAATGCTATTTTTTGAAATTCACGATATTCATCTTTCGTATAATATCCATCATCAGCAGCTAATCCTTTAAAATTGTTCTCCAGTCTGAATGCTTCATAACCATTGCCACCCCAATCATTGATATGTAAATGTAAATCGTTGATTTTATACCATGCACAATATTTTGTTATTTCTGAAAGATAATCCATATTGATCCAAGCCCGTGCAACATCTAAATGTGCACTGCGAACTATATATTTAGGATAATCTCTCGCAATTCCACATGGTAACGCGCATTTACTTTCGCTTTGATATGCAATCTGAATAAGGCTTATTCCACCATAACTAATACCATTTAATGAATAAGCATTAACAGAAACATATTTCCCTACTTCAAGATAATATCCTTCGTTCCCCAACTCAGGGTTTTTGTCTGTAAGAGATAAATATATATCATTATCATTAGGTTCATCAATAATTATTTTCAAGTTAAGTCCGAGCATATCTTTAATATTATCATGTAGTATTTTTGCTTTATCAATCAATTTATAACTATTCACAACAATTCGACTTGTTTCTGCTAAAGAAATTTTGCCTTGTGTACCTTTCCATTCACGGAGTGATGGAAGAACAATTGGCTCTGTATTATCTTCAACATTTTTAATGTACTGCCCTTTAATTAAAATATTAACATTGAAGTTACCAACAATATATTCATCAGGATCAATAATGGAAACAGCTTTATAGATTAAATTTACTACAGTATCAATAAGCGGAGTATGTATATTGCCCTCTAAATCCACAGTTTGTAAATTATCGGAGCCAAATAGTTTAATTTTGTACCCGCTTAGTGGGCTTTCTGGCATTACCAATTTGTCTCCCTCTGCTGATATAGTAGGGGGAGTCTTTTCTAAATCACCTAAGCTCGGTGAAGCAGCGCTAACGCTGCTCACCGGGAATATTAATATTAATAGGTTTATTAAAATAAAAATAGATATTATTCTAGCTTTTTTCATTTTTATTTTTATATATTACAACAATAGAACTTAATAATAAAGTAATTATTATAGACGAATATATAATAATATTATCGCCTGTAGTAGGAGTTATTGCGTCACTTATATCTGAAATAACATTCTCACTGGTAGTGGAAGTAGTAGATTCTATAGCTACCGATGAGTCTGAAGCTTGATATACAGTAACTTCATCAATACATGTCCACGAAACAGGGCTGTTTATCGCTAACTTTATATATCTTGCTGTAACACCTTCAGAAAGTGTTATTGATATAGGAGTAATAACTACATCATTGTTATCAATATCAGTATAATTATTGGTATTAATACTTGTCCAAGTTATATTATCTTCAGATACATATATAGTGAAATCTTGGGGACCATTCAAACCAGCTGCTTTCCACACATAAATATTATAATCAAACTGTACAAGATTGTCAATGCTTTTTTCTAAGTCTATAACAATTTCTGCTGGCTCGCCCTGGTATGCAGTCCAAGATGAACCATTTGTATCATCTCCTACAACACCATCTGTCATCTCACTACCTGAGTCTCCGTAAGTTGCATCAGCCTCAATACTTGGAGTACCTGTTGATATGTATGTTTTCCCGATTGAAACAGCTACCTTATCAACAATATCTTCTGTTGCTTCCGCTCCGATTCCTATTGTTATTAAACAAATAGATAACAATATAATAAATAATGTGTTCGCAAATTTTTTCATATTAATCTCCATTCTACCGCTTACGCGTCAGCACAAATAGTAATGAAAGAGTGCTGACAAGCGAATTTTATTATATATAATTATTACTGAGAAGGAAGGTACACTACAACGCATGGTAGGAGGAGTCGTAGATGCACTTTCTCGCAAAAAACAGTATTTCAATCAGTGTTGGAATCATCTGTTCAAGCACAAATAAGTGTTGCTTTTAAGCACGTACACTAAGAATTGTTTTAGCACCTGTTAAATTGTGCGATGATTCAGTCACTACCTTCTTACTCACATTTTTTTAAAGGAAGAAAACAATTGAAAGTTGTTTATCAAGTATGCTGTGATGTGGATGTCCATAAAACCTTTTTAGTGGGAACTATTATTTCTACTACGGATGGTGTTCAACCCTGCTACCAAAAGAAACGCTTTTCGACTTACAACAGTGACCTTCGCAACTTCGCAGATTGGCTTCATATGAATACCTGTCTTGATGTTTGTATGGAATCTACTGGAATGTATTGGGTGCCTGTATTCAACATTCTTGAGGAACGCGGCCTCCGTGTGACAATTGCCAACCCTAAATGGGTCAAAGCTGTAAAAGGCAACAAGGACGATACCAAGGATTCTAAATGGATTGGCGACCTGTTCCGTTTGGGACTTGTTCCCGGCAGCTTTATTCCATCAAAAGAAATTCGCATTCTTCGGGAGTTTACACGCTACCGTTACAAGTTGGTTTCTATGAAAAGCAGTGAGAAAAACCGATTTCAAAACACCCTTACCCAATTATTGCTATTGCCCGAATGATTCTCACTGCAATTTACCAAATGATTTTTACCGGAGAGGTTTGGAATCCGTCCGACCTTTACAAGGTTGATCTGCCGGAAATGCTCAAGGAAAAGCAATTGTCTATAGCTGTGAAGCAAGCTACAAGATTCCTTGAAAAGCAAGGTTTGACTGTCGCTTAGATTCCACTTCTGATTTTTCTTTTAACTCTGCAAAATTTTCTTAATTGCAGGGCTATTTTCTTATGCCTTTTTTATGGTGATGTTTGTTGCTTCTTTCAAGCTAATACTCCTTTTTTATTTTCATTATTAAAATAATAATGTTCAAGAATAAAATGCTGCTATTGTATCGCTTACTCCTTTATCCATAGCAGCTTTAAGTGATTCATAAGTTGATGCAAAAGTATTTACGCCACTATCAGCTATTTGATTCATAAACCAAAATACACCATTTGGATCAAACATATCATTCCCACCCCAGTTATATATCATAGACAGATCATAAACTCTGTTGGCAAATATGATATCAAGCATTTCTTTGGATTCTGCATCTTGAATTTGTCTCAATTTTAAAAGTACATCATAATAGCTCTTCTCAACAGTGTCGACAGATGCAGCACTCATTGCTTCAATAACATATGCTGCTTTTGCCGGTTCTTTATTTGAAATCGGAATACATACGGGTGTAACATAGAAAAGGCTAACAGGAGAAAAATAATTTGTTTGTTGTTCATCAAATTTGGGGTAAGGAAGAATACCAAAGTTTACTTCATATTCGCCAAGTGGAGTTAAATCAGAAAGGTTCATTGTTTTAAAAAGTGCACGTTTTTCTACAAATGCGATATTTGCAGCTTCATAACATGTAGAATAGCCTGCTGCTATAGCATCACTATGAAACCCTTCTATTTTAATTGTTGCTGTAGAATCAGTATACACTTCAAATATTTTATTAAATACTTCAACACCACGTTTCGTATAAACTGAAATCAAAGGTAAATCGTATTTATCTTTTGATGTAAGTTTTTCGCCTGCTGCAAGGTAATAAACACTTGCACAGCTTGTATTCATAAATAGTCCCCATGTATCTTTATAGTTCATTACACCGTTGCCATCACTGTCATCTGTAACTTGTTTAGCAAGTTCAATCATTTTATCTATCGTCCACTTTCCTTCTTTTACAAGTATATATGGATTCTCAAGATTTTTTTCTTCAACAACATCCTTGTTAAAGATATATGTGAGTGTTAATGACTTGTCTGAATAGGTCATTGCACCAACAGTAAAATATAACTTGCCACCGATAGATAAACCTTCATTAGCGTTTTGATCCCAATATGGTGCTGATAGATTAAGTTCCGGTATCTCATTAAGATCATATAAGTTTTGATCAAGTGCCATGGTTGCAGCTGCAGGCATATATGGCATGACGATGTCATACTCATCTAAACCACTATTTATACTATTTCTAAGCATATCAAGGCATGTAATTGTAGTGTCACCATAATATGATTTAATAACAACTCCCAACTTCTCCTGGACTATATTGTTTCTTTGATAAACTGAATCATTAATCAGGGTACTATCAAGTTCTTCGGCGTAGATCGCCTTACATGTTCCATCATTTTCACAAAGAAATATAATTTCTTCTTCGTTATAATTAACATCAGGCAGGAAAGAAAGCGAATCACTGGCTTCACTGGATGTTGAATTATTATTTTCAGATTCTGTGTCTTTATCTACACAAGCTGTTGTTAGAAAAAATAAAATAGAAAAAATTAATACCCCTGCGAATAGATTTGATTTTTTTTTCATTTGATTAAACTCCTTTATTTTAAATATAATTTAATGTAGAAACCATTTCTTCCATGAAAATTTATCAATGCTATGTATTTGTTTAAATTGATCTGTTGTTAATATTATCAATAATAGTTTTACTAAGTATATTTATATATACCAATTTGTGATTCATTGCCAGCAATATCATATGCTATCGCTTTAAATATTATTTTAGAGCCATCTTTTAAATTATCGAGACTTAAAAAATAACTGACTTTATACTCTGTGAATGATAAAAGTCGAGTTGTATTGTTAAATACTTTAATAAGTTCATCATTCATATAAAGTTCAATCTTATCAATACAATATGTTTGCTGATAAGAATTGATTATAACAGATATTGCATTTTGACCATTTATTTTCGTTGTACTTATTTTTGGCATGTCCGGGGCAATCGTTTTTGCTACATTTCCTGTTTCATAATAATCTTTATATAAAAAGTGAATTGAGGGAATTGCACCGGTTATAGGTGCATAATATTTTGTATAACTATATGCGACTATTATATCTGAATATTTTTTTGCAATTTTTAATTTATTAACATAGCAGTCCAGCGCTGTACCCTTACCACTACTATAATTAAAAGTCTCACAGCCAGTCCAAAATGATAACTCAGACTTCGCTTTTATAATCTCAGCTATTTTTTTATAATAATAATCAAGACTATCAATACGCATTGTCCCAGTTCCAAGAGCATCAATACAACAATAAATATCTCCATTACTGAATTTTACTGACTGTAGAATAGTGTTAAATACCTCAGCAGTTTTTGTTGCTGGGAAATTGTTTTCGAGCAATGTAGAAAAGAGTACAGGTATCGTTGAGTCTACCTTATGTAACGCTTCCATATACAGGTTTAACAGTTCGGCACTATGCTCCGGTTGATAAACAATATATGAATTTGACATAATCCAAGGTATATACCATCCATAAAATGCGTTTGGATATTTTGCTTTATAAAGTGAAGTAAGTTCAGTTGCCATTTTAGCAGCAATTTCTGATTGAGTACTGTTCCATATACTGTTTGACGCATGTATGATTGACCATTCAGGAGCATTATTAAGCCCAATAAACACTTTTATATTTAACTTTTCAGCAGTATAGAGTAAATTTTCAACTACATCTTTATTTGATATAAAATCACTTCGCTTGTTAGATTCAGCCATTATGGATGGATAATATATATTGCTAAAATTACCATATGGTGTTGTTGCTGTTTCTGATAAGATTATTGTATCAATCCCTACATCAATTAAATTTAGAATATAAGTTTCCATCTTATCGCGGGAAAAATTAGTAATACTTTCACTACTGAGTGTAGTTACTGAAACAATCGCAAAATCCTTTTTTTTCACATCTGATATAATATTGTTGCTTTGCTCTATTGATAAATCATTACTAATTATTTTATCAAAAATACCGCAACTGTAAAAAAATATAAAACATATTATTAATATAATAAAAATTAGCATATACTTTTTATTATTTAAATACTTATAATTTTGATATAACATAATTGTTGATATCCTCATTAATTTATTTTTGTATATTCTGTCTTTCCTATTTGAGATTTATTTTTATTCAAATCATAAGCAATCGCTGTGATTTGTATGGATTCGTTTTTCTCAATGTCACTTAAATTTATATATGAACTTAATTTTATTTCAGAATTACTTTCAATATGATCATTTGTTATAGTATCTATTAACTTATCATTAATAAAAATTTCTACTGCTTTTATGCCATATGTATTTTGCATTATTGTCATAGAAACAGCAATAGCATCACGACCATTAATAATATTAATAGCTATCTCAGGTGTACTAGGACAATCAATAATAGGTAAATTCCCCGTCAAATAATATTTTTTATATATCTCGTGATAAATACTGGTTGAAGCGAAATCAGGTGAATAATAATGTGAATATGAAAAAGTAACATATCCTGTAACATATTTAGATGCAATTTTTAATTGCGCAACAAATCGATCAATTGAAGCAGCAGACCAAGTAGCTTGAATGAAATTTTCATTATTTGCCCAGAATTGAAGCCCAACTTCATTCTTTATTGCATCGTTTATTGCTGAAAAATATTTATCTAATTTATCTATACTCATATATCCAGCACCGATAGAATCTTGACTACAATATATATCACCATTTCTAAAATTTGCAACTTCAAGCATTTCTTTTAGTTTGTTTCCTGTTTGTTCTGCACTTCCATCAACTTCACAAATGAACGGAGAAAGCATCATCGGCATAGAACTGTCGATCTTTGTTAATCCATTGAGATATAGATTAAGCAATTCGCCATTAGCTTGTGGCCATTTAATTATGTTTCCATTTGACATTTCCCAAACATAATACCAACCATGTAAAGCATTTGGATATTTTATTTTATACAAATCATAAATTTCTTGAGCTATAATAAGCCCTGTTTCTGCTTGCTTTTCATTCCATGCCTTATTAGTGGGACCAAAATTCCACCATTCATCTGCATTGTTTAATCCAATAAAGACCTTCATACCAAGTTTTTCTGCAGCACTTAATAAGTTTTCGATCATTGCAATATTACTTGCAGTAAAATTATCAGTATGATTTGTTTTAGAATTTTCTGATGGATAGTACACATCTTGGAATATTCCGTTAGGTGTAATTGCTGACCACTGAAGAATAATTGTATCAATACCAACTTCTTTAAGTGTGCTGAGATGTATTGCTATACGGTCTTGACTCAAATTCATTAAAGCAAATGGCTGAATGAAACTGCCTGTTACATAAGGATAATCGCCGCTTGGTTTGGAAGTCATACTTTCAGCCGATTCAATATGAGAAACAATCATAAAATCAGAATTATTATTTTTATTAGTAATAATTGAACATGCATTAAATATTAATAATATTGATATTAATAAAAATGGAATTAACATTTTAAATAATTTTTTTGTTACAACAAACACTTTACCACCTCAAATTCTGTTATTTTATAAAATCAATTATTGCTTCTGTTAATTGATCAAGAATGCGTTGATATATTCTTTTATTCAAAAGATATTTTACAAGTTGATTTTTAATTTTATTAATTTTTATATAAATATAATCTTCTTTATCCATAATTAATAACTTTTCTTCTGCTTGTTTAATAAGATTATAATAATATTCATAAACGAATCCATAAACTTCAAATTCTTCGATTCCACCACTGTAGAAATCTTTGAGTGATTCAACATACCACATACTTATCTGCTCATATTTTATATATCTTGCTTTTGATAAAGGTATATCGATTATATCAGTAGTTTCTACTCCTTGGAGCCCATCAGCAAGATGGTATATTTCATGCCAATCTTCTTCTTCACCGGTCAATGAAATATAAATTTTATATTCAGGTATATGCTCTGAAAATGTTATTATAAATTTATTAATATCTCTTATTTGATCAAGATCAAGTCTCAACCATTGATTATGCCCTTTGGAAAATTGAAGTTGATTATCACGGTTTACAACTCCATCAACAGCCTTTTCTGCAGTAAATCTTCCGTCATTAGTAAGATAACTTGATGCTTCTGCTTTACAAAAAAGTGCATAATTTTGATTTGCCAATAAATTATCATATGACATATATTTATTTAATATTTTTAATTTAATTAATTCAATATTTAGTCCAACCCCGATTTTTTCAACAGGTAAAACAAATGTTGATGAGTCTTCTCTGGTATGTGGTAATTGATTTATAGCATCATATACATAAGCATCATTTATTATTAGTTTTATTTCACGTTGGCTGCAACTCAGCTTAAAATTAAAAATCTGACTTATTGGTAACTCACAATCAAAAATGAAGCAATATTTTTCTCGTTTAAATCCACACTTACTTGATCCATCTATATTAATAAAAAATTTGCCATCAATACTACTAAAAAGCAGAGCATTAATTCCTGGTTCAATATTTATTTTCATATCAATTGATATAGTATAAGGAAAGCCTATGCTATTAAATGGTAGTGAAATATATCCTGATTTATCGAGAATTATTGAATTCGGCATCTGCTTTGTATTTATTGCAGTTGCATCATATCCATTTTCAGATAGATCAGTAATTAATCCGTTTTTGCAATATGTAAAATTATATGAACAAATTAATTCTGTATTGGATTGAACACATCTTCCTGGATTAACACTTGGAGCACAATTCCAAAACTGTCTAACCTTTTGTACGAATTTGATTGATGATTGATCGTTCCTTTTTTCACCACTCCATGTTTTTTCGGATATTAAAACAATTCCTCCTTTTAATCTGTCAAATATATCAAATATTGAAAAACCACTGTTCATATTATATAAGTCATTCCATAAGCAGACCTTAGCACCGATAAATTGTGGATCGCCAAGTAAAGCTTTAATTTCGCCTTGTGAATCAAACCAATTTGCTTCCCATGATTTATATACACATTCATAATCAAGATAATCAGCAAAGTTCCAATTCCCACCAGGTACAATATATAACGGAAACATAATAGCATTAATAACATCAAATCCGTATTTTAAAAGGACTTCATAATCCTGCATACCGGGAGCAGCGTAACTTGCTCTAGCTTTACCGCAAACTGCTGTATCACCGTTATATCCGTCAATACCGCCAAATGATGCCCATAATTGTGCCCTTCCACCCTTTTCGTTTATATATCGTATCAATTCATCACAATAAACACGCATTTCTTTTGAATATTCACGAGGAAATTCATCAGTACCAATATCAAAAATGCGAGTTGTAAAAACAGGATCTTCACCGGTAATATATTCATCAATTAATTTTTTTGTAAATTCAAGTATTTCAGGCTTTCTAATATCTAAAAGAGTATCGTTTATCATTGGAAGCACTGGATTAATTTTTTTAAAGCACTTACTATGTGCAGGAGTATCAATTTCTGTTACAATTTCGATGTTATATTTTAATGCAAGTTTCTGATAAGCTCTGTATTCATCTTTTGTATAATAACCATCATCTGCAGCTAAGCCCTCGAAATCGCTCTCTAATCTGAATGCTTCATACCCATTACCACCCCAATCATTAATATGAAGATGCAAATTATTTAGCTTGAAATATGCCATATATTTTGTAATATCGACAAGATATTGTAATGGTATCCATGCTCTTGCGATATCCAGCATTATTGAACGAACACAATATTTTGGATAATCACGAGCAATACCTGAAGGCAAAGTGCGTTTGTCATCGCTTGTATACATAATTTGTAAAACTGTTATCCCACCATATAAAATACCTTTTACACTAGATGAACTAATAAATACTCTATTAGGAGTTATTTTAAGGTAATAACCTTCATCACCGAGTTCAAGATTATCATTATTTAAATCTAAACAAATATCCCCTTTCTTCGATTTTCGTTCTTCTACATTTATTTTTATATTTAAGAGTTTTATAAAAAATTCCGTTAACATACCAGCTTTTTCTTTTAATATTTTATTGTTTATAACTATTGTAGCAGAATTTTGAAGAACAAATGTTTCTTTGCCACCTTTCCATTCTCTCAAAGTCGGTAATACTTCTGGAGTTTCGTTATCTCCTTGTTCTTGTTTAAATCTTCCTTTAATTAATATTGCAGTATTAAAATTCGCTTTTATAAAAACATTTTCATTATTTATATCAACTACTTTATATATTATATTTACTATTGTATCTATTAATGGAAGATAAACATTACCATGAATATCAACTGTTTGAATATTATCTGTTCCATATATTTCTATATAATATCCTTCAAAGGGACTATTAGGCATTATTAAACGTTTTTTATTTTTTGATATTTTTGGTATAACATCTTTTAATATATCCAAATTTAAATTTTGTGTATTCATAACTAACTATTCTCTCCCTAATATTAATTTATTATTTGACTTTATTAAATATATAAAAATATATTTAACATTAATTGTTGTTTTATGGATTAGTTTTTTGTTAATAAGCCGTAGATTAGAAAGCAGAGGTGCTAGTTGATTTTCCCTTGACTTGACATAACTGTATCCGGCTCACAACGACAAATATTATGAACAAAAGTACCTTGTTTTGAAGGCTTTCGGCTTTTTCAATTTTTTCGAAGTACCTTTAAATGACCTTAAGATAATTTTCCTTTACTGCCATAAATAGATTGTTTATAAAACTGACTTTTACCACGATTATAATGTGAGATATTACCTCAGGCGACCATATTGATTCAAATAATAACTATTATCGTGTTTTCTATGATGTATTCACTTGCAATAGCCGAACGATGACATCCAATTTTCTTTCCAATTTCTCGTGTGTTGTAACCAATTTTGTGTAATGCTTCAATATCACACGTTCAAATATGTTAATATGGTGGTGATAAATAATAATATTATATTTAATCGAATGTTGTCTAATATATAAGTTATTTCATTATATAATATAAAATCTATTTAATTTATTATTTAGGTTAATTAAATATTTATAATTTTTAAAAGTTTATTTGAACTCAATTGCATTGTATAGTACATTTTCAGATTTGTCAATAGTTATATTGAATTTTTTAATTTTTTTAAAATTAATTGAAGAAAATTATATAATTGTGTATTAAATGTAATATTATGATTATATGAAAAATATTATTAATAACATCGTATCTTTTATAATTATGCAATGAGGTATATTTTATGATACTCGAATTCGAATACACATCCGAAGTCGGAGAAGGCTGTTCACCGCAAGCGGTACATATGATGGATAATTCCTTTACCATTATATATACTGATGATTCAGCATGGTCCAAAGGACGTTCAGTTGCTCCGTCATATGGATTGTATGATTCATTGGTATGGAAAGAGAAAAAGCGGTTGTCTCCGGATGACGGGGTGTCTTGCCCGAGCCTTAAGAAGGTATCTCATTACGGAGTATACGGGTTCTGGAGCGCAGAGAGCGAAACAAACGGTGGCAGTGACCACCGTTTTGTTATGTATATGTTACCAACAGATATATCCAGGACGTTTAATGAGGGTAATATTACTTATTCAAAAGACAGTCCGGTATCAAGCGCTTCATTCAGCTTTATTAATGAAAAAGGCATACTGCTCCGCAGGTATCGTTCACTTGTGTCACCCAATACAAAGCTTGAGTTGTTGTGGTATAATAAAGTTATAACACCTTGACCTAATGTAGAATAATAACTATAGAAGGAAAGAGGAAAGAAAAAATGCAACAATACGAAAAATAATTCAAAGAAAGAATAGTTCGACTTCACTTAGAAAAAGGATGAACAATCAAAAGTTTAGCCAGTGAATATGGGCTATGCCACGCAAGCAGATCAAATTGGGTAAGCCTTTACCGCGAAGAATGCCAATTAAACCCAAAAACAAAAGAAGAATATGATTTAATGGAAGAAAACTGCAAGCTCCGTAAACAACTTGATGAAGCTAAAAAGGAGAACGAATTCTTAAAAAAAGCAGCGGCGTTTTTCGCGAAGAAAATCGATTAGAGGTTTATCGATTTATTCAAGACAATCACAAACATTTCGGATTAAGGTGGCTTTTGAGAAGATTTAATAAGAACGGGAATTTTAATGTAAAGGTGGGGTTCTCAGATAAAAGAAGCGACGGCAAGAGTAACTCACTTATAGCCGGTGTCCTGGAGTATGGCAAGCATGGACAGCAACCAAAGCCGTTTATGCAGCCGGCAAAACGAACAAGCAGGAAACCATGTATAGAAGCTATGCAAAAAAAGCTTGAGGAGGAGGTCAAAAAGCTGTGAGCTTACTCGAAAGACTGAATACACTGCTTACACCAATACTGCCTGTTGAAACAGGTTTGTTTACAGGTAAAGCTCCTGATAGATATATTGTTATAACACCGCTTACAGATACACTTGAGTTGTACGCAGATAACAAACCTGAAAAGGAGATACAGGAAGCTCGGCTCTCCTTGTATGATAAAGGCAACTACATAAAGATAAGGAACCAGATAACACAGCTGCTGTTGACAGCAGATATAACAATAACAGACCGCAGGTATATAGGACATGAAGACGATACTGGGTACCACCATTATGCTATTGATGTCGCTACCTGCGAGGATATAACTTGAGGAGGATAAATAAATGGCACTGATAGGGCTCGACAAGCTTTTTTACGCTAAGATAACAGAGGACTCAAGCGGTGATGAAACCTATGATACTCCTGTAGCTCTTGCGAAAGCAATACAAGCGGATCTGTCTGTTGAACTGGCTGAAGCAACACTGTATGCAGATAACGCACCTGCTGAGGTTGTAAAGGAGTTCAAGAAAGGTACGCTCTCACTCGGTATAGCAGATATAGGAACAGCAGCAGCAAAGGACCTTACTGGTGCTGAGATAGATGTCAACGGGGTTGTTATCTCAGGAAGCGAGGACACAGGCTCACCCGTAGCTATAGGGTTCAGAGCACTGAAGTCGAACGGCAGGTACAGATACTTTTAGCTGTACAGGATTATATTCGGTGTCCCTGCAACAAACCTTCAGACAAAGGGTGACGCGATAAACTTCTCGACACCCACAATAGAAGGAACGGTTATGAGAAGGAACAAGCCTGACACCAACAACAAGCATCCATGGAAGTCAGAAGTGAACGAAGATGATACCGGTGTCCCTGCAAGTGTTATCACAGGCTGGTACACCCAAGTGTACGAGCCGACTTTTACAGTTAGTCCGTAATGGAGGATAAACATTTTATATGAATAACAACAACATATTACCAACGATCTCCGACAGAGGTTCAAAGATAATAATCGGTGGCCAGGAATATGAGCTTATACTTACGACGAGAGCTACAAAAGAGATATCCACCAGATATGGTGGTTTATCCAATCTTGGTGACAAGCTTATGAAGTCTGAGAATTTCGAGTTAGCACTGGACGAGATTATTTGGTTGATTACCCTACTTGCCAACCAGAGTATTCTTATACACAACCTACACAACCAGGATGACAAGCATGAGCTGCTTACCGAAGAGGTAGTTGAGTTACTCACCTCGCCGCTTGAGTTATCCGAATACAAAAACGCTATCACAGAATCGATGCTCAAAGGCACAAAACGAAACATCGAGAGCGAGAACAGCATCAAATCAAAAAACTCGTAAGGGCAGAGTCAAAATCTGCCCTTTCTGATTATGAACTATTTGCTCGGCTTATTTTTTATGGTGTATCACTACTCCATCGGTCTGAGCAAGAGGTCTGGCTGATGCCGCTGGGCCATCTGCTCGACCAATGGGAGGTATACAAGCAGTTCCATGGGATGGTGAAAGTGAAGCGAGAGTGGTATATTGATGAGATTTTGCCATATGATGCGTTGTAGGGTATGAACAGCTAATTATAATATATCAAGCGGTATTGAGTGAGGAGGATGCGTAATCACCTCTTCCTATATATAGCATTTTATAAATGATTTATAGTTTGGTATTCTGATTAACTCCCCACTGGTGCATAAAGCGGCAGATGAGGTCGTTCATATCGTATAATTTCATACTACTGGGGTTACCGTAACACCGCGCAAGTTCTGATATAGGTATTGTTTTATTAGCTTTCATTCCGGGCGTTAAGCTGTCGCAATAGCATTCATGACCATGTCAATACCGTCGGTCTTGAGATTGCCCAATTTCCACCACTCGGTGGGTTCTGCAATATTCGGGTAGACATTGTAATCCGCGTCAACTAAAACGCAGGGGAAACTCGCACTGATATTTGGAGGATTATCATCATATAACAAATTATCAAGTAGGCAACACTCCGGATATCCCAGCATTTCGATACCATCTCTGCTGAGCGATATCATTTCGTTTGGTATAAAAGGTAAATCAGTTTGTTCCAAACGTTCGTTCTCAAGCTCATATCCGCATCCCTCAGGTGATATTCCTCCGATGAAGAATTCTGTAATATTATATTCCATCATCAGCTCCAAAAACGCATTAAGCTCACCGAGACAGTGCTTTGTGTTGGATTTACAATGATATATGTATCATTAGTGTTTTTAATTTTTGTCGATATGCATTTATCTCATAAAGTAATATTAAGTATTGGCTCTGGAATTTCTTCTGGAATTGTATTATTTTATGGTATGGTTTTATTCTATTTTGCTAAAGAAAATGGTATAGATTATTACTTTAGGTTAAAAAACTTTGGAGATATTTATGGTATTCAAGCAAATAATATAAATTACCTGCTTTATATTATATCTGCCATTTACATTGTTTTTCTCATTTTTATATTACATTTAAGTTTAAAAAAGCAAAGAAAGGATGTTATTTGTGGGAATTAATATCCTGTATTCGGAGTTTCATGGAATCCCGCAGACACACAAAGAAGTGTGGCAAGAAAAATTATTATATTCTTAGAGGCACGGTGGGTTTTATTTGGAGATTATTGTGATGAAGCATTGTGCCAGTTCATTGAATCGGTTAATCTACCGTCAGGTTTATATTCGGATAATCCATACTTATAATCGGTATGTGAATCAATGTCAATAAATTGAAAGCCTACTGAATCTTCATAGAAAAAATTGCTTTTTCCCATGAAGTCAATCAAAACATCATTATCAATTAAAGTGATAATATCGCTTATGAATTTATCAAAGTGTTTTTGTGGTACTTCGGATATAAATTTTGTCCTGCAAATAATGTATTCTTTCGCATCAATATCGCCTGGAAGATATTTATTGTCAAGATTATTTTGTGTCCAGACATAATATTTTTTCATAATTGCATCATCATAGAGTTCTTCGCCTTTTGCCCGCAGTTGAAATATATATCCGGTTCCATTTTCGCTGTCTGGTTCAAAGCAATAGCCCAAAATAGGAATAACCGCGATACCTTGCTCCCGTAAACTCATAAGAATTTTTATCAATTCATCAAAATAAATTAGGTTATCATCACGCGTTGTAACATTCCTTAGTTTGATTCTTTGCGTTG
Organism: Clostridiales bacterium GWF2_38_85; assembly: GCA_001797275.1. Taxonomy (GTDB): domain Bacteria; phylum Bacillota; class Clostridia; order Oscillospirales; family CAG-382; genus GWF2-38-85. The sequence goes on along the minus strand of MGOY01000015.1, from coordinate 9,481 downwards.
ACAAAACTACATAATCATCAATAAAGTATGCATGTCTGTCAATACCTCGTTTCGCTGCTTTCATATTTTCAACTTGAGATAATAATTCCCTTGCTTTTTCGGATTCAATGTAAAAGTATTTTTCTTTCATTTCAAAATCACATCTTTCTTCATATTTTCTTCCAGAACATTGTATGGGTGTAACATTTTTCAAGAGTGTTTTCATATCTCCTTTGCAACTCAAGGTCGGGTTTGTCAAGCTTTAAGCAGAGCTGATTGATTTTTCCGTCTTATACATTTGTATAAACAACCGGATAACCCGGATTCAACTCGAGAAGCTGATCTATCGAATGCATCTCGGATTGGATTAGCAGCTGCCCCGTATAGCCGATTTTTTCATAGAAACCCTCAGCACTCTCTACTGAACCGAGTGCAAGTAAATGCACATCGAGCTTCTTTGCCTGTCTTTCCACTTCAGACATCAGTTTTCGTGCAATTCCGATTTTTCTATACCTTTCGTCCACGGCTACAATACCGATGGTGATGTTGCCGTCGCTTTCGAGATGGGAAGGTGTTATGCCAATTACTTCGCCATCTGATTCAGCATAAATCAAAAGCTCAGGATGAGTTTTCATGTGTTGTGACCAGTATTGGCGGTTAAATTGATTTTCATGATAACCGAATATCTTTTCGGCAAAGTTGAGAATATTTTCAAGCTCATATTCGTTTTTCACGTATTTTATAATATAATCCATTTCTAATTCCTCCGTTAAAAAAAATATAAAAATTACGGTAAGGTATAATCCCTGCGGGGGATTACGGCCTTACCGTTTGTCATGCTCCGATGCAAACAAGAAGGCCACGGACGAAACATCCGTGACCTATAAAGCTTAATAAGAATGGAAACATTCTTTATTGCCGGTAAATGGCAACACTTAATAAAGCATAGCAAAAATCTACACTTATAATGCTGTTATTACCGACGAATTCAGAGAATAACTCTGTTTTTAAGCTCCGCACAATGTCTCGTCGTTATTCTTTATTGCGGAGCAAACCAGTCGATCTAATTTCATGACGCCTGATATGTAAAACATGGTGTCACACTCCTCTACAACTTAATTATAGCAGATTATTTGTAAAAAATCAATACTCAATAAAAATGTCAGACAATTTATCCGAGTTCTCAGATAAGTTGTCATATCCCATGAGTTTTGTTATTCTCCTAACTCTCTGAAATTATAATAAAATCCGGGGAATTCATTAGGAACTCCTCGGATTATTTTTTGTAGTTAACAGTGGTTGTGATTATTTATGCGAAACTCATTCAGAGCTTTTTACTGTAAAGCAGCGATAATTGAGACTTTGAAAAACACGAGCAAACTTAAATGCAATCATTAATTAACCGAGAAGTTAGTATTGAAACCCTTGATATTACTAAACCAATGTGGAGGAAGGAGGATAACTATATTTATGGGATATGACAATTTCGGCCTGCGTATAGGCGTCGAGGGTGAGCGCGACTTCAAGAAAGCGCTCTATGATATAAATCAGTCGTTCAAAGTCCTCGGCAGCGAGATGAAACTGGTCTCCTCTGAGTTCGATAAAAATGATAAGAGTGTTCAGGCAGTTGCAGCTCGACATGAAGTCTTAAGTAAAACAATTGATGCTCAGAAAGATAAAATTGCTGCCCTCGATTCAGCTCTTAAGAACGCCTCCGACTCATTTGGTGAGAACGACCGCCGTACCCAGAACTGGGCTGTCCAGCTTAATAACGCCAAAGCTGAACTCAACGGTATGGAACGGGAACTGGAGCAGTCTGCGGACAACGCGGATGACCTCGGTGATGAGCTGAATGAAACAAGTGATGTCGCAGAGAAGTCGGGGCCGAAGTTCGATAAGCTGGGTAAAGAAGTCGTCCAAAGCTTCGGCGAGCTCGAGCAGAACCTTGGCGGCTCGGAAGCTGTGTTCGGTGAGTATGCTGCATCAATCCAGAAAACCGGTGAGGATGCATATAAGAACCTCGGCGTTTCCCAAAGCGATTACTTAGCTACAGCAAATAAAATGGGTGCGCTGTTTCAGGGCTCAGGGATAGAACAACAGAAAAGCTTGGAACTTACCGAGAAGGCAATGCAGCGGGCAGCTGACATGGCGTCTGTCATGGGTATAGATATGCAGGTTGTACTTGACTCGGTTGCAGGTGCAGCTAAGGGCAACTTCACTATGATGGATAACCTCGGTGTTGCCATGAACGCAACTAACATCGAAGCATACGCGCCCGCAAAAGGTCTGGATTTCACCTGGAACACCGCTACACAGGCAGAAAAAGCCGAGATAGCTATGCAGATGTTCTTTGAGAATACACAGCAGTACGCAGGTAACTTCGCACGTGAGTCAACACAAACCATATCCGGCTCAATCGGTCTGCTCCAAGCTGCACTCGGTTCGTTTACAACAGAGTTAGGTAACGCTGATGCTGATATGACCAACCTGACACAGAACCTTGTTGACGCTTTTGGCTCTGTGGTAAAGAACATCGTCCCGGTGTTGGAGAACATTGTTACAGCTCTCCCAACAGCAGCAGGTGCAATACTGTCAGCTATAGGGGATATGCTGCCCATGCTGCTTACGACAGTAACAGAGCTGTTCACTCAGGTGCTTGAAACACTGCTGAACCTGCTGCCGGAACTCATACCCGCTGCGGTTGATGCAGTGATGACGATAGTCGGTACACTTGTAGATAACCTTCCTCTGCTCATTGATGCAGCTGTACAGCTTATACTTGCTTTGGTAGAAGGTATAGGAGCAGCGTCCCCGAACTGATCCCAGCTATTGTGGAAGCCATTATTCTGATTGTGAATACACTGATCGCTAACCTTGACAGAATCCTTGAGGCAGCGTTCGCTATCATGCAGGGACTAATATCAGGGTTACTCAACGCGTTACCGCTTCTTATTGACGCGCTTCCTCAGATAATAATGAGTATAGTAAACTTCATAACAGAGAACTTTCCTATGATAATAGATATGGGAATCCAGCTTACAGTACAGCTTGCAGCAGGACTGATACAAGCTATCCCGCAGTTAGTCGCAAAGCTGCCTGAGATAATAGCAGCTATCCTTGGCGGGTTAGGTAAGGCTGTTCTTTCTGTGGGAGAGATAGGTATTAATATAATAGAAGGACTCTGGGAAGGTATCAAGTCCATGGGGTCCTGGATAAAAGACAAGGTCTCGGATTTCTTCGGTGGTATTGTAGACGGAGTAAAAGGACTGCTCGGCATAAACTCACCCTCAACTGTATTTGCTGACATAGGCGGCAACATGGGAGCAGGTGTAGGAGTAGGTTTTACAGAAGCCATGAAGGACATCGAGAAGGACATGAAGAAGTCCATCCCAACCGACTTTGACATCAAGGGTAACATAGTCGGTGGTATAGGTGAATATGACGCCGTCTCAAGCCGAAACAACACAGTAACCCACACCGGTACGATCCGTGTCGAGGGTGTCAGCGACAGCGGGATGCTCACCGGGGTTGTTGACATAATCATGGGTGAGCTAAGACGGGAGGTCAGGGTGTGAAATGACGTCTTCTTATCTATGTTTGAAATAAATGATATATATATGCGTATACCTGTTTTTGTTAAACTCCTTATTCTACCCTTATATTTATACTGGATAACAACCAATGGATTCTAAACCAATTTCACGGATTACATTAAGCTCTTCAGCAGTCATAAGTCCCGCATTATATAAATTTAAGTATTCCTGAGAAACAGAAGCATTAAAAATAATTAAATCATCAGAATTAATGGTAACAGGAATGCCATAATCAAATAATTTTCTGATTTGATGGGATTGATAATTTTTTGTATTTCTCAACATAACATTACTTGTGGGGCAAACATTCAATTGTATTTTATGATCTGCTAACCATTTCATAACCTGTATTGAATCAACTGCTGCGATACCATGTTGAATTTGATCAAGTTCCAATACTTCAGCATATCTCATAACATCATCAGCACTGCCGAATTCCCCTATATGAGCTTTAACAATAAGTTTTGATTCATGTGCCTTTTGACATACTTTTTTTAATTCGCTCATAGAGTAAATATTTGAGTAGTTACAAATATCAATACCCTTGAACCAATTTGCATTAAAAATCTCATCAATTTCATTTTGTTCATTAAGGTTATAGCCCAATGCTAAATCGGGCAAAAATGTTGTATTTGGTGCAAAATTCTTGCGAAGATCATTCATAATTTGAATGAAATTATCTAATGTTCCACACGCCCAAATTTCATCAGTTGAGTAACTAAGCGCTAAGACGGCAATATTATCTGTATTTGCTTGTGCAAATGCCGCTTCAATCCTCTTTAAATATCCCATAAAACCAGGGCAGTGACACCTTACATTATCATACATCCATTGATTCATATCCATTAAAGAGTTAAACGGTTCAATTGGAGGGGTGATCTTAACATTTGCCCATTGTTCTATATAAACAATAGAACCACCTCGTCCTGAGTGGCTATGTAAATCGCTTTTTGGAATACATTGCATCTCAACTATTGAATTGTTTTTTAATGCTTGTATAAATTTAGCTTCACTCATCATACTCTCCAAAATTAGTTTTTTATATTATACAATGATAATAAAAATGTGTCAATGTAGATAAACAAAACCATGCTGTCTTTATATAAACAAGGAGCACCTAAATGCCTTTACTACATAACATCGATACAAATATAAATATAACAACCTTCGTCAGCCTTGAGGTAGGGCAGGAGCTTATCCGAACAGAACAAAAGTTGCTTTCAGGTGAAGTATATATACAACGCATCGGTGAGCCGACTGTGTATTATAATGTTGTTGTGTATGTTGACAGAGCCGGTAAAGCTCAGTTGATGGATGCTGAGGATACCATAGCGTTACTGAAAGTCATCGTCCAGCATGGAACCTATTACGGTAGGATAACAGAACTTAAGTTCTCGGAGCGTATGGCAGGCGATAGGTTCGAAGCTACACTTACACTTGTAAAAGAGGAGCTGACCACGTGAGAGCTATACCATAGTCACACCGAATATTGAGCTATTATCTGCGAAGCTATTGACATATACAACCCAGCGCCAGGACGAGAGCCTGATATTGGACACGCCATACACCTGCGTGATCGCAGCAACGATGGTAGGTAGTGTGCCGATATGATATATCCGTAAATTTTCGCACTAACTTCCACCGTAATTTCTTCCATGGAACTTACTTTGAGAATTTACTTGTATGATATATCTTTAGTAGAATATAAAAATATGGTTGACAATACTAAATAATAATGGTAACATAAATTTTACAACATTGTGTTGTGCTAATAACAATAGAAAGGGTGTTATCATATGAAAAATATAATTATTAGTATTACAATCAACAGGAGGGCGACTATACTTTAACCCTCCTGCAATATGGAGGTTAATCGTGGATAAAAATTTCATAGCAAAACATTGGTATGCAAGTGTGTATGAACAGTTCGAGAATCAAACTAATGATGTTGAGTTTCTGCTTAATGTGCTTGCACAGCAAACAAACGGAACAATTCAAAATATACTGGAAGTCGCTTGTGGCGGCGGACGTATCAGTATTCCTCTTGCAAAAGCAGGGTATAATGTGACTGGCTTCGATTTGGATGAATACATGCTTATTAGATGTTATAATCATATAAAAGATTTACAAAATCTTCGTTGCTATAAAGCCGATGCAATTAATGAAGATTGGGGTAAAGAATATGATGTAGTTGTTATCGCGGGGAATTTTCTGATAAACATTGAGAGTGAGTGCGATTATGCAGAAGCTCAAGCACTTATTATCGGCAAGGCTGCGAAAGCGTTAAAAAAGGGCGGTCATTTATATCTTGATTTTGATTTGCACTTTGATCCTGCTGCTGTATTCAATTGTTTACGTGAAAGTAATTATTTTCATGGAACTGACGAGTTAGGGACAACCGGGAAAACAGTTAGTTATGGAAGCGTATACGATCCGGTAACACAAATATGTGCCGGAGCGAACCATTTAGAGCTAAAAACCAATAATGGTGAATCCATAATATGTTCTAAACGCTGGTATAAGCATATACCCACGCAAGCTCAGATTTACGATTGGATTCAGAAATCAGGATTTTCAATTGAAAAAACTTACGAAAACTATACTGATAACCCTGTACCACAACCAATCGCCCAATCTACACATCGTGTTACGATATGGGCAGTTAAAATATAACTGTATTAAATATTTATTAGCGAACTTATCACTATCAAAAATCGAGCCAAATATGGCTCGATTTTCTTATCCAAATAATATTATAAGAGATAACTATAAGGAGCCATCACATGCACAACACAATAACCCCAAAAGTACATAACCGCTTTGATATAGAGGTAACCGACGCAGTGACCGGGAAGGTTAAGCAGAAGGTTACCTCTTATAATATAGTGCTCGACCAGTTCTTCACAAAGCTGCTGTCCAGAGCAGCGAAGCTTGGTTATATACACCTCGGTACAGGTGAAGGTGTTCCTGTTGTTGATAGAATCTCGATGTTTGCTTTTCTCGGAGCAAGAGCTTGTACAATAGAAGAGGTGGTAAAGGAATACCCGGTAAGCTATGTACGAAAGAAGATAGTTCTCGCACCTTCGGATTTCGTTGGCTCCCGTATAACAGAGGTTGGATTTGGGTACAGCACATCATCTTCCACAGCAGTAACACACTCAATGCTGAAGGACAGCGAGGGTAACCAGATAGCAATAAACAAAACAGATACCGATGTGCTTACTGTGTATGCAACATTTTATCTCACCTTTAGCAACTCGCAGTCGGGTGGTTATCTTCTGCCTGCTCCGGGAAACAACGCAATAATAGCAGCTGTACTTGAGGACAGCTATACTACTGTAACCAATTACATCGGAGCGTTCGGAGACTACCTTACCGCAGATGAGATAAAGGGTAAGTACTATGCAACAAAAGGCGGACTAACACCTACAGCTGACCTGGTTAACAGAAAGTGGACAATACCAACCTCACGCTGGGATTATAATGCTGGAAATTCACACATAGTCAGTGCTGTAGGCAGTCCGAACTATGCTGTATGGCAGTTACCCAATCCGGATATATTTCCACAGATAATGCTGTCGAATATAGCCGTGGGAACTGGTGATGGAACAACAACCGAGTTTGCTTGTCCAATACCCAAGGTAGTACCAAGCTCTGAGTCAATTCGAGTAAATGGTGTTCTGCTAACAAAGGATATTGACTACACAATAGATTTTAATAACAACTCAACAGAATACCCTGAGTTATTTATTTCTGCTAACCCCAACAACTGTGAAGTATCGGGAGGTTATAATGCTTCATACAGTAGAGTACCGTTTGTTGTGTGGGGTGAGTCGGTAGACCCAAGCCGTGGCATAAAATCCGGAAGTCCAATTATATATGATTTTGGCTCGCCGATACTTGTGAACAAGCTTATAATACAAGCTGGATGTTTGTCAAAAAACTTTTCTTCTTACGGCACAACTACGGCAAGTATTGGTGTTGATTATTCAACCGATGGTGAAAGTTGGACTAATATTTATACTTCACCTGTAATAGACTATTCCACAATAAGCACAGATCAATGGTTAACACCTACTATAACAGCACGATACTGGCGGTTAACTACAAGCTCAGTAAACGGATTCGGTGGTTCAAGCTCGAGCAGAATTATGTTTGGTTATGTCAGCAAGGGACTGACTTTTACAACACCACCAGCTGCAGGTGCTTCCATCGAGATGGACTGTAAAATAAACCAACCGCTCAAGAACGAGAACTGGGTGCTGGATTTCGGCTTCTCGGTGCAGTTCTCGAGGGGGTAAGAATTAGAATTTCATATTATCATCTATGCATCTTATTCCATTCATCAATATATGCTTGTTTTTCTTCCGGATGAGATTTAACATACTCCTATGCTTTGGGGAAATTATTACGGTAAAAGTCAGCTTTAGTAGTATTTTTATCTCAGTCCTGATTTATATAGGGAGCATACAATCATTTCATAAACATCTTGTTTTTCTTCATCAGTTAGGATTTCATAACGAATTACTTTAATATCTCCGGTTTCTTCATATTTAAGTATTTCTTTATAAACATCAGGAATAAACTCAACTGATTCAATGATAACCGGATTCTTTGATACCCATACATTGCGAGTTGGGGTCTGTTCAAAACCACCATTATCAACACATTTATACAGATAACCGCTTCGATCCCTGTAAAGAGTTTTTAGTTGCTCCGAAAACCGCTCGTAATAACGGACATAGCCTTCTTTCGTCATATCACAAGTTACATAATTCACATCAAGATCCCGTATGTAGAACAACGCATAAGCTCGACTCTGTGTAAGATATACCATTGATGATTTGATCTCGTCGTGGGTAAAAGAGCGTGTTCCAAGTTCTGTGATGTTAGCAATAGGACTTCCATGATAAAATGTCATTTTACGCAATCTCCAGTATCATATTGACCTCATATATTTGGTTAAATCGACCTCGTTTTGGTCAGTGCATAATTTTCATAAATCACGTTCACTTCTTGGTGGTGTAGTTGAAATCTCATCTGATTACCGTTGCTTTTTACACAACCTTTTTAGAAAAATATTTTATTTTACTTTCGCTGTTATCGCATATGATTCTTTATATAATTCGAATCCCAACTTTATAGCAAGTTTACATGAAGGAACATTTGCTTCCCAGCATGACCAAGTTAGTTCATTACCTTGAGAGAGGTGATATTCAATGAACTTAGTACACATTAAAGTCGCAATTCCTTTTTGTCTGTGGTTTTCTTTAAGAAACACATCACATTCTGCTATTGTACCAGTAGAACCTCTCTCACAACAACCAATCCAATTACCCATGTATAAAACATCTACTTTTTCTTCTTCTGTATTTAATTGCAATTCATAATTTTCAGGTAACTTTTCAAATGTAGATTTTTGTTGTAAAAATTTTTCTTTATTCAACTTCAAGTTTAAACGTTTCGATTTACTGTGTTCATAATCTACTAGTTTCTGATCAATAACATTTAACCAAATATCACTATCTGAGAAAATAAACGCCATATCATGAATTGTTTGTTTTGGTACAATATCTATTAAAATATGGTTAATTACAGTATTCAAAAATTGGTCGTTATATTTACCACTAAGATAATAAAAGCCCCATTCCATTTCTATGTACGCAGTTTCAGGATTTACTAAATCATCGACATATATAAATCCTTGGTTGTTCGTTAATGCCATTTTTACAGTTATATCGTAGTCAAACATGTTTGAAAAAATCGATATTACTTTACTATATGCATTTTTTTCTAATAAAAACATACTAACCTCCATTGCTACTATAAGATTATGATACTTCGGCGTAGCGAAAATTTGAAGTATCATGCTTGTTGTTTAAGCCAATAATAAGAGTGTAATTGGTCTG
>MGOY01000014.1 GCA_001797275.1 Clostridiales bacterium GWF2_38_85 | reverse complement strand
AAATACCATTACCAAACAAAGAAATGCTGCAATAGATTTTTTCATCAAACAAACTCCCTTTCATATAAGTCTTGATAATTAGACTTATTTGCTTTTATTTCCTACCTCTCGGAACTATTATGACAATAATTCATTGCATTATGCCATTTTATTGCTCCTTGTTATATATTGTATCATATAAATACTATATATGCAATAGTGAACATTCGTTTTGCATAATATAACATATTCCCATTTTTAAAAATATATTTGTGCATATTATTATATTATAAATATAAAATGTCGCTAAACTGTAACAGCAACAACGGGATTTCATATAATATTATATATGAATACTGCTAAAATTATAATGGAACGAGGTTATTAAATTGGATATAAACCATCTTAGTATTGGAATGAAAGCTCCGGATTTTGTTGCCAATACAACTTATGGACGGATAAGAATGTCGGATTATGCCGGAAAATGGGTTGTTTTCTTCTCACATCCTGGAGATTTTACTCCGGTATGCACGACAGAATTTATCGCATTTGCAGAAGAAGCTACCGCATTTGATGACTTGAATGCTCAGCTTCTCGGTCTTAGCATTGACAGCAATCCATCGCATCTCGCTTGGATATATGCTATCTATATGACGACAGGCATAACAATCCCATTCCCTGTTATAGCTGACAGAACCGGCGATATCGCAAGGCTTTACGGAATGATCGCTCCCGATGTAAGTACACAAGAAACGGTCAGGAACGTATTCATAATTGATCCCAATCAAATCATCAGAGCAATCCTTATATACCCATTGACAAACGGCAGAAGTATTCCTGAAATACTCAGATTACTGGAAGCACTTCAGACAACCGATGAATACAAGGTCGTAACTCCGGCAAACTGGCAGCCTGGGCAACCTGCTCTGGTTCCGGCTCCGAGAACATACGAAGGTCTGCTTAAACGCGAATCCGCACCTGAAAAACAAGGGTTACAATGTGAAGACTGGTATTGGTGCTATCGTATACCCGGGCAGACATCATAATACTCCTTATCGCAAAAAAAGGATTTCGACTTCTCGAAATCCTTTTAAAATGCATTAAAATATTATATGTACTGAGACAGCTTTTCTTTAAAATAATGTGCAAGCTGATCATACCCCTCATCTGTAAGGTGCAGACCATCATCTTTAAATATATCTTTGAAATTCACAAATGTTCCTATATCATTCTTTGATTTATAGAAAAATTCGTTTATATCACAGAAAAACATACTATTATTTTCTGCACAATACTTTTTCATTAAATCGTTATACTCTGCAATTTGGGGTAAAACATTTTTTGAAGGTGCACTTTTAAAATCAAATGAAGATAAAATAATTATTTTTATGTTCGGAAAGTCTGTTTTCGCCCATTCATAAAATCTGGAAGACAAATCACATATTTGGTCGATTGAATAGCCTGCAAATATATCATTTATTCCAAAACGCGTAACAATCATCTTAGGGTCGTATGGCTTAATAAGTCTATGATAATAATATAATACTTCATCAACTGTTGAACCACCAAAACCATGATTAATGATTGCTTTTTGTTCGCCACCGATTCCTGAAAGCTGTTCTCTTGAACGTTCATAACCCCAATTCGTGAAAAACGAACTGCCGCATAAAAGTATTTTTCCTTTTTCAATCGGATATTTCTCAATTCCTACGATACTGTTTTCGTATCTTTTTAAGTTAAATTTAATTTCCATAAATGTGTCCTTTTTTATGATTATTTTAATATTGTTAGTAATACGCTTGATAACGATATTATTATTGTTGTTATACTTATAATAATCAAGTATTTTTTGATTTCCGGTGTTATAATAATAAGTTCTTTTTCTTTATTTTTATTTATAACTAATTTTATTCTTAAAAAACTAAAAATAACAGTAATAAAGCATATACTAATGAAAACAAAATATAAAATATCGTATAATGTCATATTTACTCCAACTCACTTAATATTTTCACTTACCAACCACAGTTTTGCTTCTTCAGGATCAGAAAAATACCTTACAGCATTAAAAATACTTAGTTTTCTGTTTTTCATAAGCTTTTTTATTCTGTTCTTATCTTTAAGCGAACATCCAACAAGACAAAGTTTGAATATTTTATGTTCGATTTTTACTATATGTTCTACAAGCTTTGTTGCGACAAAATCATCTATTGTTGTTTCGTATAAATCAATCCATATTCGGCGGTTTTTTGTGCCGGTTGATTTTAATATGAATGCTTCTTCAGCATCAATAACTGCAAACAGTTTTTCTTTGTCATCAAAATAGCTGCCGTATTTTAAGGGATGAAGCTCACCACCCATATAATAATACGGACAAAGACTCCCACTCGGTGATTTATTCAGCATGTGTGTTATCTCCATTAAACAAAGACTTCTTATATTTTAATAACCCTATTGAATAAGTTATAATAATTATTATAGATAATAATGTTGGAAATAGATTAGCTATAACAAAGAAATTATTTATTTCCGATGAACCAATAAATGTTATTATAGGTACTGCAAACCATAATCCGGATATGACATTTATGAATTTGATTTCCAAATAATCATTAAACCTTATCATAAATATAATAGATATTAATGTAGGCATAATTGGAAAATACCACAACGGATAAACTAATATCATACCTGGTGATTCACTGCCATCAGGTGAAATAAGAACACCCACTATTGATAAAACCAATATTAATGATGACAACATGAAAGAAATTGAAAACGTAATGAATACTGCAAAGCTGATTGTACATGCTAAATATCGCCTTTGTTCCCTTCTTCTGAGATAATCCATACACTTACCCTTTCTGATAACATATTATATTACCTAAATAATACAACAAAATTATTGAAAAGTAAAGCTGTTTCATAAAACAGCACTCTTGTTTTATGGCAAGAGTGTTGTGTTGGTTTTTCTATAAAAATATTATATAAACGCGCATTATTATTCATTTTTCAATATCTATACTAAAATACCTTAATCATTAACAGTTCTTGCGGTTGTTCAATTGGTGTATTATCTAAAAAAAGACTGCCTTTGTCTATATAACCAAGTTTTCTGTAAAAATGTTGTGCTTGTTCATCCACTTGTGTTGATATCATAACCATCCTGAACCCGCTATCTCGCATTTCCTTTTCCCAAAAAAGAATTGCGTTTTTACCATATCCTTTCCCACGATATGCTTCATTGAGATATATTAAAGTAAGGAAAGGAATACAATCCCAAAACAAAATATATCTCATAACTCCAATAACATTTTTATTATCTCTAATAATATAACATCTTCTATCTCTTACTTTTGACTCATATTCACTTGCGAGTAAATGTTTATCAATTGAAAAATACTCTTGTTTGTCTTGCTGAGTAGCATATGAAATTGTTAGCATGCTTTTACACCTCAATATAAATGTATTTCTTATACCACTAAAATAAAATTAACAAACGTTGTAGTAAGTTCATTTTGTTAATACAAGAATTTCTTGTATTCTTATATCAACCATCTTTTTCATAAACATTAAATCTTCTGTATTTGGATTATCAATTCTAAAAGTGCATCTACAAACATTGTTAAAGTCTTTTCCATATATTGTTTTATGTCTCCCGCCAGTACACGAACCACAATTACCACATGTATCAACATGTTTCCACGCTGCTTCTTTCAAGTTTTGCTCTATTTTGAAATTCTCAAGCACAGATGATTGCATGTCGTCTGACCAAACTGTCCAACGATTATCTTTCTCGTCAGGATCTTTTATTGCAATAAAACACACACATTCTGTTTTATACTTTACTATATAATATATTTTGTCTTTCCAATAGCCATTATCCTTAATGAACTGCATTTCGTTTGCTCGTAAATATTCAATTAAAGCTAATGCAACTTTTTGATCATTCATAAGCAATTCAGAATATATGTAATCCTCGATTTTTAGTTTATCCATTATCGATACTCTCTTTCATATCAAATAAATAATCTAACCTTTTTGATTGCTATATGTGAAACAAAAAATCCATGTATGAGCTTTAATTCTCATGCATGGATTAATTATGGTGCGGCTGATGGGACTTGAACCCATACGGTTGCCCACACGCCCCTCAAACGTGCGCGTCTGCCAGTTCCGCCACAGCCGCATCTGGAGGTATTTATTCAAGGGCAACAAAACATATTATACTTATATTTTTGTATTTGTCAAGACCTTTTTTCTCAAAAAATCAAAAAGTTTAATCCTCGTCAAGCTTAAGAACAGCCATAAAGGCTTCCTGCGGCACCTCAACCGTGCCGAGCATACGCATACGCTTCTTGCCTTCCTTTTGCTTTTCAAGCAGCTTCTTCTTTCTGGTTATATCACCGCCATAGCATTTTGCAAGTACATCCTTACGCATTGCTTTTACGGTTTCTCTCGCAATTATCTTACCGCCTATCGCAGCCTGAACCGGTACCTCGAACATCTGACGGGGGATATGGTCCTTCAATCGCTCGACAATCTTTCTGCCTCTGGTATATGCTTTCTCGTTATGAACAATGAATGATAACGCATCTACAATATCGCCATTAAGTAGTATATCAAGCTTAACAAGTGATGAAACCTTATACCCTGTTATTTCATAATCAAGCGAAGCATAACCTTTTGTGCGTGATTTGAGCGAATCAAAAAAGTCGTATATTATCTCATTCAACGGTAGTTCATAATGCAACTCTGCTCTATCTGTATCGATATATTTCATATCAATAAACGTGCCGCGACGTTCCTGACAAAGCTCCATAATGTTACCAACATAGGTCGAAGGTGTAATAATTGATGCTTTGGTTATAGGTTCATATGCTTTTTCAATTTCGTCTGGTTTAGGATAGTTGCTTGGATTATCAATAAACTTCTCTATGCCATTTTTAAACTCGAGCTTATATATAACACTCGGGGCGGTCGTAATCAAGTCAAGGTTGAACTCTCTCTCAAGCCTCTCCTCAACTACCTCCATGTGAAGAAGCCCCAGAAAACCGCATCTGAAGCCAAATCCGAGTGCAACTGATGTCTCGGGTTCGAATACAAAAGCCGAATCGTTCAATGCAAGCTTTTCAAGTGCATCTTTAAGATCGCCATATCTCGAGCCATCGGCAGAATATATACCGCTGAATACCATGGGTTGTGATTTTTTAAACCCGGGTAGCGGTGCTGCAGCAGGATTATTATTGTCGGTAACGGTATCACCAACTTCGGTCTCAGCAATATTCTTGATGCTTGCGGAAAAATATCCGACTTGACCGGCATAAAGTGTATCTCTGATTTCAAGTCCGAACGGACGAAGCACACCGACCTCAACAATCTCAAAAACTGCTCCTGTATGCATCATTTTTACCGATTGACCGACATTGATTTTGCCATCTATTAATCTGATGTATACAACAACACCTTTATATGAATCGTAATATGAGTCAAAAACCAATGCTTTCAAAGATGCATTAACATCTCCCGTAGGACACGGTATATTCTTTACAACGCTTTCAAGTACAACTTCGACATTCTGTCCGGTCTTTGCCGATATTGCAGGAGCATCATCAGCAGGAATACCGACAATTTCCTCAATTTCACGCTTTGTTTTTTCTATATCAGCGCTTGCAAGATCGATCTTATTGATTACCGGTATTATTTCAAGATTATTATCAATAGCAAGATATGCATTAGCCAATGTCTGAGCTTCAATTCCTTGTGTTGCATCAACTACAAGCAATGCACCTTCGCATGCCTTTAAAGAACGTGAAACCTCGTAATTAAAGTCGACATGGCCGGGAGTATCAATCAGATTTAAATTATACTCATTCCCGTCTTTTGCTTTATATACAAGGCTGACCGCTCTTGCTTTTATTGTTATTCCGCGTTCACGTTCGAGATCCATGTTATCAAGCATCTGCTCAGACATTTCGCGTTTTGCAATAGAGTTTGTAATCTCAAGCAGTCTGTCAGCAAGTGTCGATTTCCCATGGTCAATATGCGCTATTATTGAAAAATTTCTTATCAGTTCCCTATTGTATTCCATACAGTTCCTTATATATTATTTTGAGTCTTCATATCCCTTTGGATTCTTTTTTACAAATTTGTAGCTGTCTGCACACATATCCTCAAGTCCAAGCTTTGCTTTCCAGCTCATTTCTTTTTCTGCTTTTGAGCAGTCAGCATACAAGCTTGCGACATCTCCGGGTCTTCGTGGGCAAACATCATAGGGTATATTAACATTATTAACACGTGCAAATGTATTTATCAAATCAAAAACACTGTATCCGATTCCGGTGCCGAGATTGTATGTGAAAATTCCTTTATCTTTATTGCATTTATTCAATGCTGCGATATGACCGTCCGCCAGATCAAGTACATGAATATAATCGCGAACACCTGTTCCGTCATGTGTAGCATAATCGGTTCCCCAAATTGTCAACTTATCCATCTTGCCGTTTACAACATTGCATATTCTGGGCATAAGGTTATTTGGAATACCGTTTGGATTTTCACCAAGAATTCCACTCTTGTGTGCTCCAATTGGATTGAAATATCTTAGCAGTGCAATGCTCCAATCGTTATCCGAAACAAACAGATCATTTAAAATATTTTCAATCATAAGTTTTGTTGAACCATAAGGGTTGGTTGCAGATATCGGCATATCTTCCGTAACCGGAACAACCTTTGCTAAACCGTAAACTGTAGCTGATGATGAGAAAACAAGCTTTTTGACATTATGCTCACGCATAATACGGCAGAGATTTAGTGTACCTGTAATATTATTGTGATAATATTCAAGGGGTTTACTTACCGATTCACCGACAGCTTTAAAGCCGGCAAAATGGATTACGCTGTCGATTTTGTTTTCACAAAAAATTCTGTCAAGAGCAAGATAATCAAGAAGATCAATTTCAAAGAAAGGACATTCTTTCTCTGTCAGTTGCTTTATCCTCCTTATAGATTCATATTTACTGTTTGATAAATTATCAAGAATACCGATTTCGTATCCGGCATTAAGAAGAGCAACCGCTGTATGTGAGCCGATGAATCCGGCTCCGCCTGTAATTAATATCATAAAACGTTCCTTTCAACCGAATATTTATTCAATTAAAGGGCGGTATTACCGCCCTTTAAGGTTAAGCTTTTTTCTTTAATTTTTTCGGAATCAGATTTCTTATGCTGATGTTGCCGAACTTGGATTTCAACAAATTCCACATCGGACCAGAAATCATTACTGAAGAGAACAAACCGGCAATCAAACCTATCATAATCGGCAATGCAAAGTTTCTGACCGATTCAACACCAAACAGGAATACCATTCCAATCGTTAGGAAGGTTGTAATTGTGGTGTTTATCGAACGCGTCATCGATGCTGAAGCACCTTTGTTGACATTCGTTGCGAAACTATCACTGTTACTCTTCTTTGATTCCTCACGGATTCTGTCAAATATAATAATTGTTGCATTGATTGAATAACCGAGAATTGTTAACAGTGCTGCTATGATTGTTGAACTTACAGGTATCTGAAGCAGTGAATAAGCTGCAATTACAATGAACAAGTCATGTACCAGACAGAGAATTGCTGCGATACCTGAAAGAAATGCAAATCTGAAGGAAATGTATACAAGCACCAAAAGTACTGCAAGAGCTGCGGTCAATATAGCGGTCTGTCTAAGTTTGTCAGATATTGACTTCCCAATACTTCTTACACTGAGATCGTTATCATCATCAATATTATACTTATCAGCAATTGTTGTTCTAACTGCTTGCCTTTGATCTTCATTTAATTCTTTGGTTGTGATAATTACAGTTGTGTCATCGTTTGCGGATTTTTGAATCGATACCAATTTATTTTCATCTTCAGCAATTCCGATAACAATTGATTTTATATTATCGATATCTGCATCCTCGACATCTTTTTGAATACCAAGAATAAACTCAGTACCGCCTGAAAAGTCAATATCTAAATTAAATCCTCTTAATACCATCGAAGCTGTACCAATGATAATAACACAAGCTACTATTATTAATGTGAACTTCCTCTGCTTTACAACATCAAATTTCTCAAATAATGATTTCTTTACCATCTTTTCTTCGTTCAACCCATAATATGAAAGCTTTGTAATCTGCATATTTACGGTAGTTCTGAGAAGTGATTTGGTTAATGTCAACGCTGTAAGCATTGATAACAGAACACCTATGAACAATGTTGTTCCGAAGCCTTTGATTGAGCCGCTTCCGAAATACCAAAGAACACCGGCTGCAATAAGGGTTGTTATGTTGGAGTCAAAAATTGCGGTAAATGCGCGGTTAAAGCCTGCTTCGATAGCACCTTTTACACTCTTGCCGTTTCTCAGCTCTTCTTTTATTCTTTCATAAATAACTACATTCGCATCAACTGCCATACCAATCGAAAGTATGATACCTGCGATACCGGGCAGCGTCAGGTTTGCTTGTATAAGCTCCATAACCATGACAAACAATGCAGTATATGCAAATAATGATATGGATGCTACCACACCGGGTACTTTATAAATTATTATCATGAATGCCATAACAAGCAGAATACCTATAATACCGGCAATCAGACAGCTTTCAAGTGATTTTTCACCGAGAGTTGCACCGACTGAATCCTGTTGTACATTTTCCAATGCGAAAGGAAGCTGACCGGCATTTATAACAGAAGCAAGCCATTTTACTTCATCAACAGTAAAGGCACTGTTTGTTATAATAGGATTACCGTCTATCTCTTTGTTTACAGATGCTGTTGACTGTAAATCTTCATCAAGATATATCGAAATATACGAGCCTATTGCGGCTCTCGTACCTTCTTTAAATTTTTGTTGACCTTCATCTGTAAGCTCTATTGCAACAAAGTATTCTTTAACATTATCATTATCAACGGCACCATATTGTGCATATGCAGCTTTAATATGTTTCCCATCAATTATTACTTCACCGTCTGCGTTGCGGAATTGCAATATTGCAGTTGCACCGATTTTCTTTATAGCTTCTTCAGGGTCGGTAACACTGGGTATCTCAATGCTGATCTGTTTATTATCAACAGTAAGAACAGCCTCTGTAAATCCGAGGTTATCCAGACGACTGCGCATCAGTGTTTCAACTGCATCCATATTCATTTGAAGATCATCGCCTGTCATATCGGTATCGGCTTCATATACAATAAGTGAACCGCCGGCGAGATCGAGACCGAGCTTTATACCGCCACTGTTCAGAACACCGGATATATTTAGTGGTGCAAATCCGAATACAGCTACAGCGCCAACTAGCAGGATACATAAAAACACCGCTATAAAACGAGTAATTGCTCCCGCAACATTATAATTCATAATAAAAGACCTTTCCTTTCGAATATAAAGTAAACTAACAGATGAATGTTAATCATTAAGTTCATTTGTCAGCTTCATATAGTGGGTTTTTATTTGATATGCATGTAACATAATACGCCATGAGACGAGGGTTAAAATTTTTAGAACTTATTCTGTTTTAACTTGGCATGTATTTATAGAATATATATAGCACATAAAAATATGCCGCAATTACAACAATCTGCGACATAATGATTATTGCCGTCACTTATTATATCAATCAGCTGAAAATAAGTCAAGAGCAATTATAAATATTTTATTAAAATTCGCTCATACGGCAATCGGATGTAACAGTATTTTTGAATTATATTCGGTTTTTTTGTATGAAATCACGCTTTATACAGTATTCATCACTGTATATTTTAGATATTTTGCTTTATAAAAAATGTTGACTAATAAATATTTTGGGCTTATAATATTATATCGCAATTTAATATAAAATAAAAGTGTGTATAATAAACCAACAAATAAAAAAATAAAAAATAGTAATGATCAATCTATAATAAGTCAAATATTCTTATTATATTGTTGCTTAATATCGGGAGACCTTTTTGTTTTCATTATTCTGCGTTGAATATTCATCATAAATAATAAGTAAAGGAATGTTTGATATGTCAAGAGTATACAATTTTTCAGCCGGACCCTCTATGCTCCCTCTCAGTGTGCTTGAAAAAGCAAAGAATGAGATCACCGATCAGGCAGGTTCGGGAATGTCCGTTATGGAAATGTCTCACCGATCAAAACCTTTTGAAGCTATTATCGGAGCAGCTGAAGCAAATTTCAGAAAGCTTATGAATATCCCGGATAATTATAAGGTTCTGTTTTTACAAGGCGGCGCAACTCAACAATTTTCAGCTGTCCCCCTTAATCTGATGAAGACAGGAAAAGCAGATTACGTTATTTCAGGACAGTTTTCAAAGAAGGCAGCTGATGAAGCAAAGAAGTTCGGCGAGGTAAAAATTATCGGATCATCAGCAGACAAAAACTTTACATATGTTCCGAAGATAACCAAAGCAGATATTTCACCCGATGCAGATTATGTACATATTTGTTTTAATAATACTATTTTCGGCACAAAATATAATTATATTCCCGATACAGGTAATATTCCTCTTATTGCTGATCTTTCTTCCTGCATACTTTCGACTCCTATCGATGTAACAAAATTCGGTCTGATCTATGCCGGCGCACAGAAGAACATGGGCCCTGCCGGTCTTACTGTTGTTATCGTTCGTGAGGATCTAATCGGATTTGCAAGAAAAGATACCCCTGTTATGCTTGATTATAAGGTTCAGGCTGAAAATGATTCAATGTATAATACTCCTCCCTGCTTCTCTATTTATATTGCAGGTCTTGTATTTGAATGGCTGCTTGAGCTTGGCGGTCTTGAAGAAATGGAAAAAATTAATTTAAGAAAAGCAAATATGCTTTATGAATACCTTGACAACTCCAAATTATTCAAGCCAACTGCTGAAAAAGAATTCCGTTCAATAATGAATGTATGCTTTGTTACAGGCAATGAAGAGCTTGACAAGAAATTCTGCTCAGAAGTATCAAAAGCCGGTTTTGTCAATCTGAAAGGTCACCGTTCTGTCGGTGGTATGAGAGCATCAATTTATAATGCAATGCCAACCGAAGGAATCGAAAAGCTCATCGTATTCATGAAAGAATTCGAAAGGAACAATACACAATGTACAATATTAAATTAATGAATAAAATTGAAAAGAGCGGAATTGATCATTTCGATACAGCTCTTTACAATATCAGTGAAACTATCGAAAATCCCGACGCATACATAGTCAGATCCGCTTCTCTTCACAATACTGAGTTCGAGCCTTCACTGCTTGCGATTGCAAGAGCAGGTGCCGGTGTCAACAACATCCCTCTTGATCACTGCTCTGAAAAGGGTATTGTTGTTTTCAACACACCCGGCGCAAATGCAAACGGCGTCAAGGAACTTGCAATTGCTGCTCTCCTTCTTTCTTCAAGAAACATAATCGGCGGAATTAACTGGGCTGCAGGTCTTAAAGGTCAGCCTGAGGTTACCAAGCTTGTTGAAAAAGGCAAATCGCAGTTTGCCGGTCCCGAAATCAAAGGCAAGATACTAGGCGTCATCGGTCTTGGCGCTGTCGGTGGTATGGTTGCTAATGCAGCATTCAACATGGGAATGGATGTTATAGGATGCGATCCGTACATCACTGTAAACGCTGCATGGTCTTTATCAAGAGCTATCAGCAAAGCTGAGAATTATGACGAGATATACAGCAAGAGCGAATATATATCACTTCATGTACCTTCACTTCCCTCCACAAAGGGGCTTATCAATAAAGATACAATAGCAAAGATGAAGGACGGAGTCAGAATTATCAACCTTTCAAGAGACGATATTGTCAACTCTGCCGATATGCTTGAAGCAATACAAAACAGTAAGGTTGCATGTTATGTAACCGACTTCCCCACAGATGAAATGTTGGGTGTAGAGGGTGTTATTGCTATACCTCACCTCGGTGCTTCAACACCCGAATCTGAAGAGAACTGTGCTGAAATGGCTGTTAATGAAATTATGGAATATCTTGAGCATGGTAATATAATAAACAGTGTTAATTATCCTACTGTAAACCATCCGAGAAATGCTAAAAACAGAATCTGTATTCTTCATAAAAACATCCCTAATATGCTTGCTCAATTCTCATCACTTCTCAGCAAAAAAAATGTTAATATTGAAAGCCTTGCAAACAACTCTCTGAAAGACAATGCATATTCAATAATTGAAACAAATGATGATATTGATGACGCTTTAAGCGAAATACAATCATATAATGGTGTTATCAGAGCTTTTGTAAAATAAAATGTCCAATTTGATTATTGAGGTGGGTAACATCCCACCTCAATTTTATTAAATTTACATTTTTGTATTGCAAAATATGTTGTTTTGCGTATAATAAATATGATACGGTTAAATTCTCATAAGAATATAATATTATACTAACAAACAAATATCATTTTTCATTCGATAAAAACCAAAAATCAAAAGGTTTTTCATCGAGTCATTGATGTATTACATTTGTTAGTATAATATAAAAATAAAAGGATTTTATAATGGAACAGCATAGCAGCAAATTAAAAACAACCGAATTCACAACAATTACAATTCTTCTGATTTTGAAGTTGATATATTTTTACATTTATATCGGAATTGGTTTTCATTCGGCAACTCTGCTGCTTGAATCTTTTGTACTTCTGACTGTTGCCTGGAGCATATATGTATTGATGGCAAAGAGGATGCCCTTCAGGTTTACATTTATCCTTTATATCATAATTTCTATAATAATGCTGGTTGACCTGACCTATTTCAATTATTTCGGTAAGCTCCCCTCTGTTTTCATGTTAACAAATACCGGACTTGTTGGTGATGTCGGAGCAAGTGTCATCAAGTTGTTATCCTTTTCATCGCTTGTCGCAATTATCGACTTGCCGTTGATAATCATATATTTTATATTCTTCAGAAAAAAGTTTATTGACAAACAGGTTGTTATATTCCCTTTTTTCAAAAAGCTTACGGTTATCCTTCTGATAACATCATCTTTACTTCTTACCGGAGATATATTGATAACCCGATTTATGCTGAAGGATTTACAAAATGAATTTTTAATTTTTCACACAGTTGATATCGGCAGATATATTTTCGGAGTTCATGAAAGCGAAGAAACCTATCAAAACAGTATAAAAACCGATTACACCGATTCGACGCTTCATGGAATCGCTGAAGGAAAAAACCTTATTGTTATCCAAGTTGAATCCCTTCAGGGCTTTGTTGCAGGTAAAGAATATAACGGTAAAGAAATTACCCCAAATATAAACAAGCTGATGAATGATGGAGCATATTTTCAAAACTATTATTATCAGACCGGCGGCGGTAATACTTCAGATGCAGAATTTACGGTAAATAATTCTCTTTTCGCACCCGA
Source organism: Clostridiales bacterium GWF2_38_85 (assembly GCA_001797275.1). Lineage (GTDB taxonomy): Bacteria > Bacillota > Clostridia > Oscillospirales > CAG-382 > GWF2-38-85. The sequence goes on along the minus strand of MGOY01000014.1, from coordinate 323,846 downwards.
ATACGAAAGCGCTTATATAAAATATGCTGAGAATACCTTTTACGGACTTCCCTGGATACTTAAAGAAAACGGATTCAAAACTGCTGTTACATTCCATGCTTTTAAAGGCGAATTCTGGAATCGTGAAGAAGCTTATGTTAATCAGGGCTTCAACGACTTTATCAGCCGCGAGGACACTGATGTGCTGTCGTATGGTGACAACATCGGTCTCGGCATGAACGACAAGGATTTTATGCTTCAATCACTTGAGCATATCAAGACATTACATCAGCCATTTTACTCTTTTCTTATTACACTGACTTCTCATCATCCCTATATAATGCCCTTTGAAAACAGGTTTGATATACTTGAAAAAGACGAAGGTACTATTTTTGCTGATTACCTTTCAAGTATAAATTATGTTGATGAATGCATTGGTTCGTTCATTGACGGGTTGAAGGAATGCGGATTATACGATGACTGTGTCATAGTATTGTATGGTGATCATTTTGCAATACCCCTCAACGACAGCGAATCTGCCCAAGCGCTTGAACGTTTTCTTGGATATGAATACAGTTACGATGAGTTTCTCAGAGTTCCGTGTGTTATTGCAGTACCCGGTTCAGATGAGCAAATAAAAACCGTTCTGAATAAAACCTACACTGTTACCGGCGGCCATGCTGATCTGATGCCCACAATACTTGATTTATTCGGTTATAAAAGCGATAGCATGATTATGTTCGGTCAGAATCTTTTTTCTGCAACCGAAGGACATGTTTACCCTCAGGCATCTCTTCAAAGAGGTTCATTTGTAACCGATGATATAATATTTATATTCCCGCAAAGCGAGATGCTGATGAATTCTATAGCATACAAAAAATCTGACCGCAGCGAGATTGAACCCGAGTGTTGCGAGGATGTATACGAATCAGCTCTTGCAGCATACAATGACAGTGATTATATACTCGACAATAATATTATTGATGATATATTAAAATATGGACGTGAAAATACTCTCAGCAAAATTTCTGACACAAAAAATTCAAGCAATAGTCTTCCGATAGAATCTGAACAAAATAATAGCAACCAGGTAAGCGATGAAAGTGAAGAGGTAACTGTAATGATAAATGATGTAACTTACAGAACCACAATTTATAGTGTGAATAAAATGACCGGTCAACACAACAATACCGAAGTCAGAAATAATGTGCTAACTCTCACCAGCAAGAAAATGACCGGTTCTTTTATATCAAACCCTATTTATGTCGGACAGTTTGATATGCTTATAACATCATGGTCTGCAAAAACCTTTGGTGGTTCTGTTGAAATTTCTGTTGCATATGAGCTTAAAGACGGAACATACAGCGATTATTATTCATATGGCGTATGGTCATCAATGCCAAAAGCATCATACTCAAGCATTTCATCCGATGCAAACGGTGATATGCAAATAGATACTTTATACGCAAAGCAAAACACCGGAAGTCATATAAAATTAAAAATTACATTATCCTCCGAAGGAGCAACAGAGAATCCGATTTTGAATTATATTGCCATAACCGGCAATACAGAACCAAAAAAGCTCATATCGGATTTACCTGAACAGGTTCTGATTGATGTGCCGCAGCGTTCACAAATGATAATACCTGAAATCGGCAATAAAATCTGTTCACCAACCTCACTATCAATGGTTCTTGAATATCTTGGTTCTGATTTTGAAACCATAAAGGTCGCAAACGGTGTTTACGACAGCGGTGCAAAAATATACGGTAACTGGGTTTTCAATACGGCATTTGCTACCGAACAGGGTTATGATGCATATATTGACAACTTCGATATGCAAGCGTTAAAATATGCACTGAGCAAGGGTGTTCCGGTTATATGCTCGATAGCAACATCGGACAAAACACAACTTGAGGGTTCGCCCATGGCTTACCCCGGCGGTCATCTGCTTGTTGTCTGCGGATATAAAACCGTTGACGGTATAGATTACTTGATTGTCAACGATCCGGCAGCTTCGGAAAACAACTCCGTTAGGCGAATGTACCGTGTCGATCAGTTCGAAAGAATCTGGAACGGAATTGTTTATATAATTCAATAAAGCAGGGTAGAAATGTACAATAAAAAAATCATTATAATCGCAGGCCATTACGGCTGCGGCAAGACAAATATTGCGGTCAACCTTGCAGCAGAGCTTGCAAAAGAAGGACAGGCTGTATCGATTGTTGATCTTGATATTGTCAACCCCTATTTCCGTACAGCTGATAATAATAAAATGCTGACTTCATTCGGTGTTGACACAATCCTGCCCGAGTTTGCAAATACGAATGTTGATATTCCGTCACTGCCGGTTAGATTCAAATCAATTTTCGTAAGTGACAGAACCGCCATAATCGATGTTGGCGGTGATGATGACGGTGCAGTGGTGCTTGGCGGATATGCTAAAGATATTATTAACACCGGTTATGAAATGTATTTCGTATATAACAAATACCGTCCGTCGATTGCTGATGTTAACAATGCTTATTACATGATGCTTGCAATCGAGCATTCATCAAAGTTGAAATTTGACGGTATCATAAACAACTCCAATCTCGGTGAAGAAACAACGACCGATGATATCCTGTCTGCTCTTCCCGATGCAAAAAAGCTCGCTGAAATATCGGGAAAACCGCTGTTTACGACAACAGCATTGAAAAGGCTGAAACAGGAACTTATAACAACAGCACCTGATGAGAATTTTATTTTCATCGATGACATAACAAAAAAAATATTCTGAAAGAGGGAAAAGCAGAAATGAAAAAAGCTACGTTCAAGACAGAACTTTGCAAAGGCTGCGGTCTTTGTGTAACTGCATGCCCGAAGCATATTGTTGAGCTTGACACAAAATCAATCAATGCAAAAGGATATCATCCTGCATCATGTACTGACGACGATAAATGTATCGCTTGCGGTATGTGTGCTATAATATGCCCCGATGTCGTTATAACTGTCATTAAGGAGGATAAAGACAAATGAGTCGGAAAGTTTTAATGAAAGGCAACGAAGCAGTTGCAGAAGCCGCAATCCGTGCAGGCTGTAAATTGTTTTTCGGTTATCCTATTACACCACAGACAGATTTATCAGAATATATGGCAAAGCAAATGCCTAACAGAGGCGGACTTTCGCTTCAGGCTGAAAGTGAAATTGCAGCAATCAACATGGTTCTCGGAGCTTCTGCAAGCGGTGCAAGAGTTATGACATCTTCATCCTCACCCGGAATCAGCTTAAAAGGCGAGGGTATATCCTACATTGTCGGCTCTGATCTGCCTTGCGTTATAGTCAATGTACAGCGCGGCGGTCCAGGTCTCGGCGGTATCCAGCCTGCTCAGTCAGACTACTTTCAGGCAACAAAGGCGCTTGGCCATGGTGATATGCATCTTATCGTGCTTGCACCTGCAAATATTCAAGAGATGGCTATACTCACAGGTGAAGCGTTTGATCTTGCCGACATATACAGAACACCGGTCATGATTCTTGCAGACGGTGCGCTTGGTCAGATGATGGAACCGGTTGATTTTGCAGCAAAGCCCGTAAGAGTTCTCCCGGAAAAAACTTGGGTCTGCAACGGTCATCAGAATAAGAGACCGATGAATATTGTAAACTCTCTTTATATCCAACCCGAAGAACTTGAGCAGAAAAATATTGAAAGATTTGAAAGATATAAAAAAATCGAAGAAACCGAAGTCAAGTATGAGGAATATCTGACAGACGATGCTGAAATCGTTGTTGTTGCATATGGCATTACTGCCAGAATTGCAAGAACCGCAGTAAATCTTGCAAGAGCTGAAGGTATAAAGGCAGGACTTCATCGTCCGATAACATTATATCCATTCCCGAAAAAGCGTCTTAACAAGCTTGCTGACAAGGTTGACATCTTCCTGTCGGTCGAACTTAATATGGGGCAGATGATTGATGATATTAAGCTTGCAATCGAATGCAAAAAACCGGTAAAACACTTTGGCAGAACCGGCGGTGTGATGCCTGTTCCCGAAGAAATTCTTGATAATATAAGGAGACTTGCAAAATGAATATAGTATTTGAAAAACCCAAGGCACTTGCTGATGTCCCCTTCCATTACTGTCCCGGCTGTACACATGGAATAGCTCACCGTCTTGTTGCCGAAGCAATAGATGCACTTGATATCGAAGGGCAGACAATCGGTATCGCTCCTGTAGGTTGTGCGGTTTTCGCATACAATTACTTCAACTGCGACATGGTTCAGGCTCCGCACGGACGTGCTCCGGCTGTCGCAACCGGTATCAAGCGTGCTAATCCGGATAAATTTGTATTCACATATCAAGGTGATGGCGACCTTGCCGCTATCGGTACCGCTGAAACCATACATTCTGGTGCAAGAGGTGAGAATATAACAATTATATTTATCAACAATGCAATTTACGGTATGACCGGCGGTCAGATGGCACCCACTACACTGCTTGGACAGGTAACAACAACCTCACCATATGGAAGAAAAGCTGAAATACAAGGTAATCCGCTCCGTATCTGTGAGCTTATGTCGACAATTGAAGGTGTTGCATATGCTGAGAGAGTTGCACTTGACAACGTAAAGAATATTCGCCGTGCAAAAGCTGCTATACAAAAAGCTTTTGAAATTCAAAGAGATAAAAAAGGCTTATCTATAATCGAAATACTTTCAACCTGTCCCACTAACTGGGGATTTTCTCCTGCGCAGTCAATGGATTTCGTTCGTGAAAAGATGATACCATATTATCCGCTCGGTGTTTACAAGGATATAACCAAGGGAGGTGCAAATAATGAGTAACTTTTTATTTGCCGGTTTCGGTGGTCAGGGAATTTTGTTCTCAGGCAAATTGCTCGCAAAAGTTGGGTTGGAATTAGACAAACAGGTCAGTTGGCTTCCCTCTTACGGTCCCGAGATGCGCGGAGGAACTGCAAACTGCAGTGTTATAGTAAATGATGAACCGATAGGTTCACCGCTTGTAACAAAACCGGATGTCTTGCTGGTTCTCAATCTTCCTTCGTTCGAAAAATTCGAGCATACCGTAATAAAAAACGGAATAATGATAGTTGACTCCTCTTTGGTTGAGAAAAAGACTGTAAGAACAGATATAAAAGCATATTATATACCTGCATCAATGCTTGCATCGGACAATGACCTTGCCGGTCTTGCAAATATAATCATGTTCGGTCAAATGTTAAAAGCAATAAAGCTTTTTGACTACTCGCTTGTAGAAGCTGTACTGGTACACAGTACACCGAAATCAAAACCTCAGCTTGCTGAGTTGAATAAGAAAGCATTATCACTCGGATATAACTATCAAGCATAAAAATCAAAAAATAGAAATTTATTTTTTGATTGCGAGGTGTAAGCGTTAATATGATACAGAAGGTCAGTGCAATAATAGTAGCGGCTGGAGACGGCACTCGAATGGGTGGTGTCTCAAAGCCGCTTATCCTGTTAAACGGTATAACTGTATTTGAACATGTATTGCAAAAGTTTATACGCTCAAAATATATAGACGAAATCGTAGTTGCCTGCAAGGATACAGCAGAGCTTGAAAGCATAGCAGCAAAATATCGCGAATCAATGCCAATTACCCTTGTTCAAGGCGGTGCCACAAGAAATGAATCAGTAAATAAAGCGTTTTGCGCGACTGACAAGGATACAAGGATTATTGTGATTCATGACTGCGCCAGACCGCTTGTGCTGACAGAAACTATAAATGAAATTATCGAAGCTGCATTCCGGAGCGGGGCTGCGACAGCATCAACACCTGTTACCGATACAATAAAATATATCGATGAAGATAAGGTAAAAACACCTAAAAGATCTGCATTAAAGGCCGTGCAAACACCACAGGTATTCAACAAAGATGTTTACAGTGTTGCACTTGCACTTGCAAAGAAAAACAATTACATAGCAACCGATGATACAACTCTTGTTGAAAAAGCAGGCTTTAAGGTTACATATGTTGATTGCCCTGTGACAAACATAAAGCTGACAACTCCATCGGATGTAGTTATTGCAAACACATTAATTGGAGGCAACTTATGAGAATCGGTCATGGATATGACGTTCACAGGCTTGTTGAAAATCGCAAGCTAATTCTCGGCGGTGTCGACATTCCATATGAAAAAGGACTGCTTGGTCACTCGGATGCCGATGTACTGCTTCACGCTATATGCGATGCACTGCTCGGAGCTGCAGCACTCGGTGACATTGGCATGCATTTCCCTGACACAAACGCAGGATTTAAGGATATTTCAAGCATTTCACTCCTAAAAATAGTTATTAAACTACTTCAAACCGATAATTATGAAATAATAAACATTGATGCAACTATTATTGCACAGGCACCTAAGCTTGCACCATATATACCTCAGATGATCGAAAATATAGCTGCTGCAATAAATTGCAATGTAAATAAAGTCAATATCAAAGCTACAACCGAAGAAGGACTGGGCTTCACCGGTGAAAAACAAGGAATCGCTGCTCATAGCGTTTGTTTGATTAACAAAAAGGAATAAACTTTGAAAGATAAATCTTTCAAAGTACGGTTTTGGGCAGCTTCGTAAAACATGCCACAATACCCACTCACTAAAGAAGGAATGGTCATAATTATGACTGCAACTAAGCTGATTGGCAATATAATAACACCCGATAGGATAATAAAAGATGGCGAAGTCTGTTTCTCCGAAAACAGGATAACCTATGTCGGAACGAAAAGAAATAATGACATCGAATATAATATAATCGATTACTCCGGACTGTATATAGCTCCCGGATTCATTGATATACACATACACGGCGGCGGCGGTCACGACTTTACCGACGGAACAATCGAAGCCTTTCTCGGCGTAGCACAACTTCATGCACAGCATGGAACTGCAACAATGCTTTCGACTACTCTATCATGCACTGACGAAGAGCTGTTCTCACTTTTTAATATATTTGAGAAAGCAAAAAACACTGAAAATAACGGCAGTTACCTTGCCGGAATTCATATAGAAGGTCCATATGTTGCACTTTCGCAAAAAGGTGCTCAGGATGAAAGGTATATAAAAACACCGAATCCCGAACACTATAATAAAATTCTTGAAAAATCAAACAGTATTTTAAGATGGACAATTGCTCCCGAGCTTGACGGTGCAATGGAGCTTGGCAGAAAGCTCAGAAGTATGAATATACTTCCTTGCATCGGACATTCTGATGCTTTGTATGAAACCGCCCTCGAAGCTTACGAAAATGGATTTACAATAATGACTCACTTTTACAGCGGTATGTCATCTATGATAAGAAAGCAAGGTTTCCGCTTCCCCGGTCTTATTGAAAGCGGATATCTGATTGAAAATATGGATGTTGAGATCATCGCTGATGGCTGTCATCTTCCTGCTCCGATACTCAATTATGTCTGGAAACAAAAAGGACCTGACAGAGTTGCTCTTGTTACAGATTCAATGCGTGCCGCAGGTCAAACTGAGGGTGTTAGTGTTCTCGGTAGCAAGGAAAACGGACTTCCGGTTATAATTGAAGACGGTGTTGCAAAGCTGATGGATAAAACCGCTTTCGGCGGTAGTATAGCAACAACCGACAGGCTTGTCAGAACAATGGTGCAAACAGCAGCTGTTCCCCTGCTTGATACAGTCAAAATGATGACAAGAACACCCGCACGAATTGTCGGACTAAAAAATAAAGGTACAATTGCACCTAACTTTGATGCCGATTTCACAGTTTTTGATAATAATATTAATATTATGTCTACCATATCAAACGGTAAAACAATATATAAAGCATAGAGGTATTTAGAAATGATATTAAAAAGTGGAAAAGCAGATTTGCTTGAGTATAAAATCTACGACACCCGTGAAAACATGGGAAGGTCATCAGCAGATGAAGCAGCGGCATATATTAAAGAACTCCTCATCAAAAAAAACGAAATAAATATGATTTTTGCAGCAGCTCCATCACAGAACGAATTTCTTGCGACGCTGGTAAAATCGGATGTCAATTTCTCAAGAATTAACGCTTTTCACATGGACGAATATATCGGGCTTGATACAAATGCACCCCAGGGCTTCGGCAACTTTCTCAACAATGCCATCTTTTCGAAAATACAATTGAAATCAGTGAATTATATTGACTCAACAGCAACCGATCCGGACGCGGAATGCAAGAGATACTCCGAGCTTCTCGAGAAACACCCGATTGATATCGTCTGTATGGGAATCGGTGAAAACGGGCATATTGCATTTAACGACCCCGGCACCGGAATGGCTAACTTCAACGACAAATACCTTGTAAAAAAAGTAGTTCTTGATGATGTATGCAGACAACAACAGGTGAACGATGGATGCTTCAAATCAATTAACGAGGTTCCGAAATATGCAATAACTCTAACCGTACCGATGCTGTTCTCAGGTGATAGGATATTCTGTGTTGTCCCTGCAACAACAAAAGCCAATGCTGTAAAAGCAACTCTTATCGGAGATATCAGCGAGAACTGCCCTGCTTCAATACTCAGAAGACATAAAAATTCAACACTTTATGGAGATAAAGATAGCGGAAAATTAATTTTATAAAGAATAGGATGTGTTTTAGTGAAACGAATCAATATTTATGGCGGCGTTAACCTCAGTGTAATATCTACCGATAAATTCAAAACTAATTTCATTTCAGTCAATATAATCTCACCCCTCCTCAAAGAAACGGCTTCAAAGAACTCGTTACTTACTGATGTTCTGAAGAGAGGCTGTAAAAGCTATCCGACTCTGCGTGATATAAACATAAAACTGGATGAGTTGTATGCTTCCTCGATATCTGTATATGTTAAGAAGAAAGGCGAGGTTCAGACAATAAGCTTTGCCGCATCAATGCTTGACAATTTATACACTATCGATAATACCGACCTTATGGCGGAGAACCTGAAAATCCTGAGCGAATTGATTTTCGAACCCTATCTCGAAAACGGAGTATTTTCAACAACCTATGTTGAGAGCGAAAAGAAACAGCTTATTGACCGTATAAACGAGCAGATCAACAATAAATCTACCTACGCAATGAACCGCTGTCTTGAAATCATGTGCAATGATGAAACATATAGCGTCAAAAACAGCGGTAATATCGCAGATGTTGAAGTGATAACACCCGAAATTCTCTTTGATCATTATAAAAAAGTTATCAGCGATTATGCTGTTGAAATTTCCTTTGTCGGCAATATGCAGCCTGAAGAAGTTGCCGGATATATTAATAAATATCTCAGTGGTTTCAAGCCAAGAATGAGTGCAATGCCTTTAACCGATGTAATACGAAAAGCAACACCAAAACCTGAATTTGTTGAACCCATGCCGGTTGTTCAGGGCAAGCTGTCGCTCGGTTTTAGGATGGGTACAGTTCTTACCGACAAAGAATACCCTGCATTTGCACTTCTTAACGAACTGTTCGGCGGTTCGCCTTCATCACTACTTTTCACCAATGTCAGAGAAAAGCTCAGCCTTTGTTATTACTGCTCATCCATTCCGGAGGCACACAAGGGTGTTATGATTGTAGCAAGCGGTATTGAGAACGAAAACAAAGAACAAGCTGAAAAGGCAATACTTGAACAGCTTGAAACTGTTCGTAACAACAAATTCACAGATGAAGAATTTGAACTTGCAAAGAAATCTATCATAAACGCCTATAAAGAAATACCTGATAGCACCGCCGGCATGTACAACTGGTACCTTTCAAGAATTCTCGCTGGGCTTTCCTCCTCACCGCTTGATGCTGCCGAAGCTATTACAAAAGTCACAAGAGAGGAAGTTGTTGCATCTGCAAAGAAAGTCGGACATGAGATGACATACTTCCTTAAAGGTACACTCAAAAAGGAGGAACAGGCTGATGAATAATATAACCGAAAAAGTCAATTCAACAGTTAATGAACGTTATTTTCAGATAAATCATAAGTCCGGTCTTAATATTTTCGTTATCCCTAAAAAGCACTCCACTGCATTCGCTATCATAGGCACAAATTATGGTTCAATGGACCGTACCTTTAAGACCGACAGCGATGCTGATTTTATAACCGTCCCCGATGGAATTGCTCATTTCCTTGAGCATAAGCTGTTCGAGAATGAAGACGGTGAGGACACCTTCATCCGTTATGCACGCTATGGCGGAAACGCAAATGCGTATACTTCATTTGACAAGACAGCATATCTGTTCTCCTGCACAGAAAACTTTAATGAAAACCTTAAGGTTTTGCTTGATTTCGTCCAGGCACCGTATTTCACCGATGCTTCCGTGCAAAAAGAAATAGGTATTATCGGTCAGGAAATCAGAATGTACGATGATAACCCCGGCTGGCAGGTTTTCTTCAATCTGCTTAAGGCATTATATATTGAAAATCCGATTCAAATTGATATCGCAGGTACTGTCGAAAGCATTGCAAAAATAACTCCCGAGATTCTCTATCGTTGTTACAATACTTTCTACAACCTGAACAATATGACGCTTGTTGTCTGCGGTGATGTTACTTCCAATCAAGTTCTTGCGGTTGCAGACAAGGTATTGAAAAACTCGAAGGATATAAACATCGAGCGTGTGCCGCTTGATGAACCGAGACAAATCAATGAAAAACATGTAACTAAAAATCTCGAAGTTGCAATGCCGATGATAACTGTCGGTATCAAGGATAAAACCCCATCGCAGGATATTGAAAGCCTGAAGAGGCATGCAGCAAATGAAATTTTATTGCAGATGCTTTTCGGCAATTCGAGTGAATTCTACACCTACGCATATAACAAGAGAATTATTACCCAAAACTTCTCGGCATCTGCCGAACTTGGCAGAAACTTTGCTTTTGTCGAAATTGGCGGTTCAACACCCGATCCTGATATGCTGTACAGCGAGATTGTTGATGAGATAAATAAAAAACGCATATTGCTGTTTGACAAAATCGATTTTGAACGTGCAAAAAAGGTTTTGTATTCCTCAAACCTTACCTCATTTGATTCAACTGAGGACATTGCAAACGGATTTTTACGTCTGCATCTTCTCGGCGGTGATTTACTTGACTACCCTGAAATAATCGCATCGGTATCATACGAATACGCCTGCGAGCTGTTTCTGGATATGTATAAAGAAGAATACATGGCTTCATCAATTGTATTCCCAAACAAGAAATAACAAGAAAGGAACGGTTTAAATAATGGAACATATTATTTCCTTCCCCGGACTCGGTATGGATAATTTTACGGTCAATGAGGTCGCATTCAGAATCGGTGACAACATACGTATAGTCTGGTATGCAATTATCATCTGTATCGGTATACTTGCCGCATATTTCTATGCGATCTGGCGCGGAAAGCATTCGGAAGGTTTCACAGAAGACGATATTATCAACCTTGTTCTTTTTATGGTTCCGATATCGATAATCGGTGCAAGACTGCTGTATGTATTAACCGCGGATGATTTTTGGAACACCGGAGATAAATGGACTAAAATTTTCGAAATATGGAATGGTGGGCTCGCCATCTACGGAGCTTTGATTTTCGGTGCTATAACAATAATAGTATTCGCTAAAATCAACAAATTCAGTATATACAAGCTGCTTGACTGTATTGCACCTGCGGTAATGCTCGGTCAGATAATCGGTCGTTGGGGTAACTTTATGAACGGCGAAGCATATGGAGCATCTGCAAATGTAGAAAAATTGCCGTGGAGAATGATTGTTGACGGTGAGGCAGTACATCCCACATTCTTATACGAATCATTATGGAACCTGCTTGGCTTCATACTGATAAATATAATTTACAAAAAGAAAAAGTTCGACGGTCAGATATTCGCATATTACGCAATATGGTACGGCTTCGGCAGAGGATTGATTGAACTACTCCGCACAGACAGCCTTATGGCAAGCATAAAGCTGATGTCCATATTCGGTATTATCTCAATAATTCTTGGCGTCGCTATAATCATACTGAGGCGCGGCAAGGGCAGACAAGAGGATGCCGAGCTTACCGAATACCTCAGCAGGAAAAAAGCTACCGCTGAAGGTATCGAGACAAGCGAAACAGCTAATGCAGTTCAGGACGAAATAATAGAAACAACAGAAGAGATAGAAGAGACTAAAGAAACAAATAAGGAAAATACTGATGGCAATAATAATTGACGGGAAACTGCTTGCGCAAAAAATAAAAGCCGGTATATCGGCTGAGGTAAAGACTGCGGTAGATTCCGGAAAAAGAGTGCCGGCTCTTGCGGTTATTCTTGTCGGTGATGATTCAGCTTCACAGATTTATGTCCGTAACAAGAAAAAGGACTGCGAGGAAATCGGAATCAGATCGCTCGAGTTTCTGCTTGGCAACGATACAAAGATTGAAGAACTAATCGCTTTAATCGAAAGCTTGAATAAGGATGATACAGTTGACGGTATTCTTGTACAACTTCCATTGCCAAAAACACTTGATGAGAAGCAGGTAATTGCTGCGATTTCTCCCGACAAGGATGTCGATGCATTTGTATCCTCAAACGTCGGTCAGATCATGCTTGGCACACAGATATTCCTTCCCTGCACACCTGCCGGAGTTATGGAGATGCTTGCCGAATACAATATTGATGTCGAAGGCAAGGAATGTGTTGTTGTCGGCAGAAGTAATATAGTCGGAAAACCCATGGCAATGCTGTTGCTTGCAAAGAACGGCACAGTTACAATTTGCCACAGCAGAACAAAGTCGCTTGCAGAGGTCACAAAGCGCGCAGATATACTTGTTGCCGCAGTCGGTAAAGCTAAGCTTATCACGGCGGATATGGTCAAAGACGGCGCTGTCGTAATTGATGTCGGCATGAACAGAGACAGCAATAATAAGCTCTGTGGTGATGTTGATTTTGATAATGTAAAGGAAAAAGCATCATACATAACCCCCGTACCCGGCGGTGTTGGCGTTATGACAAGAGCAATGTTGATGAAAAATACTATCACGAGTTGGAAAAGACGAATTAAATAACATCATAAAATTTAAGCAACCACGGTGCATATGTACCGTGGTTGTTGTTTTATATCAAATTAAAATGCTTTTCAAGTTTATTAAGAGTTTCTTCCTTTGTATCTGCTTCAGTATTTTCTCTGATTAATGTAAAGAAACCGCTGTTTGCAAACTCATCGCAGTATTTCTGGCTATTGATTCGAGCGATACATTCTCTGAAGTTAGCCATTGTCTTTTCCGGATTTTCTGCTTTATTGATTTGTTCAAGAACAAACTGTTTATCGGGATCACTGCGTTCAAAGAATTTGTCAACCGACATTGATTGAGGGGACAGCATTATTGCTACATGATTATAGTCGCTGATTTCATGCAATATTTCGAGTGATATATTTGTGTCAACTATGATTTTCTTATTCATCGCCGACAGTTGCAGCAGTTTCATCAGTTCAAATTCAGCAGCTTCTTTTGCTGAGCGGTTTATCCATGCTTCATATTCATCAGGTGCGCGGTTAATGAATTCTTGCCATCCTGACATCGTTCTGAAATAGCAAAGACCTGGCTGTACATCAGGTGTCGTAACCTTTTCAGCCACCTCGTCATGATAATTCTCACCACAATGAATCATCCCATGTTTTTCTGCAAGCATCTTGACCATTGTTGACTTACCGGCATATGCTGTTCCGTTTATAAAGTATACATTCTTCAGATAATACCTTAAAATATTGCTTTCAATACCTATTTTCATTTTAACTCCGAATTTAAAGTTTTACCTATTCTGATTTTTTTATTGGATAATTATTGCCGTTATTATTACCGCTGTTGTTGCCAATACTAATGCCTTTTTTGATTGGTGCAATTAAGAATCCGATTATAATTCCTCCAAACAAGAATACGAGTGCTAATAATACATTATGTTTATTCATTTTAAATTGCTCCTTTGTGTTCTTTATTATTTTTATATTTGCATTATAACATTGTATAAAAATATTTTCAATATAATCCATATCTTTTTTGTAAAGTTCTTTGCCAGGCTTTCTTTCAAGAAAGCCGCGTATTTTTCAACACGCAAGCCGGGCAGAAAATTTTCTGCCCGGCAATTATTATTTCTTGAATTTATCAAAGAAGCTTTGTTTTTTTGTATAATTCTTGTCTTCGCAAGCATCGGCGAAGTTGCGAAGTGCTGTTTTTTGCTTTTCATTCAGATTTTTCGGTATGTCAACCGCAACCTTGACATATAAATTCCCTCTGCCACTGCCATTGACATTAACAATACCCTTGTTCTTCATATTAAATACCGAACCGTTCTGTGTGCCTTCAGGGATAGTCAGCTCGCTCTTGCCTTCAAGAGTCGGGACAATGACCTTCGCACCAAGTGCTGCTTCAGGAAAGGAAATTGGCAGCTCAACATAAATATCCTGCCCGTCTCTTTGGAAGAATTGATGCTCTCTTATTGAAACCTGGACATACAGATCACCGTACGGACCACTATTTAATCCTGCACTTCCCTGACCTTTAAGTACTATCCTCTGCCCGTTATCGATACCGGAGGGTATGTTGACTTCGAGCTTCTTTGTGCGTCTGATGTAACCTTTTCCCTTACAATCACTACAGGGCTCTTTTATTATCTTGCCTGAACCACCGCACATATCGCATGCTTGAACAGACTGCATTGTGATACCCATCATACGTTGGTTTACTTTTATTTGACCTGTCCCCTTACACTTTGAGCAGGTTTCAGCGGCTGAACCGTGTGCAGTACCGCTGCCGTGACATGTACCACATTCCTCGACTCTTGCATAGGAGACATCCTTTTTGCTGCCAAATGCAGCTTCTTCAAAGGTTATTGATACCGAGATGCCGACATCTTCACCTCTTTGAGGACTATTACGGCGTCTTGCAGTATCGCCGCCCATACCTCCGAAAAAGCTTGAAAACCCTCCGAAAATATCAGAAAAATCAAAATTTCCAAAGTCGGCACCGCCAAAACCGCCTCCGCCAGGACCTGCACCGAAATTAGGATCCACACCGGCATGACCATACTGGTCGTATCTCGCACGCTTATCGGCGTCCGATAACACGGCATACGCTTCATTAACTTCTTTGAATTTTACCTCGGCTGTTTTGTCGCCGGAGTTCATATCAGGATGAAATTTTTTTGCCATCTTCTTATATGCTTTTTTAATATCATCCTCTGATGCTCCCTTAGCAACATCAAGCACCTCATAATAATCTTTTTTATCAGCCATAGACATGCCTCTCGTTTATTCTTTCCGGAATTCATCCGGAATTTATTTTTTTGCCCTGTTTTACTCTTCAGGGCTTATACTAATTCCAATTAAAAGCATAGATAAAATTCGAGGAAAAGTCTTTACTATATGGACTTTTTCGAAGGATTTTAACGTAATGTTTTATGAGAAATTAGTATTATCGCCCGTATGGGCTGCGGAAATTTCTTCAGCAGCCCAACGACTATAATTTTATATTATATTATTCAGTTTTATCTGTGAAATCAGCATTATAAACACCGTCTGCATCAGGGTCGCCTGCGTTGCCACTTTGATTAGCTCCGCCTGCGTTGCCACCGGTATTGCCGCCCTGCTGTTGATACAACTTTGCAGAAACATCATAAAATGCTTTTTCAAGTGCTTCGGTATCACGTTTTATATCATCGATATTATCATTCTTTACCGCCTCTTTAAGCTTTGCGATTGCATCATTTACAACCTGTTTCTCACCTTCGCTGACTTTATCGCCAACTTCCTTGAGTGTTTTTTCACTCTGAAATATAATGCTGTCGGCGCGGTTTTTAGCTTCAACCTTTTCTTTAAGCTTTTTATCCTCGTCGGCATGCATTTCAGCATCGCGGACAGCCTTTTCAATCTGTTCCTTACTCATATTAGTGGAGGAAGTAATTGTGATGTGCTGTTCCTTACCGGTTCCTTTATCCTTTGCGGTAACATTAACGATACCGTTAGCGTCAAGATCAAAGATAACTTCTATTTGAGGAACACCTCTGGGAGCCATTGGGATACCGTCAAGGCTAAAGCGACCGAGTGAAGTGTTGGCACTTGCCATATCTCTTTCGCCCTGCAGGATGTGTATTTCAACACTTGTCTGACCGTCGGCAGCTGTTGAGAATACCTGACTGCGTTGTACGGGGATTGTTGTATTTCTATCGATAATTCTGGTGAATACACCACCTAATGTTTCAATACCGAGTGAAAGCGGAGTAACATCAAGTAAAAGCAAGTCTTTTACTTCACCGCCAAGAACGCCTGCTTGAACTGCTGCACCGATCGCAACGCATTCATCCGGGTTGATGCCCTTGAAGGGTTCTTTGCCTATGAAGCTCTTAACTGCATCCTGAACCGCAGGAGTTCTGGTTGAACCGCCGACAAGAAGAACCTTATCAACCTGTGAAGGTGTAAGTCCAGCATCAGAAAGAACCTGCTTTAAAGGATCCATTGTCTTTTTGACAAGGTCTGCGGTAAGATCGTTGAATGCTGCTCTTGTAAGGTTTGCTTCAAAGTGTTTCGGCCCTGATGCGTCTGCTGTGATGAAAGGAAGATTGATATTGGTTGACATCATACCCGAAAGTTCAATCTTTGCTTTCTCAGCAGCTTCCTTAAGTCTCTGAAGAGCTATTTTATCTTTTCTGAGATCGATACCGTTCTCAGCCATGAATTTGTTTGCTATCCAGTCAACAACCTTCTGGTCGAAGTCATCACCACCGAGTCTGTTGTTGCCTGCTGTCGCAAGAACCTCAAATACACCGTCGCTGATTTCAAGCAAGGATACATCGAATGTACCGCCGCCGAGATCGAATATGAGTATCTTCTGATCAACTTCTTTATCCATACCGTATGCAAGCGCTGCTGCTGTAGGCTCATTGATTATACGAAGTACCTCAAGCCCTGCGATCTTACCTGCGTCTTTTGTTGCCTGTCTCTGAGCGTCAGAGAAGTATGCGGGAACAGTTATAACAGCTTGGGTAACCTTTGTCCCAAGGTAGGATTCAGCATCAGACTTCAATTTTTGAAGAATCATAGCTGAGATTTCCTGTGGTGTATATGATTTACCGTCAATGGTAACCTTTCTGTCTGTACCCATATCACGCTTAATCGAACTTATTGTTCTTTCGGGATTAGAAATTGCCTGATGCTTTGCTGACTGACCGACTATTCTCTCGCCGGTTTTTGTAAAGCCGACAACAGAAGGAGTTGTTCTCGCACCTTCAGGATTTGTAATTACTACAGGTTCGCCGCCTTCAAATACAGCAACACAAGAATTTGTTGTACCAAGGTCTATACCAATTATTTTTGACATATGATTTCCCTCCATTTATATAAAATATTTTTTAACTAATTTGTTACCTTTACTAAAGCATATCTTATAACTTTGTCATCTTTTTTATACCCTTTGACAAACACCTGTGTAATTGTATTTGCCGGTGTTTCATCATCTTCGGAATGTGCTATTGCATTATGAAGCTCAGGGTTGAATTGCTCACCGAGTGCTTTAATCTCCTTAATGCCTGTTTTTGTAATAAAATCTAAACATTGATTCTGAAGCATATTTATACCCTTTGACAGCTCACTGTCGTCTGTTGCGAATTCTGCTGCTCTTTCAACATTATCTACGATAGGAAGTATAAGCAATAATGCTTCTGCGTATGCATCTGTGTAAATGCCGCTTTTTTCTTTCTGCGATCGTTTTCTGTAATTATCGTATTCAGCAATAAGTCTTAAATATTTATCATTAAGCTCATCAAGCTGTTTTTTCAGCTCATCAATTTCTTTGTTACTATCGGGAGTTTCTATATCATCAGAGTTTTCGGCAGTATTTTCAGTTGCATCAGTTGATTCTACCTTTTCACCCTTTTTTATCTCCTCGTTTTCATTGATGTTTTTGTCTTTCTTTCCCATCGCTGCAGCAAAGCTTTTTTAATAATATGCTTTGCGTCCTCCTTGCTTATTTATTGTTATTTTGTTCGTCATCTATCTCATCGATAAATCCTTTAACAAAATATTCAAGACTCGCTATTACTTTATTATAATTCATTCGTTTCGGCCCTATTACACCAATACCTCCGATTGTATTTCCGCTAAAAGTAATTGGTTTAAATACAAAGCTGGAATCAGGTATCATGCAATTCATTACTTCGTTACCAATAAAAACATTCATTTTATCCGGTTTTGAGTCGAAAAGAACATTTATCAAATCGCACTTTCTTTCGAAAACCTCTAGTACACAGCGTGCTTTTGATACATTGTAAAACTCGGGATATGACAGGAGCTTTGTTATACCGCTCAGATGTACCTGTTCCTTTTCGGATAAACCAAGCATATCATAAACCGATTTTAATATTTCCCGTCCAAAAGCAATTTTTGTACCGAGTTTTTCTTCAAATTTAAGAATTTTCGGTAGAGTAAGCTGTTCTATTGAAGTGCCTACAAGTATTTCATTCAACGATGCGGCAACTATCTGCAAGTCCTCATCAACAACCTCATCCGAATATAAATGTCTGCTGCGGATATTACCGTCATCGCATATTAATATTAATATATAACTTCTGTCATCAACTCTGACACAATCAAAGCGGTTTACTGTTATACCTTTTTTCTTTATTACGGAGAAGGTTGTATAATTAGTCATCTCTGAAATAACTCTACTCGCTTCATCCATGATATTTGACATCTCACCGAGTTTAAAATTCAGAAGCTCATTAAGCAGCGAAACTTCTTCGACAGTCAATTTATACCGTTCCATAAGAAGTTCTATATATGTCCGGTACCCCTGAGTCGTCGGAACTCTTCCAGCGGAAGTATGTGGCTGTTCAAGAAAACCCATGTTTTCAAGCTCACTCATTTCGTTTCTGATCGTTGCCGGTGATAGATTGATATCGCAGTTTTCAGTAAGATATTTTGAGCCTATCGGTTCGCCGAAAGAAATATAAGCATCAATTATTGACTTTAATATTTGTTTTTTGCGGTCGCTAAGCTCCAATCTTTTCACTCCCTTTATTAGCACTCTTGCGTATCAAGTGCTAACGTTGATACTTTACCACCTTTTTATTATGCTGTCAATAGGAAATAAAAACATTTATTGTAAACAATATATGAACATAATAAAGTGAAACCTACAACAGTGAGCTTCAACATATATTTTAGTTTAGCAGACAGTAAATAAGAGTGATGAATTATAATTCGAATATAATTCTGCTTACACTTCTGTTTGCGATATATTTTATTTTTTCCAAATCTATCTTTTTGTATTCGCCATCGCAGTACAACACTTCTCCGTCAACCATTGTCAGAACCACATCGCTACCCTGCGCTGAGTAAACGACATTGGATAGCATATCATGTACAGGTGTCATATGTGCGCCGTTCAGATCAAGTACAATCAGGTCAGCTTTATTTCCGACAGCAACGCTACCGCAATTTTCTCTTCCCATCGCTTCTGCTCCGGTTACGGTTGCAGCTTTGAGTGCATCAACAGCTGATGTTGTTCGTTGAGATAGCATAGCAAATAATTTAATTTCTTCAAACATATTAAGGTTGTTATTGCTGGCTGCGCTGTCGGTACCTATGACAACATTAACATCGCTGTCAAGTAGCTTTTTTACAGGAGGTGTTCCGCTGCCAAGCTTAAAATTACTGACAGGATTGCAGGATACATAAACATTATGTTTCTTTAATATTTCAATATCCTCATCCTCAATATAAACACAGTGTGCAGCAATAACCCGGTTGTCAAATATCCCATGTTGTTCAAAATACCGAGCCGGAGTTACTCCATGATGCTTTTTGCAATCATCATGCTCCGCTTTTGTTTCGGACATATGAAGGTTGATGATGACCCCTCTGCTCTTCGCTTCATACGCAAGTTCGAAGACAATCTGAGGAGTTGAGGTGTATTCAGCATGCAAACAATACCCGACCTTCATTCTGCCTTCATCCCTGAGCGAGATCATTTCTTGATATATCGGAAGCTCATACAAACTACCGCTGCCATTGACCGACATATTGATATTTGCCTTTATTCCGCTGTCAAGTACCGCATGCTTCATATCTTCGCCAAAAAAATACATATCGCTGAGTGCGACCGTACCGAAGCGTATCATTTCAGCAAATGCAAGTATAGCGCCATTGTAGATATCCTCGCCTGTCAGCTTTGCCTCAAACGGAAATATTCTTTTATGCAGCCAATCAAGAAGAGTGAGTCCTTCACCATACCCTCTCATCAAAGTCATCGCAGCATGAGAGTGTGTGTTGTATAAACCACTCATAAGCAGTTTGTTTTTGCCGTTATAGGTTTCACCTATATAATCAACAGGTCTGGTTTTACCGATATAAGTTATTTTTTCATACTGTACGCATACGAATATATCCTTCTGATATGCGAATGTTTCATCAATAATACCAATGTTTTCGAACAGCATAAAAGCACCCCTTTATCTGAACTCTATAACCTCAACATATCTGTATTTTTCGTTTTTCTTGAGAAGTGCATCACCACATCCAGGTAAATTCGGTGAATTCGGGCAGACCTGAGGTTCAAGGCAAAAACCGTATCTCGGTCTTTGCGTAATACCACCATTGAACGGATAGGGTTTGTTCATAAAGTTGCCCGAATAAAATTGAATACATGGCTGCGATGAGAAAACATCCATAGTTATATTACCATACTCTACGGTTGCGGCACGGTAGCAAGTTTTATTCTGAATTTTGATTGAGTTTTTATTGTCTTTATTTATCCAATAATTATGATCATAACCGTTTCCGTATTCAAGCTGTATATTATCTTCATTAATTCGTTCGCCGATTTTAATTGCTTTTCTGAAGTCAAAAGGTGTATCCTCAACTGGTATGGCTTCACCAACAGGTATTTTATTTTCATCTATTTCATTATATTTATCAGCATATAAAGTGAGCTTATGTGCGAGAATATCATTTTCACCGTTTGCTCCTGAAAGATTGAAATATGAATGAGAGGTTGGATTGAAAACTGTGTCTGCATCACTGTCAGCATCAATAATAATAACCATTCTGTTGTACTGTAGGCTGTATGTTATTGAAACATCGATATTGCCTGGATAACCCTGGTTGCCATCCTTAAAGGATTTTGTAAGTGAAATATAATGCTCTGAGCTGAAAGTATTCCATACAGCTTTATCGAAACCTTTGAATCCGCCATGCAGATGGGAAATGCCGTTTTCATTCTTATCCAATATAATTTTCTGATCGCCGAGCATGAATCTGCCGTCAGCAATTCGGTTTGCATATCTTCCCGCTATTGCACCATAATAGTCATTCGTTTTAATATAACCATCAAGTGTATCAAAACCGAATACAATATCTCTGCCGTCAAGCTTCAAGCTTTGGATTATTGCTCCGTAATTCAGTATTTTTGCTTCAAGTCTTCCGCTCTTAAGTTTAAAAACTGAAATTTCGCTTTCGTTTATTTTGCCGACATAATCTTTACTGCTCATAAAAATCTCCATTCCCTGTTTCGAGCAAAAATAGTTATGTAAAACATATGGAGATACGCGCCAATGTATCTCTAAATCGTATATTCTACACGCTATTCCTTCTTTACGAGTTTTTTAAAAAGAAGGTGCGGAGGATAATCCGCACCTTTTGTTATCTTGCTCTGCGAACTGTAAACATTGCGGCAGCAACACTTATTATTACAAATATAAGCATAGTTATACCGGTATCGCCGGTTTGGGGAGTTTCGGTATCTGAATTGTCTGTCATCAAAGCTTCAACTTCAACAGCTGCATTATCTATATCAGCTTGTGAAGTCTCGAAATTCGAGCTTGCTTCAAGTGCAACAGTAATTGCTGCCGATGAAATATTTTCGGTTTTTGCATCTGCTACAGCTTTGATAACCGCATCTCTGTCAGCAATATCGATATAAGAAGCATCGCTTGCCTGTGTTTCGGTATTATAACCGAAGCCAAGATCGGTTCCATAGCCATATACGGTGTACATAACCCTGATTACATCACCGTCCTGCAGCTCATAGGATTGCATACTTACCGCCGCTCCTGTGTTGTTGACAGCATAGGTCCAGCCGCTCTGGGTTGTATAATCATATGCTGCAAGGATACTGCTGTCAGCTCTCGAGGTAACCTCTTCACCGCTGATTTGATCGATGATAAATTGCGGAATGTTTGCTTCTCGGGTTTCGTTATCCTTTACACCGCTGAGATAGTTGCCCCATTCGCTTTCAGTAACGATGAGGTTGTCTTCACCCATTGCTCTGACGAGTACAGACCAGGCTGTGTCGCCATCTTCAAGGGCAAGCCTTGTAGGCTCCAGAATATACCCTTGTCCGACAGCGAATTTTTCTACCGTAATGTAGACATATCCGCCATCAGTTTGTGCAGATACTGCTGTTACTAACAATGTTGCCATAAGCAGCAGGAGCAGCACGATTGATAGTGCTTTTTTCATCTTGTTTTCTCCTTTTTTGTCTGATTTTTATCAGACCTTCTAAATCTATTTGAAATAATAATCACCGCTGCCGCAATGATCATTATAACAGCAAAGGTAATAACAAGCTGTGTTGTTATAGATTGGTTTTCGATTCTGCTTTCGTCTATATCCGATGTATTAGCAGTTTTAGATTCTGTTATATAGGATTCGTTTAAGCTCTCAACATTACTTGTTTCTGTTATTGATAAATCGAATATAGTTGCTTTTTTTTCTATAAATTTTTGGCATGATAACAATGCAAGCATTGACTGAACGGTCGCAAGTCCGTCTGAGTTTCCTGTTTGTATATGAGAAAATCCACCATCATCCTGTCTGAAGGATAACAACGCATCAATTGCGGAATTTCCGTTTTTTATGAATCTTTCATCAACAGACGGATTTATTTCGGAAATGCAAAGAGCGATAATAACCTGTGCAGTGCTTTCAGCTGTCGGTTCACCAAGGCTTGAAAAGCTACCGTCGTCGTTTTGCAAATCAGAGAGACAGTTTATTGCGTTTTTAATATTTTGAGTCAGAGTCTTTTCGCCCTGTCTGTTATCATAAAGTGCGAGAGCCTGAACTGCCATAGCGGTTACATCAGCATCAGCACTGTTTCCACTCATCTTGAAGCCGCCGTCGGCAAGTTGTTTGCTGGTTATTTCATTGACTAAATCGCTATAATTATAATATGCGTCCTCAGGAAAATCAACGTCAAGAGATGCTGCTGTTAGCAGACCGTAAATCCATCCGATAAGTCCCTGCTTTCCTAAGGATGCGATCTTGCCTCTGTTGTATATCCCGTCAGCAATTAAGTTTATCGGTTTTCCATTCTTATTGCTTGAGAAGCTGTACGGATCTCCACCCAATGCAGTAATTGCAAATATCGTTCTGTGCCATTCAGTGGCACGGTTACGGTCAAGCAGAGAATCTGTTTTATATAGCTCAGAAATTTTATCTGATAAAGCATTAAGATAGACTTCTCTGCTTTCAGCTTCGCCAGATAAAGCAGCACAGAACGCTGCCCAGTCAGCAACCGGGGTTAAGACATCACTACTCATCATCTCAAGCAGCGGATGAGTTCCATCAGCATCATAATGCTGCTCCAGATATTCGAGTACATTATTTATATCATTAGTCAAATCATATTCCTTTGCTTCTGATGTTACTGATATTGTCATAAACATGAAGCAGAGTATGATCGATATTAATTTTCTTGTTTTTTGTATTATTATAACCATTCCTTTCGCTTGAGAGCGGAATTTTGTGCCCGATTTAACAAAGTAAAATTTATTTAATTTTTTGCAGAAGCAAAATTTACGCTATATCTGTCCATCGATTAGTTTATAATCAAGTGTAAAAAGCACAAAACTCTTTGTCTGAAAGCTCACTTTCAAACTTTAAACCTTTATGCGACACCATTTGTCACCTGAAAATCTTGTTGCGCTCAATAACAAACGAGTATATTGATCCACAATCAAGCTTATCCATGCGCCTATTACTCCGATGCCGAGAGGATAACACAATATATATGTTATTATCGGTCGTATAATTGCGATGCTTATCAATGAGGTTGCGGCAACATATTTTGTATCTCCGGCACCTCTGAGACAGCCTGAGTAAATAACCTGCGAAATTTGAGCCGGCGAAGATGCTGCGATTATATATAGTATTATAATACCGATGCTGATTATTTCAGGATCGTCAGTAAACAATCGCATCAACATTTCTCCGCCGAACACAAACAATGTAATCAAACCGACAGAAAAAACTATCCCTACACGTTGTGATGCTTTCCCGAAAATTGTAGCTAAATCTTTTCGCTTTTTGCCAAGATTCTGTCCAACAAGCGAGGAAGCTGCAATGCCAAGCCCATCACCGAAAACAAAGGACATCGAAATTATGGTCATACAAATCTGATGTGCTTCGAAGCTGTTTGTACCAAGCTCAGCAACCATCTTTGTATATGCAAAAAAACCAACTCTCATGAAGATCTGCTCAACGCCTGCGGACACACTGATTCTTGTTATGGTTTTCATAACTAAGCTTGAAAACTTGAATAATTCATTAAATTTAATATGTAAAAAGGAATCCGGTTTGACTAACGATAAAACAGACAGTGTACAGCTCGTTATATTAGCAAGTAGAGTTGCAACAGCTGCTCCGGTTACTCCCCAAGCCGGAAATCCGAAGTTACCGCTGATCAGCATATAATTGAATACAACATTAACCAGATTTGCAACCATGTTTGTTCTCATTGCTATCTTGGTATTACCGACGCCTCTTTGAGCTGCGTTTATTGTCATGCCGATTGAGGTAAACAGCAATCCAACCATTGTTATTCTGAAATAGTTGGTCGAATCAATTATAGTATCTTCGTTAGCTCCGGCAAAAATCATAAGTGGTTCTGCGACTAATAGTGCTGTACCAACCATAATTACGCCAAGAATAAGGATTAAACTGACTGATTGCGAAAGTGTTTTTCTTGCTCCTTCGCGGTCACCCTGCCCTTTTCTGCGACTTACAATCGCAGTTACAGCAATATTTATCGCAAAAAATACTGCGTAAAAAACCATTCGAGGCTGACCGGTCAAGCCTGTTGCAGCAATACCGTATCTAACATCAGATACCATTATAGTATCAATGAAGCCTACAAGCCCGACCAGCAGCGATTCGATAACTGCCGGCCATGCGATACGGAAAAGCTCCGAATACACACTACGTGTATCCGGAATTTCGCCTAATTTATCCTTTTCTTTAATCATAAGCTCGGGTACATATAATTTTTTAAACAGGTTACCGAGCTTTAGTAAATATTCCATTGTGACTTTTTATAAACCCAAAGTGGCTATTACTATTCAGTTTATAAAATCCCTTCAATAGGTTTTTCTTTTACAAGCATATCAAGAAGCGCTTCACAGTTCATCAGGCAGCGCGGATAATGGAATGGACCTTTCCACATCGAACCCTTCTGAGTATGAGAAACTGTTCCGTCATTATGTAAATATCCGTACCATTCGCCGTTTTCTTTATCTGCAAAATGGCCGAATGAATAAAGGTGTACCTTTTCGAACCAATCCCAATACTTTTTATTACCGGTAAGCCCATATGCCATAAGTGTTGCGATAAGTGCTTCGTTATGTACCCACCAGAGCTTCATATCATGCTCAAGCTGTTCGCAGGGTCTGCCGTCTATATCTGTAAAGTAGATAAATCCACCATATTGCTTGTCCCAACCAAGCTCAAGCGACCAGTCAAGGATATTAAGAGCTTGTTTTAACAAAGTATTATCTTTATTATAAATTGCCTGATTCATTATGAACCAAGAATTTTCCATTGAGTGACCGGGATTGACGGTTCTGCCTGCGGGTATATCTATTCTGCTACCATCTTCATCAACTGTTTCAAGAACGCATTTCAACTCGGGTTTATAATGATATTTGATTATAATATCAGCCATTTCCTTAGCGACTGAATTGTAATACTCAGCTTTCTGCAAATCACAGCGTCTTAGCAGCTGCGCACAGCTTACAAGAACCATCGGAACTGCAGAAGCTCGTTCGTTGCGAGTTGATGCATATGATTTTGGAGTTATCTTAAATGGGTCAGCTTCGGGTGTTCTATACAGCTTCAACATAAGCTCAAAACAATCCTCTGCCTTTTTCAGATATTTTCTGTTACCGCTGGCAAGAGCATATTCCGCCATCGATATAACATAAAAGCTCTCTGAATACATATAACGACGTTTTCTGAGCGGGCGACCGTCCCTTGTTACCTGGAAGAACATTCTTCCGTCGGAATCGGTGCATTTTGTGTCAAGAAAATCAACACCTGCTTTCGCGCCATCCATCCATTCCTTTTTTTCACCATATCTGTTGCAAAGCGCCGAAAAGGTCCAAAGGCATCTGCCCTGGAACCAGACCGATTTATCATTATTATAGCTTTTACCTGTTCTGTCAACCGAGGTGATGTAACCGCCATTTTCTTTATCGATCAGATCACTGTTCATCCAGAATGGTATACAGTCATTAATAAGCTGATCATGGTAAAATTGTTTATAGCTTTCAAAGGTTTCTGTTTTCATAAGAAAATCCCTTTCTGTGTATAATACTATTTCTTATAAGAACCAATAGATAAAATACTTCGGAAAGTCCGTCAAGCAAGGACTATCCCTCGAATTTTATCACTGTTTCTAAATCGAATTAGTATAAGACTTAAAGTTTATTATTTAAGAACATTGCCGCATCGCCAAAAAATCGACTTTGCGGCACAAATATTCACTTATTCGGGTTTATATTCATTAAGCAGCGAAGCTGCTTCTTCATCAATAACAACGTAAACATTCTGATGAAGCTGAAGGATTGATGCCGGAACCTGAGGATTTACATTTGCTTCGAGTGTATCCTTGATTGCTTTTGCTTTAGCCTTGCCGGATGCAATAAGTACGATTGAGTGTGCTGCGAAAATTGTTCCGATACCCATGCTGATTGCACGTTTCGGTACATCGTCGATAGAGGCAAAGAATCTTGCATTTGCTTTGATTGTGTCTTCCTTAAGATCAACTACATGAGTCGGTAATATGAAAGTGTCGGTCGGCTCATTAAATCCTATATGACCGTTCCCACCTATTCCGAGGACCTGAAGATCGATACCGCCTGCATTTGCAACTGCTCTGTCATAATCAGCAGCTTCTTTTTTGATATCAGCAGCATTACCTTTCGGTACATGAGTGCAATCAAGCGGAATATTTATTCCGTAAAACAGGTTTTCATTCATGAAATAACGGTAACTTTGATCATTTGTCGGTTCGATAGGAAAATACTCATCAAGATTGTATGAGCAAACCTTTGAGAAGTCAACAGAACCCTCTTTACAAAGCTTGATAAGCTCCTTGTACATACCGACAGGTGATGAACCTGTTGCAAGTCCAAGAACACTTTCAGGTTTTGTATTAACCTGAGCTGCAACAATTAATGCTGCTTTCTTACTTAACGCTTCATAATCCTTGCATACATATAAACGGATATTTTTATTCTTTCCGTTTGAGTATGCTTTAACACCACTAGCCATTATTAATTGCCTCCTAAAATAATGGGAAATCTGATAATTATATTATAGTTTCTCATTTGTTTATTATATTTTTTATAATATCATTCATCTTATCCATTTTTTGTTCCATATCAGCGACCAGCTTGAATTGAGTACGGCATCTGTCCAGATTATGGTTTCCACGGTGGATTTTAAAATATGTGTCGCCATTCAGGTGATCGGTAAGAAAACGGATTCCGCATTCATATGTCATTATTTTTGCTGAGAATGGAAGCATTTTTATCTCGTTTTCAGTCAGCATATCACCGCATTCTTCAAGAAAACCTCTTGAATACTGCTCGAAAAGATTAAGGTCGCAATATACCTTGCTGATATCCTTTTCATCCTCGGCTGCAGGGTTCGTGCCGAAACGCATGCTGTCGCCGAAGTCATACAGCAACAAGCCGGGCATTACTGTATCAAGGTCGATAACACATTTAGGTGTACCGGTCTTAATGTCCAGCATAACATTATTGAGTTTAGTATCGTTATGTGTCACTCTAAGCGGAAGCTCACCTTTTTCAAGCATATCAACAAGCACCGATGCATCGGATTTTCTTGCTTTAGCAAACTCAATTTCAGCTTTTACCGATGCTGCTCTATTGCAAACATCCTGTTCAACTGCTTTTTCAAAATCCGCATATCTGCTTTTAGTATTATGAAAATTGGGTATAACCTCAAACAATGCTTCAGCAGGAAACTCTGCAAGCTGCCTTTGAAATCTGCCAAATGCAACTCCGGAATAGTAGAAATGTACAGGTTCACTGACAGTCTGATAAGTAACGGCATCTTCGATGAAATTATAAACTCTGTAATATTTGTCGTCTTCTTTTAAAAAGCTTTTCCCGTTTTTCCTTAAAACAAGAGTAAGGCACTCACAGCTGCAATTTATTCCTTTTCTCAGAAAAGAAGTGACTGATTCTATATTGCCCATCAACTGTTCGACATTTTTAAATACATTGTTGTTTACTCTTTGTAAAATGTATCTTACACCGGTATCGGTAACAACAATGTAAGTGTCATTTATATGACCGAAGCCATAAGATTCTGCACTTATTGCTGTACCGTTTATATCAAATTCGTTTGCTATTCTAAGTAAATCTGCCATAGGTGCATAAAACCCTTTCTCAACCAATCTGAAAGTTTACTTTCAAACTGCTTACCACTCATTATCCATACTGTCCTCACAGACCTCTTCAAGACAGTATCTGCCTCTTACAGGTGGTCTTCTGTCTATCCATTTTCCGTTTGTGAAGTCAGGAATTGCAACAGGTGCACTGCCCATAGCGACCGAATCTTCGCTGAGTGTTGTTATTGCCATCCATGAAGCTGTATCGTATACATCAATCGGTGTATCGGTACGGCTTCTGACGGCATTGATAAATGCACGTAAAACAAGGTAATCCATACCGCCGTGACCTGCTTTTACACCGGCTTCGCGGTATTGCTTCCAAAGCGGATGTTCGTATTCAGCATAAAACTCATCAAGGCTCTGCCACGAATGATGGTCCCAGGAGTTTTTTGCAGGTGTCAAGCCTTCAATGCTGACAGCAGCCTTATCTTCGTTCCAGATGCCGTTTGTGCCTTGAAGCAGGTTGCCTCTCGAATAAGGTCTGGGCAATGATGTGTCATGAAATAATACAATAGTTTCGCCGTGTGCGCATTTAATCACTGTTGTTACGACATCCCCGAGAGCAAATTTGCTGCCGTACAGATCATAATCTGTACTTTTATTTTTTCTTATCCATTCGTTTATACCGACTGATTTTGATGCAGTCGAAGTCAGAGAAAGCATCCTGTTTCCTCTGTTTAAATCCATATATTTTGCAATAGGCCCCAACTCATGTGTCGGGTAAACATCACCGTTGCGATTTAGATAATTTTTCTGTCTGTAATGACGGTTCTCTCTTCCGAGCGCAACCTCATCACGCAGATCATGTCTATATCCGCCTTCAGCATGAACAAGCTCACCGAACAAACCTTTTTTAACCATGTTCAGAATAGTCATTTCTTCTCTGCCGTAGCAGCAGTTTTCAAGCATCATACAGGGAATACCTGTGCGTTCTGATGTGCGTACAAGTTCCCAGCACTGTTGAACAGATGTTGCTCCTCCAACCTCAGTTGCAACATATTTGCCTGTCAGCATTGAATCAATACAGATATCACCGTGTGAAGTCCATGCTGACGGAGTAATAACTGCTTCAACTTCTTTGATTTCGAGAAGCTTTCTGTAATCTGTTGTGCAGACCGGGTTGTTACCTTTTGTTTCAAGAACCAGCTTCCTGCCTGCCTCAGCTCTGTCTTCATATAAATCTGATACCCCAAGCACTTCGATATCTTCCATTGATAACAGAAGTTTAAGTATACCATATCCTCTTCCGCCGAGTCCGACGAAAGCAATCTTGACCTTTTCCTTACCCATACCCAAAGCTTATATCGTAAAGTTTTACGATAATACCTTTCTGTTTATATTATGATTTGAATTCTTTATGAAACTAACAAATAAATTTCTTAAACCATTCGAGAAAAGCTAATACTTTTCGGCTTTTTTCGAATGATAAAATCTTGATTCTTTTGTTAGTTTAATATATTATCCCCATAAACCTACGGGATAAGTACCTTCGGCAGTTAAAGCTTTAATGTAGTTTACAACACCCGGCTTATCACTCGCATATGTTACACCCTGCCATCTATCCGGAGTACTTATAACTTTAACTTCACATTTATTATCTGAAAGCAGACTCTTGACAAGCACCGGAATGTAGTATTCAGCTTTTGTTATATTATCCTTACTTTCTTTGATATAATTATCCCAACCATTAATAATATGTTGGAATATCGTCGGAGTAAAACCCCAGAAGTTCATAGATGCAACTGTATCCTCGTCAACATCAAACCAGCCCTTTTCATCCTCAAAATATTGGATTGTTCCGTTGTTGCGCTGAATCTTTGTGCGTTCATCTATATTAATTAAATGTCCGTCATTATTTACATTGCAAAGTCCACGTGCTACATGACCGTATTCGGTCAGTGTATTGCGAAGCATATATCCTATCATTGAATAATGGTCGATCTCATCAAAATCCTTCATGCTTTTTAGGCTTTCAGCCATCAGCTCAAAAGATTTTTTGCCATAAAAATCGTCAGCGTTGGTTACAGCGAATTTTTCTTTGACAATATCCTTACAACAAAATAAAGCATGTGCTGTTCCCCAGGGTTTTTCTCTGACAACGCCTCTTCCGGCTTCTGTCGGGAGATAATCCATGTCCTGAAATACATATTCAACTTTTATATGCTTTGATACACGTTTTCCTATTGTATCTCTGAATGCTTCGAAAAAGTCTTTCTTTATAATAAATGCAACTGTATTAAAACCTGCACGAATTGCATCATAAACCGAATAATCGATTATAAATTCACCTTCTGCTCCAACAGGTTCTATTTGTTTGAGTCCACCGAATCTACTGCCCAATCCTGCAGCAAGAATAACCAATGTCATTATAATTTCTCCTTATTTGTCTTTACATATAAAAACAAATGATTATTACAAGTCGAATACTTATAATACATTTGTCAAATATATATTATTATAGTATCACACCCGTTTATCATTGTCAAGGCTGAAAAGGAATTTGTACGGCTATTTTAACATCAAAATTCGATATTGCTTTATTGTAGTTTTTTGCTTAAAAGCTCTTGAAATAATTCTTAGTATATGATATACTGTATGCACTTAATGGGATATAAAATATGACCATACTATCCGGGGAGTTAGCGGTGCCTTGAACCTGCAATCCGCTATAGCAGGGGTGATATGTCTTTTAAGGGCTATAACTGTGCAGCTGCTCGTATGCAAATGCCGTTGATGGATGGGTCTTGCGCAATCGGAAGTCGTGAATCATGTCAGGTGGGGAACCAAGCAGCATTAAGCGAATATTTTGATGTGCCGCAGGGTAGCCTGTTTTGAGGAAGTTCTTACGATTCCGTGCATAGTTGTATGTTCGAAATTGACTGTATGGTCATATTTTGTATCTCATTTTACTTATAATTAATCAGTATAGGAAGTGATAGGCATTGTATCAGGCATTATACCGTAAATGGCGATCAAAAAATTTTGATGACCTTTTCGGACAAAACCATATAGTTGATGTACTGAGAAAACAATGCCAGTCGGGCAAGACCTCCCATGCATATTTATTCTGCGGTTCGAGAGGTACAGGTAAGACCTCGACTGCGAAAATACTTGCGAAAGCGGTCAACTGCTTATCACCGAAAGATGGCAACCCGTGTGGTGTCTGCGAAAGCTGTGTATTGATTGACAGCGGTTCATCAACTGATATAAGTGAAATTGATGCAGCGAGCAATAACAGTGTTGATAACATCCGCGATCTGCGTGATGAGGTAATATATGCACCGGCAGCATTGAAAAACCGGGTTTATATCATTGATGAGGTTCATATGCTGTCAACAAGTGCATTCAATGCCCTGTTGAAAACGCTTGAGGAGCCACCTGAGAATGTTATTTTTGTGCTTGCGACAACAGAGCTTAATAAAATACCACCGACAATTCTTTCAAGATGTCAGCGCTTTGAGTTCAGACGAATAGATGCTTCGATAATCAAAGAAAGACTCCTTTATGTTGCAAAGCAGGAGAATATAAACCTTGCCGAAGAAGCAGCAGAGCTGATATCACGACTTGCCGATGGTGGCATGCGTGATGCTCTCAGTATGCTTGACAGCTGTATTGGTGGTGATACAACTGCAATGCTTGACTTGCAGTATGTTCAGCAGCGGTTGGGTATCAGCAGTGCGGGCAGCATTCTGTTAATGCTTGAACATATAGTAAACAACAATATCATCGAAGGTCTCATGCTTCTCAAAACTCTGCATTCATCAGCCAAGGATTTGACATCTTTCCTGACAGATCTTCTAAAGTTGGTTCGTGATCTTTTGATATATTCAAAAACAAAAAATACAAATAATATAAGTACATTTTACGAAAAAAACGAACAAAAAAAATTTAATATTCTAAGCAGTAAGCTTACAACCGAAGAACTTTTATATTATGCAGACATACTTGAAGACACATATTTCAGGATGAACCGATATTCGCAGAATAAATTGTTCGAGCTTGAAATGACTATTATGAAAATGTGTGATCCTACACTTAATGATTCAACAAAATCGATAGCTGCAAGACTTTCGAAGCTTGAATATAAAGTTTCATCAGGTATTGAAATAAAATCAGAAAAGAAATCAACCCAGTCAAAAAGAACAGAAGACGTTGAAATACATGCTTCACAACCTAAACTTATAGAAAATCCGGTTGAGTCTATACCTGAAATTGAATCTCCGATTAGAACACCGCTTATACAAACAGAACCAAAAAAAAATACATCTGATGGGGTTGAAGAAGATTTCGAGGAAATATCCGATTACCTCAATGAGATGAAGCAGGAACCTCAGTTGTATTCGCTGCTTGAGGTCAGCAAGCTTAAGCTCTATAACAACGAGCTGCGGGTTTACTGCGATTCGTTTACAACAATGTTCTTAAAACAAAAATCTTCGCTCATAAAACTGCAGGATGGGCTTAACAGAGTTTTTGGCAATAAATACACAATAAAAATAGCTGACAAATCCGTTGAAACAAAAACAAAATCAGCTATTGATGATATAACAATATTTGATTGACGAAAGGATATTTAGAATATGAAAGTCAGATTACCTCAGGGTATGGGCGGTAATCCCGGAAACATGAATTCAATGATTAAGCAAGCTCAGAAAATGCAGGATGATATGGCAACCTTACAAGCTGAACTTGATACAAGAGAATACAATATATCAGCCGGCGGTGGAATGGTCAAAATAACCATACTCGGCACCAAGGAAGTTACAAAATTCGAAATTTCACCTGCTTTGCTTGGCGAGGATGAGGTCGAGGATTTGCAAGATATTCTTGTTGCAGCTGTAAATGAAGCGATAAAAACAGTTGAATCGACCAACCAACAAGAATTATCCAAACTGACAGGCAATATTTCTATGCCGGGACTATTCTAATGAATAATTTGTTACCGCTTGAACGGTTGATTGATAAGTTTCAATCCCTGCCGTCTATAGGCAGAAAAAGTGCAACCCGTCTTGCATATCATATACTTGATATATCAGATAAGGAAGCAAATGATTTTGCCAATGCAATCATTGAAGCAAAAAAATGCATCGGAGGCTGTCCTGTATGTCAGAATCTAAGCTGTGGCGGTATATGCCCTATCTGCTCAGATGATGCAAGAGAAAAGGTTATCTGCGTTGTCGAGGATTCAAGAGCTGTAAATGCAATCGAAAGCACCAGAGAATATCACGGCACATACCATGTTCTGCACGGTGTTATTTCACCTATTGATGGTGTCGGCCCCGAACAGCTCAGAATCAAGGAGCTGCTTTCAAGACTTGATGGAATCAACGAAATTATAATTGCAACCAATCCCAGCGTTGAAGGCGAAGCAACAGCAATGTATTTGTCTAAGCTGATAAAACCGTTTGGTATAAAAATAACCCGGCTTGCATATGGTATCCCTGTCGGCGCTTCTCTCGAATACACCGATTCAATAACTCTGATGCGTGCAATTGAGGGACGAAGAGAAATGTAACTCTTATATAATAAACCAATATAAAAAATGGAATGACGGCTTAATGCCTTCATTCCTCTTTTTATTGTTCCAATAACTTAATCGATTGTACCTGCGTTTAACTCAAGGTAATTGACAACATCACGGATTGTTAAGAGCTTCGGCAGTTCTTTATCGTCAAAAGTACAATTAAATCTGTCCTCACAGAGCACAACAAGATCGGCAAGCTCAAGTGAATTGAATCCAAGGTCATTCACCAATTCTGCATCGAGCACAATATCGTGTTCGTTAATATTCATTTCCTCAACCAAAAGTGTTTTTAAGCTGTTAAACATTTAATAGACTCCTCTGAAATTAAATTTTATGGCGCATAATTTTTTGTGTAGTTGTTTTCTGGAATTCGCTCTTTTTTATTTCAATATTTCTTATCTGTTTGAAAAGAGGCAGCTCTTTATTTATTTTTGAGACTTCGCTCTTTAATAAATCGCTGATTTCATCAGGTGTTTTGTCCTCAAGTGCTGTATAATCAGGATAAACGAGCGCAGTTATAACAATATCACCTGCTGTACCTTCTTTTCCTATTACAACACACTCCTTAACAATATTAATTCTCACAATATATTCTTCGATTTCTTCAGGGAATACATTTTTACCGTTATTTAAAATAATAACATTCTTTTCTCTTCCGGTTATATATAAATAACCGTCTTCATCAACATAACCCAGGTCACCGGTAATAAAATAGCACTCAGAGTCAAATACTTTTGCGGTAGCTTCGGGATTATTATAATATCCGAGCATAACATTGGGACCGGTTACATGAATTTCGCCTATCTCTCCGATTGGCAATTCGACGTCAACATCATCAATTTTCTTTACTATTCTGATCACGCAATCAATAGCAGGAACACCAACAGATTCTTTCCTGATTGCATTATATGGGTTTACAGATACAAGAGGCGCGCATTCTGTAATACCATAGCCCTGAGCAAGATTTATGCCTATTTCATCGAATCTGTCGACCATATCCGGATCGAGTCTTGCACCACCGCAAATTATCTTTGATAAACGACCACCAAATGCTTCATTAATTTCAGCAAATATAATTTTACGCAAATCAATACCGACTTTTCTTGCTGCTTTTGTCAGTTTAATTCCTGTTGCAAATGTTTTCTCTTTATTTTTCTTACGTATTTCATCGGTAATTTTTTTATAAATTGTATTAACAAACAGCGGAACAAGAACTAAACCTGTCGGTTTGAAATTTTTGAAGTTGCGTAAAACATACTTCAAGCTGTTATTTATATTTACAGTAACTCCAAGCAGAATCGGAGTCAATATACCACAACAGGTTTCATATGTGTGATGAAGCGGTAAAACAGAAACGATTTCATCCTTCGGACCGAAATTGACCATATTACTTGCTGAATGGATACATGCGAGTATATTTTTCTGCGAAAGCATAACACCTTTGCTGGTTCCGGTTGTTCCGGATGTGAATATTATTGCACACATTTGGTTGATGTCAGCTTCAACATTCATAAAGTCCTGATTTTCTTCATCAAGTTGTTTTTTCCCAAAAGCAAGCAATGACGCAAAGTTAACTTCTGTCTGGTTCAATATGGACTCAGCTGTTATATTCTCTTCTTCTCCGTCCATGCAAACAAAACAATCTATGTGTTTAAGCTCTTCTTTTATGTCTTCAACTGTACTTTTATATGATTTTGAATATACAATAACATTAGCTTCAGATAGATTGATAAAGTTCGCAATCTGCTCTTTAATTAATTCTTTATCGAGCGGAATAACTACACTGCCGCTGATTATTGTTGTTATATAGGTAACAATCCACTCGTATCTTGATTCTGACAGAATAGCAATTCTTTTACTGAGAAAACCAAGCTCAGCAAAAGCTGTGCCAAGGTGATTTACAGTCTCATCAAGCTGAGCAAAAGTAATTTTGCCAAGGCTATCATCTTCTTTTATATAACAAAAACAATTTTTATCCTTGAATTTTTCAGCACTTTCCTTAACTATAGCACGAAGGCTTTCCGGCTTCGGATATTTTATCTTATAAGAAGTATTACTCATAAATTTATCATCCCTTTCGTGTATAAAATAATTTTAACTTTAAATCATTTTTATGGGAATGTAATTCCCCGATTATATCATAACTTTTTTCAGACTGTTTAACAGACAAACTGCAACCACAACTTAAAATGTAGATGATAACCCATCAAATAAGCTCTTCGCCGTATAAAATAGATAAATTGTCAGTATTTTATATACTATATAATACTCGTATAAAATAATTATATTGTTTTTTTTATAATTGTCAATAGCCTGATATAAATATTAGAGACTATTACAAATAAAAAAATTAATAACAGTCAAATTTTTAATATAAATCTACCTTTCGTCATTAAATTTACTTGTTCAGTAAATATTTTTTATATTTTTGATTAAACTATTCATAATGAAACAATAAATTATTGCTGATATACAGAAAACGAAAAGTGTTCTCTTGAAGTCAACAACATGAACACAAAAAACTGATTAAGCTATTTATTGACTTAATGATATTATAATATATGAGGTTTTATATGGATATAAAAGAATATAAAAAATATGCAGAGAATCGATCAAAAAGGACAAGCAGCTTGAAGAATTGTGTACTTGCTTTTATCGGCGGAGGTATTATTTGTGTAATCGGTCAAGTATTATTTAATTTGTACTCAATTTTCACAATTGAAGAACATGCTAAGTTGCTGACATCAGCATCTCTTATATTTCTTGCCGGTCTTTTTACCGGTATCGGTTGGTTTGATGTACTTGCAAAAATTTTTGGCGGCGGCACACTTGTCCCAATAACAGGATTTGCAAATGCTATTGCTGCTGCTGCAATTGACAATAAAAAAGAAGGTTTTATTGCCGGAGTCGGAGCAAAAATGTTCATTATAGCAGGCTCGGTTATTGTTTACGGAGTTTCCTTTTCTATCTTGTATGGTGTTGCATACTATTTCTATTTATTACTGATTTAACTATATTTAAGGAATGGTCATATTTATGAAAAACATAATTAAATTCCCTGAGCCTGTTTCTATTATACAGTCAGCATCGGTTGTCGGTAAGCTCGAACATGAAGGTCCACTCGGTCAATATTTTGATATGTACGAAGATGATATATACTTTGGTAAAGACAGTTGGGAAAAAGCCGAGAGCGAAATGTGTCGTCGAACATTATCTACACTTTTGGCAAAAGCAAATATGAAGTATATCGATCTTGATCTTGTCCTTGCAGGTGATTTATTGAATCAATGTATAGCATCGAGCTTCGGTCTTCTTGATTGTAATGCACCATTTCTCGGTCTGTACGGCGCTTGTTCAACCTTTGCCGAAGGGGTTATAATAGGTTCGAACTTATGCAGTACCCATCAAATAGATCGTTGCGCGGCTCTTGCAAGCTCACATTTCTGTTCCTCCGAAAGACAATTCCGCTTCCCTATCGAATATGGCGGGCAACGGACTCCCACTTCACAGAACACCGTGACAGGCTGTGGGGCTTTCTTGCTTGAATGCACAGGCTATCCGCCATACATCACAGAGTGTGTAATTGGTAGGATTGTTGACAGTGGTATCAAGGATCAGAACAACATGGGGGCTGCAATGGCTCCGGCTACTGTTGACACACTAATGAGATATTTCAACGACAGCGGAAAAAGTGCAAATGATTTTGACATAATCTCAACCGGAGATCTTGGAAAAGAAGGCTATGAAATCGCATGTGAATTGTTGTATAAAAACAGACTTGATATGTGGGGTAAATATACCGATTGCGGTATGCTGATGTATGACTACAAAAAGCAGGACGTAAACTCAGGTGCTTCCGGGTGCGGTTGTTCGGCAGCAATCGCAGCATCGTATTTTATAGACAAGTTGAAAAACGGCTGCAAAGATATATTACTGATCGGAACCGGAGCATTATTATCACCAGTGTCGGTTTTACAAAAGCAGAATATTCCTGCTGTTGCGCATCTGATTCATATATCGAATTCAAGAAATTGATAGGAGTGAATACTAAATGCTTATTGATTATATAAAGGTTTTTATTGTCGGTGGTTTATTTTGTGTCATCGCTCAGCTTCTTATCGATAAAACAAAGCTGACTCCAGCTCGAATTCTTGTTGGATATGTTTGTGCAGGCGTAATACTCGGAGCTTTAGGAATATATAAACCTATTGTTGAATTCGCCAAAGCAGGAGCAACAGTTCCTCTTACCGGCTTCGGTTATCTGCTTGCTGAAGGTGTCAAAGAACAGATTGAGATGAACGGACTGATCGGTGCTTTAACCGGCGGACTGATAGCAACTTCAGGTGGGATTGCTGCTGCGATATTCTTTGGTTTATTATGGTCTGTCATCTTTAAGAGTAAACCGTTGAAATAATATATTTAAGCGCTAAAAAGGCCGCTGATTATCAGTGACCTTTTAATTTATGCCAATATTAGCCTGTAACACCGCTACGTTCAATACCTTGAATTAAAGTCTTCTGTGCGAACAGATAAACTACAACCAACGGTAACAGAATCAACAGACCGCAGGTATTGTTAATCGCAGTTTCAAACGCTGTTTGACCAACAAATCCTTTTGAGTTCAACGATGCAGGAATCTTTACGATATCAGGCATCAGAATGAAATTACTCGAGGATGAGAAGAACAGATTTGTATAGAACGTATCAGACCACTGCCATGAGAATGCGAACATAAAGATTGTTACCATCATCGGAATTGACAGCGGTAGAATTATCTGGACAAAGGTTCTTAAAGGTCCTGCGCCGTCAACATATGCTGCTTCTTCAAGCTCATCCGGAATACCTCTATAGAACTGACGCATAACGAATATAAATAATCCGTTTCTAAATGCAAGTCCCGTTGCTGACATTATTATCAACGGCCAAGCTGAACCGAGAAGATTTGGCAATTTTGCACCGAGAGCACTTGTAATCAATCCACCGATTCCCCAAATATCGAAGAATCTGAACTTCATGAATAAGGACATCTGCAAAGTCTGGTGTGGGATAATCATTGTAAGTAAAACACCAAGGAATAATAGTGAACTACCCTTGAATTTAAACTTTGA
Source organism: Clostridiales bacterium GWF2_38_85 (assembly GCA_001797275.1). Taxonomy (GTDB): domain Bacteria; phylum Bacillota; class Clostridia; order Oscillospirales; family CAG-382; genus GWF2-38-85. The sequence continues at coordinate 284,549 of MGOY01000014.1, read as the reverse complement.
AAATCCGTATCCGACTAAGGCACAAACTATCATCTGAATAGCACCGAGTCCTATTGAAAGAATCGAAGTATTCAATAATGCCTGCCAATATTTATTCTCAAGAACAATAGCTTTATATGTGTCGAGTGTAAAATTCTTAGGTATTAACTTAACCTGAACATCAACAAAATCGGTTATGCTCATAAATGAGCCTGAGATTTTTGTAATGAACGGGAAAAGTACAATATAGGATATACCTACTAAAAATACAAATCTAAAGAATTTTATTAATAAATTACGGAGGAAATATGGGTTTATATACTTCAACTTAAAGCGTTGACCGAAAGTCAATTTGTCATCAAACTGAACCTTTTCATATTTCTTAAGTTTTGGTTTTGTAAAACTGTTCATTTCATCCCTCCTCAATCTTTACGTTGATAGAATACATACAATGACATAAGTCCTGCAACAAGAGCTATAATCAAAATAACTATCAGGAAATACATCCATGCCATTGCTGTGCCATGAGGATAACCGTTAGCTCCATATGTACCCTTCATCGTCTCATCAATATATTTCATAACCGTATTTGATTGTCTTGTGAACGAATCTATTATTGTATATACAGCATTAACAAGAATCATCGGGCTTATCATCGGAAAAGTTATCTTCCAGAAGGTTTCCCAAGCTGATGCACCTTCGATATAACACGATTCATAAATACTGGGTGATATCGATTGTAATCCGGCAAGGAATATCAGCATCTGAACACCTGAACGGTTAACAATTGCATAAACATTGTTTACCATAGAGACTACATAACCAACAAGCTCCTGACCGACCTGCATTCCTTGGAATATCCTCGAAACATCAACTCTTGAGATAATATCGTTTGCGCTTGTCGTTGAAATTTCAGAGGTACCGCTCTGAAGGTTACCAACCTGTTCAATAACATTCATAAGACTGTTTCGAAGCTCAATGCTTTCAATTATTCCAGTTGCAGTAATAACCGGGATAAAGAATATCGCACGGAAAGCAGCTCTGCCCACCATTTTCTGGTTTAATAAAATCGCAAGAAACAGTGAGAAGATAACTATCGCAGGTACATCAAGTACCAACTGCTGCAGGTTTGTAATCAACGTCTGAGTAAAAGATGAATCTTCTAATAATGCATAATTGTAGTTCTGGAATCCAACGAAAATTTGTTCAATTCCTCCACCGGGCAGATTTTTTGTTACTTCAAAGCTATACTTTATCGATTCAAAAACCATCGGTATGTATAGCAGAATAAATCCAATAGCGAAAGGAGCAACGAACAGCCAACCCATACGTTCTTTCTTTTTATTCAAGGATTGGGTTCTTTTACGTTTCTTAGCTGGAACTGCTTTTACAGCAGCTTGCTGTGGCTTAGCAACTTTGTTCATTATTTCCCCTCCTCTTTAATTCACCTGTTTACCGTTCTTATCGAACTTAATAAAATCTTGTGAAGGAACTATGAAGCTGTCCGTGACTTCACCGTCTTCGTCGAATATTTCAACTGTGTAATCATCAAGAGTATAATTCAAGTAAAATACTACTCCATTTTCATATTTTGTCATGATTATTCTCTGATTACCACCTACAAATTGGTGATCAACCATCTTCTGAGTCTGCACATCCTTAAGGGCTGTATTAAGCTCATCGTAGGTATCAATAATACTCTGAAGCCAAATACTTGCACGAACCGAATAATACTCTGAATAATCTGACGTAATCAATTCCGATGCATTTTCAAGTGCTATTATAAAGTAAGGGCTTGCACCGTTTTCGATTGTTTTTAACAGAGCATATCTATAATCGCCGGCAAGATTGATTGCTGTTCCTGAGAAATCAACATAGCTGTGTAATACCATTCCCATGAAAGGAACACTTGCATAAGAATAAATACTTCTTGAATTTTCAAATGGAACATCAAGAATATCCGTTGCGTATTGTAATGTAAATGAGTTTCCTCCGGATATAAGAACCTTGCCGTTCTCTTCCAATATTTTGGCAAGAAGTCTTGTATACAAAACAACCGAGTCTTCTCTATTAAGCTGTGCATCTTCATTAAAATCTGATGTAAGAACAGAGCCTAATGTCGAAATACCAATACCACCAACATTAAAGGTTGAATACTTCTCGTATATCTTATCATAAAAGGCTTCTGTTACATTTGGACTCAAGAGAACCCATCTGCCAGATCTATATGTTTGATATACATAGTTATATTTTCTATATTGTGCTGCACGGTCGTCTATCGTAAGAACCGCACTGTCTTTATAATTGAATCCATCAAATGCTTTATCTGTTTTTACAAATACAAAATCAAAATCGGGAAATAGCTCAATGTTATTTTGTTTTGCGTATTCAACAAGATTTGCGAATCCCTTATCATCGCCCAATGCTTTTTCTATATTGAATTTATAAGGAACAGTAGAGGTAAGTCCGCCATTTATCCATCCCGTAAGTTTGACTTTTACATTTGATATATCCTGCTTCTTCAAAGCTTCAAGGAATTCAATTGTTTTACTAAAGGATGAAAGAGCAGTTTGCTTATCAACCGGAACTCCTAATATTCTAGCTGTTGTATCAAGAGCACCAAGAGTTTCAATGTAAAGTGGGATATCGTCTTCTGTATCATCAAGTGATGTAAGAACTCCTTTTTCTACAAGATAGTTCTGGTATGTTCTTGCCATACCTGCATATGTGGCATCATCGTCTTTCAACATTATATACCTGATTCTAAAATCGCCGGTATATTTACGCTTTGATTCAACAGTCCACATAGCGTTTGAGCCGGCAGATAAACCACCGTCAAGCTTGTATTGGTCCTTTGGACGAGGATTAAACTTAGTAAAAACAGAGATACGATTGTGTGTTATACCACCATTTTCAACTGATATCTGTGAAAGTGATGCACCTTCTTCTATAATTGCAAGATAACCTGCATTATAGGGTGTATATGTTTCAACAGGTTTTTCTGTTATAACTATTTCACCTTTATCATTAATTTCTTCAATTGGTACTGTTTCACGGGTCCACTTTGCAATCTCTTGTATGATACCGAATACAGGAAGTCTCATAACTTCCTTATTTGCACCCGATGAGATATCGTGGAAAGCATAATCATGTCCATATAAGCTGTCCGTAATTATAACAGGCTGGCCAACGACATCTTCAAAACTTATTAAGCTTCCCGAACCATCAGGAGTAAATACATATCCTTTATTAGCAGCAGCACTATTAGCGACAACAGCTGAACCCATATATGGAAGATATGTAATATCCTCTAACTTATAGTTTGATGAGTCGAAACGGATGTTGTTTGCCGCAAGTCTGACAGAAACACCGTCTTCTTCAAGATAATACTCAAGCGCAAGCTTAAACAAAGCAGGTTCTTTATTTGTAACAGTATAGTCAGTTTTTATATGCATTTCATCAAGCAATTCAAAAGTTAATGCTGTATATTTCTTGACTATTTTTTCAAGCCTGAGTCTTTCTGCATACTTTGCAGAAGGGTCAAGAACATATACAGGAAACTTTTCAGTTATAGGCCATTGGATTTTAGTTGTAAGCTGAGTTTTCTTGGGATCATTAGGGTTGTTTGCATCCTTGAGCAGATAATATGCTGCAAATTTATCAGCATCATACTTGCTCTGAGATGCAATCGGTTCATATATCCAATTGAAGTCCTCAACTGTTATACATTCGGGAACAAGAAGTCTTACTTCTTCTCTACCAAGAGTATATTCAACTCTCAGACCTCCTCTTATATCCTTGACGACAATTTGTTTTTCGATTGCAGCATCCTTAAAGCTGTTAAATGTGCTTTCCTTGTCATTTTCGGTATACTTAACTATTACCTGTGACAACAAAGTTTGCAAGGTAGCAGGAGAAGATGCTGTCCCGGTGGAAGTAGTAGTTGATGAAACATTATATGGGTTTGTTAATAGGTATTCTCCGGTCACATCATTCTTAATTGCTACTTCACCCGATGCGGGATCGTAGAACATGGTCATGTCACCGACGGTAATACCTTGAGTCATAGTATTTACTTTTGCCTGAACAGATCCATATATTATTTTTGTATAAGGAGCTTCATCAAGCTTTTGTTCTTCCTCGGAAAGACTTTCATCACTACTTGTTTCTGCAGCAAAAACTGTAAGGAAAGAACACATGGATAATAGCATAAAAAGTGCCAAGAAAAGAGATATCAACGCTTTAAATTTTAATTTCATAACTTTCTCCTTTCTCCCGTCACATTCGTAATGATAGTTCGATGTAAATGTTGTATCCGAACGAGAATATCTTCATAAGCAAACTTGAGAACAATGCAGCTACGAACATTATAAATGCCATACCGACAATCGAACCAAGTGAAGTTACTATGTTCTTGAACAACGAATAATCGTGAATAACCATCATTCCGAAGAAAATCAAAAATCCTGTCCATACAAATGCTAACTGAACAACCATATTAACTAAGTCAGCTTCGGTTAATGTAACAAAGTTTGCAATAAATGCCATCGGAACTATAAGCATAGGTAATGGAGTTAAAGCATAACAGGTTGTAACATACACATCCTTATAACTGCCTTCTCCATCAAACAGAGTTGTAAGGCACCAGTTCGCTGTTACCCACAACATAACCGGCATTGCAACTGAGGTTATTGCTATAAAATAGTTTACGTTTGTTGAGTTTGAATCAAATAGGTACCCTCTTCCTATTGACTGATACAGGAAAGCAAGTACTGTCAGGAACAGCATAAGGGTTGCACCCTTTACCGAGCCTCGCTTCTCATGCTTTAAATCCCAAAAACCGTCAAATGGATGGAAGATAATGTGGAAGCCGTATAAATACTCTTCAAGAAGAGTACGCTTTGCTTTCATTACCTGCCCTTTTTTATTTATTTTATTTGCATATTTAAAGAATTTGTTTATTAAAAATGCTATAATTATTATTGCTAAAGGAACAATGAAAACATATTTCTCAATCCATATTTTGCGAGCTTCAGCAAATGCCAATGAATAATTTTCTTTATCGGAAGCATATTGAAAATACTTCATTGCCTGTTCATATTCGCCGCTCATCAACTTACTCTTACCAACACCAACATACGCTTGAGCAAAGTTATTATTTCTTTGGAGAATATTGATATAATAGCTTACTGCATTCTGATGTTTATTTTCGAGAGTATTTTGGAGTGCTTCACCAATTAAATCGCCATATTCAGTTCTCTTATAAACCATTAAAAGATTTGCGGTTGTATCGACTGCAATAATGTTAGATCCCTGATAATCTATGGCTTTGATTTGTTGAATATCACCAACCTGCATTCCGTAATCGCCAAATATAAACAGCATTTTACCATCCTGGTCGTAGGTGTATATTTTTTGACGCTTTGAATCGATTATACTCCACATTCCGTTTGGTCCTAATGCAACATCGACTATTCTTGAAGCACCGGTGTTTGATTCAGTTCCCCAGTTTACCAGAACTTCTCCCGAAGGTGGCCAGAAACCTGTTCTTCTCATAACATCTGACCCATTGGGATTCAGCTTTTTTACCGGAGCATATTTATCAGAGCGTGATTTGCTCCAGATAGCTGCTTGCTGTGAACCTTCATCAATTGATGAGGTAGTAACATAGATGAATCCACCGTCATCAATTGTAATATTATTGTACTCAGTCGGAACCCATTTAATTTGTTTTGCAATCTGTTCCGGAGTCTGAAATATACGCCAAAAATACTGCCACATATTCGGTGTGACCTTCTGAGCACCAAGGAATCCGTTAAATGAACCATCTCTGTTAAGTGAAATGACACCGTAGTTTGTTGTTGATGAAACAACATATACACGACCGGCATTATCAATAGCGAGAGCGATCGGTTTATAAACGCTGTTGTCAGGGAAAACTTCACTTGCCGGTTCAGGAATAATATCTTTAAAGCTACCAACTTTATCGAAGATAACTATTCGAGCATTTTCTGTATCTGCAACATATATTTCAGTTTCTGATATAAATACACCGCTGGGTCCATCAAGACTATCAGGCACTCCTTGATCATTGATAAATTCTGATATGACATATTTTAAATTATATCTCTCGTCACATACGAGAATTTGGTTCGCGCCTTTGTTTACGATATAAACCCAGTTAAGGTCATCTACAAAAACATCCGAAATTGTAGTTAAATTTAAAGTTGTCGCAAGATCCGGATAACGGATTTTTGTGTTTTCATTGCCCTCAGCATTGAGTGATTTTATCAGCGAACTTGTGCTGATTACTGTCTCCGGAACATATGCGTCCGGGCTTTCAACCGCTTGCATGCTTACATTATAAGTATAGGTTGTATACGGTACTTTCGCTGCTACCGGTATTGTACCGATCAGCATTAATAAGCACAAGGAGACCAGAAAGATTTTAGATAAATTTCTTTTCATATTTTTCCCCCTTAGTCCTTCATACCGGATGTAGACATTGTCTGTATAATGCTACTCTGTGTTATAATAAACACTATAATTGGAACTATCATTGTAATAACAGTCGATGCTGCCGCTGCACCTGATCTCGCAATACCTCCGGCAAGAATCTGACCGATAGCATAGTTGAAGGTTTTAAGCTGCTCGCTGTAAACATACATATTTGCGCCGGCATTCCAAAGTCCGTTAAACGCAAAAATTATGAGTGTGATCCATGCAGGTTTAACCATGGGCATTGCAATTTTTGCGAATATCTTAAGTTCGCCGGCTCCCTCAAGTCTTGCTGATTCAAGAACCTCATCCGGTACCGAACTCTCCATAAACTGCTTCATAAGGTAAAGACCGAATGTTGTACACCATGCTGGAATGATGATCGCATATATAGAATCAACCATATGTAAAGCTGACATTGTGATAAAGTTTGTAATACCTGTTACTGTTGCATTGAACATCAAAGAATATATGATAATTGAGAATAAGAAGTTTCTACCTGGAAACTTGATCTTTGATATCGCATATGCTGCCATTGATGAAAGAAGTACATTGCCTGCTGTACCCACCACTGAGTAAAATACAGTATTGAATATGTAACGTGAAAACGGAACCCATGAGGTACGCATCAAACGGAACAAATCGCCAAAATTTTTAAGTGTCGGGTTGACAACGAAGAAACGGGGTGGGAATATCCATAACTCATCAAGTGGTTTCAACGATTGTGCTATGGCATATATAAGTGGAAGCACCATAACCGAACCAACTAAGGCAAGAAGAATATAAACGCCGATATCACCGCCAAGAGATCTGTTTAATGAACGATATCTCTTAGCTGCTTTAACAGACTTTTCTTTCATATTATGTTCCCACCTTTCTGAGTAATCGAGTTACTAACAGATTTGCGCCCAACATCATAAAGAACAGAATAGTTGCTATAGCAGATGAATATCCAAGCTCAAATCTCATCCCGCCGTAATCTTCAAGATGATGCATAATCGTGTGTGCAACATAATCAGGGCTGGGGAAACCAACGAGTGCGGTAATAATACCGCCGAAGCCGAATGAACCTGTTATTGCAAGAATCGCACCAAGCATCATCTGAGGACGCATTGTGGGAAGCGTAATAAACCAAAGCTCCTGCCATCTGTTCTTGATACCATCAACAGCACCCGCTTCATATAATGACTTGTCAACAACCTGAAAACCGGCGATGAAAGTAAGAAATGAGGTACCAAGTGAGGACCATAATGCAACAGCAATGATTAAAGGCATTATAAATCTTGTATCCTGGAAGAACAATATCGGTGAGTTGATAATATTCAAATCCATCAGAAGACCGTTTACGAGTCCGTATTGGTCGCCTGAGAAAAGTATTATCCAAATCAGGTATACATTACCTGCAATTGATGGTGCATAGAATATCAATGTTACAAATGCTCTTATTTTTGGGCGAAGTTCGTTGATAAACCATGCGAAGAACAACGATAACAGATATGATAACGGCCCGGTTAATATAGCGAATACAATTGTATTTTTAATTGCAATAAGAAATATCTCATCGTCAAGCAATAATCTTATGTAATTATCCATGAAAATCCATTTGGGAAATTCAAGCATGTTGAAAGTTGTAAAGCTGATAACAATAGAAAGCAGAACCGGCACAACCGTAAACACAAAAAACAGAATGAAAAATGGTGCAATCATAAGATATGCAGCTCCGTTTTTCCTCATTTCTTTAAGCGTCCAGGCAAATTTTGAAATATCTTTTCTGAGGACCGGTTTTGAATCCTGCACAACTGTTTTAACTGACATATGTAATCCTCCTCATTTTATATCTTTAAGTTAATGATTAATCAGTTATTGTAAAATCCGATGTAACCGGCAAATCAAATTCCTGACGTTTTCTTGTTAACTCTTTGTTTATGTCATCAATATATTTACGCATCGCTTCAATTGGTTCATCACCCTTATTATATACATTAAGAAATGCAAATTGAGCATAACGGGAGATTATATATCCACCAGGGAACTCAGGTGTGCAGTTTACCTGTTGAAATTGTGCATATAGGTTTTTATATTCTTCAGCAGACCATGGCATATTGTAAAGTGCGTCAAGGTTTGCTGTGGGTTGTTTTGCGGAAGGTCCGATAAGTGCAACCATTTCATTGCCGAATTTGCTTTGTGCTTCTGAACCCGACCACCAATCCATGAAGTCCCATGCATATTCTTTTTTTGCTTCTTCAACTGTACGCATCATAAGTGAACAGCTTACACCACCAACGCTCGTATAATTTATTGTGCCATCTTCGTTTTCAACACCGGGCAAGGTGGTAAAGCCCCACATACCCTTAATTTCAGGTGCAAAAATTACGAGCTGGTTATATGCAGAGTAATCTTGAATTGCAAGAGGCATTTCACCGCTGCGGAAACGGTTAGCAAATTCATAAGATACCGGGAAGTCATACATAGTGTACAGTTCACATACTTCCTTGAATTTTGCAAGAGCTGTATCAGAGTCAAGATTAATTTTCATGCCTTCTGTTTTCGGAATTTCATTACCGGCATCATCAATCAATGCCGTATCATAAAGTGTCTCGCCTTCCTGATACATAAGCATAAGTGTTCCAGAAAGACCACCCGGAAAACCGATGTCAAGTTTATTTGCCTGAAGCTTATAAATTGCATCATAGAAATCTTCCCATGTTTCGGGAACTTCGATACCAAGCTCGGTAAGAATGTCTTTACGATAAAACATCATCGGGAATGACATGTTTTCGGGAATACCATATGTATCACCATATAATGTAAGAGGCACTATTGCAGACTTATTAAATCTTGTTATTACTTCATCAAATGTATCATAATCATTTAGTTTTAAAACAGCTGAACGGATTGCATAATTGATAGCATCACCTTGACCATTACTCAAGGCAACATCAGGTCCTGTTCCTGCAAGTGTTGCAGGCAGCAGTGTACCGGCGACAACAAGCTTCAGGTTTACCGAAACTCCTGTCTCAGCGGTGAAATAATCATCGATCAGGTTTCTGATAATTTGGGCCTGGTCGCGTCCGGTTGCAACCCATACTTCAATCTGTTTATTAGGATCAACTTCTTTATTGCTCTTTGAACCGATTGAATCGTAATCGGCATAAAACGATTGAATGAATGAAGCGAATTCATTCCACATCTGCTGGAAAAAGTTTGCTTCTGCCGTTGGAGCTTTATCTTCTACCGGTTGAATACAAATGTAGTCGAGAAGTAAAGGTTGATTCTGGGTAGTCATAAGCCATGTTCCGAGTGCGCCTGCCTGGTCGCGTAAATCGTCCATCAAGGATGCAATCTTTGTCGCATATGTACCCATTCGTTCAAGAACGAAAGCAACCTTATTCAGAATAACCGAATGGTCACCCTTTGCACCTATTATTTCTTCAAGTTTTGCAGAATGAGCATAAAGGTTTTGAGATTCCTGTAATAAACCCTTAAGTACATCAGGCATACTTCTCTCGAAACCGTAATCACGATATTCATCAGGATCAGGACCGGTTACCATAAGAAGCTTTCTTCTATATTCGTTTATCTTAGTGAGTGAGTTCTGAATGTCCGCAAGAACCTCAGCCATATCACCAAGAACGACACGTAAGGTAATTTCACGGGTTCCTTTTTCAAGGTAAACCTTAAATGTATTTAACTCACCATCTGCGTTTGTTCCATTATTGAGCGGATTGGTTTGATAATTATCTGAGAATGTGAATCTTAAGCTCGAAGCTTCTGAAAATGGGACTTTACCATCAATAAGCAGTTCGCGTGAAACATAAACGCCTGAATAATATGACTGTTTAGAACGTGGTATTATATTATAAAAACCACTTTCCGGAACATCAACTGTCCAAGTTATCCATGACCCCGAATACATCCACTTATCGCCGCCGATTGTATTAAGGCGTATGAGTGATGTGTGTGTCGGTTGTGTTATTGCCGATGTTCTGTCGTTAAGCTGATAAATTGTATTATCTGAAGTTGCTGTCGGATATTCAGCCTGAATATATATAGGTTCAACACCGGTTACATCAACAGCATCTTTATGTTCTTCAAGATATTCTTGATATGTAGGTGTGCTTTCAGGTGGATAAAGTCTTATGGATTTGATTGCTATCGGTTCTCTGATAGAATCAAGTGTTATTATATGTTCACCTTCATCAAGGTATATCTCAAAAGGTGTATTATAATAAGAAGCTGAATCTTGAAGAGCGGATGTTTTCCATTCGCCAAATTCAACCTTATCGGGTTTCAGTTCGTTGTTGTTGATATCTTTTTGAAAAATTCTTGCATCTGCGGTGTCACCGTAAATCAACTCTCTGAATGCTTCAGAGTTCGAATCAACTTCTACTCCATCTACGGTATATCTGTCGATGTATGTTTTTGTAAATACAAGTGATCTTGCTTCGTTAAACAACACTTTGTCGTCAATAAGAAGAATTCTCTCAATTGAAGAAGGTTTGCTTGTTATTACATTACCTTCGTTATCAGAATATTCAACTATTGTATAGTATTCGATTTCAATCGAATACTTGCCGGCTTCAGGTACTGTTACTTTCCATGAAACCTTTCCGTCGTCACCCGCAATAAGAGTTTTTCCGTCGGAATCTTTGTAATTATCTACTACATGTACTTCAGCATCGGAATAAAGTTCATCATCAAGATATTCGCTTGCTTCGATAAATACTGATTTTGTCGCAAGCTCCTTATCCTTATACAATTCTCTGTAAGAGCTGTAAGTTTCTGATGAAAGAAGTTTTTTAACTTCATCTATAGAATCAACCAGTTCTGACTTTGGAACCGATACTATTTCGGCAGCAAACACATTAAATGTGATGTTACCTGTAACAAGCATAGCAACAGCCAATAGCATAATAAATGCTTTGCTTGCAACTTTTTTTACTTGTCTCATTCAGTGTACCTCCTATTGATAGCAATGTCCACCCATATTGTTGTTAATTTATCATAGCATATGAGTACTTTTTTGTCAAGTATGTATATAAACGCTACCACTTTTTTGTGCGATTTTTACCAATCGATGTAGCATTTACTTTCTGTTCATATTTATTGTAGAAAATATATATTTTGATTTCATTGCGGATTGTTGATATCATTAATAATTATATTATTTTAAAAATGAGTTTTGAAGATTCACTTTTCTCATTGATATAACAAGATTATCATCAGTCAATCACATAAAAATAATAATTATTATATATTTATATTTACAAATAATTGTTAACGTAAATATAGTTTTCAATTCGTTAAGATCAATTTCCCAAGCTTATAATGGCATATTATTGTATTTTAAGATTATTTATATTGTTATTTTGCACAAATGCAACCCGAGCATTTCTACGCCATGTGCAAACATCCAAAACATTTGTTTTCTTTTCGCCAATGCAACGACGGCATCTTTGGACCGCAAAATGGTCTTAGATACCGTCTTTAAAAAATTTTATGTGTTATTTGTATATAGCAGTTATAATAAATCCATCAATATTGTTACCTGATATACTGTATGATGTACAATCATTCGGAATGGGTAATACAGTGCTTGAACCCGAATCTGCAGGGTAATAATAAACCTTATAATTTGCTCCATCAAACTCAACCTCCAGCATTTCTGAATCATATCTATATGTTTTCAATGCAATTATGTATTCATCAAGCGAATAATTATTTGTATTCATTACATACGAATGAGGCAGCCCAACATATCTGTAAAAAGCATCCCTGTTCTCCATGCCGGTTATCATTTCTTTGCCGGTCTTATAACGTTGAATAAGTCCGTAACGAAAAGTATTTTCCACAACCCAACTATAATCACCGGTTGGTGAAAATTTAGACACAGTAGTTGATGTTACAATAATAAAATCCATCGCAAGTCCTGTATGATGATCGCTTGCACCTGCTTTGGACACAAGGGTTGAAGCTTCAGCCTCTCCAACATCATTGACAATTGAATCATATTCCTTCTGTTGGTCCTGTAAGCTCCTGTAACCATTCATTATGGTGAGATCGGTCCTGCCATAAATCAGCTTAAATGCACTCATCATCGAATTCATTGCTTGGATAGCCTGTGGTTGCAGCTTTACATTGATATCGCCTGTTTTATAATCAGATGATTTGTTTTCATACAAGCTTACCAGGGTACTTTGATCATCACTCGGAAAGATATAAGGATGTTCATCGTTTACAAGTATAAGGTCACCGGTAAAAACTTTTTGATTATCGACTGTTACAGTTGCAAATTCCGTATTTGATGGTAAACTTCCGGTGTCCGATATCGAGTCCGAATTATCATTTTCCGAAGTATTTCCTGAGCTTTCCGATTGATTATCCGAAACATTCGGTTTGTTTGGTTCAGATGCCATTTTTGAAATAGCCAGCATCAATAATGCAGCTAATATAATAACCACAATAAACACAATGGCTTTAATTAAAATAGACATATCTGCTTTTTTGCGTCTTTTGTTAACTGCCACAGCAATCTTCCTTTCAGTTGATTAATGTCGTATATAATACTAATCTCTCATAAAACATTACAATAAAATTCTGCGAAAAAACCCACAAGGCAAAGGTTTTTCCTTGAATTTTATCTATGTTTTTAATCGAGATTAGTATAATCTGTTTGAAAATTACATATAAGGGCTGCCCTGTATCGGGGGACAGCCCCTATGAATTCTTATTTATTTGCCATTTCCTTAAGCTTCAGGTATTTAGCTTTTGCATTTTCCTGTGCCTTTTCGAACAGTACCTCTGCTCTATCCGGGAATGTTTGTATCAAACGACTGTATCTTGTTTCGCTCTTAATGAAATCAACATAGTCGCCTGTCGGTTCCTTGCTGTCGAGGATAAACGGATTCTTACCGTCTGCTTTAAGCATCGGATTATATCTGAAGTTCGCCCAATAACCTGCTTCAACCGCGCGCTTCATCTCAATCTGGCAGTTTGTCATACCGCCCTTGACACCATGCATTTCGCAAGGTGCATAGCCGATGACGATTGACGGTCCCGGATATGCCTCAGCTTCAAGTATTGCTTTAAGTGTTTGATTCATATCAGCACCCATTGCAACCTGAGCAACATATACATAACCGTAAGTCATAGCTATCTGAGCGAGATCCTTTTTACCGATTGCTTTACCTGCAGCAGCAAACTGAGCAACCTGACCAAGCTGAGATGCCTTGGAAGCCTGTCCGCCTGTATTTGAATATACTTCTGTATCGAATACAAATATATTTACATCCTCACCGGAAGCAACAACATGATCAAGACCGCCAAAGCCGATATCATATGCCCAGCCGTCACCACCGAATATCCATATGGATTTTTTTGAAAGGTAGCTTTTGTTATCAAGAATCTTCTTCTCAAGATCGCAGCAATCGCACTTATCATTACATACATTCTTTTCGAGCATCTCAACCAATATTTTTGTAGCCTTTTCGTTTTCCTTGCCATTGTTCTTTGTTTCAAGATACTTGTCAAGGATTGCCTTCATCTCAGCAGTGCCTTCCATTCCAGCGTATTTAGCCGATAACTCGGTTACATATCCGATAAGTCTGTCGCGAAGAGTCTTCTGACCGAGATAAATACCAAGACCATGCTCAGCATTATCTTCAAACAAGCTGTTGGCCCATGCAGGACCGCGAAGTGAATCACGGTTGACTGTATAGGGAGTTGCAGGAGCTGAACCACCCCAGATCGATGAACAACCTGTTGCGTTGGAGATATACATTCTCTCACCGAAGAGCTGTGTGATAAGGCGAGCATATGATGTCTCTGCACAGCCTGCACAGGAGCCGGAAAACTCAAGGAGCGGCTGATTGAACTGGCTGCCCTTGATTGTGTTTTCAGCAAATCCCGTTTCCTTCTTTGAAACATCAGCAACCATGTAATCGAAGACTTCCTGTTCGCCGCACTGGCTTTCCTGAGGTTTCATTACAAGTGCTTTATTTTTTGCAGGACATACAATAGCACAAAGTCCGCAGCCCATACAGTCGAGAGGGCTGATGCTTATTGAATATGCCATACCTTCAAGATTCTTGCCTCTTGCAGCAGCTTTCTTAGTCTGCTCAGGCGCTTTCGCTTGTTCGTCGGTATTCATCATGAATGGGCGAATAGTTGCATGCGGGCAGACATAAGAACATTGAGTACACTGGATACAGTTTTCGGGAATCCATTCGGGCACTTCAACAGCAACACCGCGTTTTTCGTAAGCTGCTGCGCCTTGTGGAAATGCACCGTCAACATAATCAACAAATGCACTGACAGGGAGTGTATCACCCAGCATCCTTGTTGTCGGAACAACAACCGATTTAACGAACTTGACAATCTCGGGACGGTCTCCGGTGATTTTGTGATCAACGAGTTCCTCACCGATTGTCTTCCATGCTTCGGGAACATCGATCTTAACAATTGCATCTACACCGGCATCGATTGCCTTGTAGTTCATTTCAACTACTGCTTCGCCCTTTTTCAGGTAAGACTTCTTAGCAGCGTATTTCATATAATCAATAGCTTCATTAATCGGAAGAATATTTGCAAGTGCAAAGAATGCGGATTGCAGTATTGTATTTGTACGCTTGCCCATACCGATTCCACGAGCTACGTCAATAGCGTTGACAATATAGAATTTAATATCATTTTTAGCAATATACTTCTTGACCGATGCAGGAAGCTTGTCTTCAAGCTCTGCAGCAGACCACTGACAGCTGAGAAGGAATGTGCCGCCCTTGGCAACATCCTCAACAATCCTGAAGCCCGAAAGCATATATGATGGGTTATGGCATGCAACAAAGCTTGCTTTTGTTATATAATAAGGTGATTTAATAGGTTTATCACCGAAGCGAAGGTGCGATATTGTAATACCTCCGGTTTTCTTCGAGTCATACTGGAAATAAGCCTGGATATATTTATCTGTGTGATCTCCGATAATTTTAATTGAATTCTTGTTTGCGCCAACAGTACCGTCACCTCCAAGTCCCCAGAATTTGCAGCTGATTGTTCCGGGAGCTGCTGTATCGGGTGCAAAGGACTCGTCAAGCGAATGACCTGTTACATCGTCAACTATTCCGAGTGTAAAACCGTTTTTCGGCTGTGCAGCTTCAAGATTCTTATATACCGCAAATACGCTTGCAGGAGGTGTGTCTTTTGAGCCGAGTCCGTAACGACCACCGACGATTTTACCTGCGAAGCCATGCTGTGCCAGTGATGTAACGACATCAAGGTAAAGAGGCTCACCGAGTGCACCGGGTTCTTTAGTTCTGTCAAGAACAGCAATTTTCTTTGCGGTTGCAGGGATAGCTTCGATAAGCTTCTCAGCGACGAATGGTCTGTAAAGACGAACTTTAACAAGTCCGACCTTCTCGCCTTTTGCTGTGAGATAATCGATAACTTCTTCAGCTACATCGCATATTGAACCCATAGCAATGATAACTCTGTCTGCGCCGGGCGCTCCGTAATAATTGAAGAGTTTATAGTCTGCGCCGATCTTCTCGTTGATCTTGTTCATGTAATCTTCAACTATAGCCGGAAATTCATCATAATATCTGTTGCATGCTTCTCTGTGCTGGAAGAATATATCACCGTTTTCAGCGCTTCCTTTAAGTATAGGATGTTCGGGATTTAAAGCTCTGTTGCGGAAAGCAGCAATGGCATCCTTATCAACAAGCTCATCAAGATCCTTATAATCCCATGCTTCGATCTTCTGAATTTCATGTGAAGTTCTGAAGCCGTCAAAGAAGTTGAGAACCGGAACTCTGCCCTTGATTGTTGAAAGGTGTGCGACAGCACCGAGATCCATAACTTCCTGTGGGTTTGTGTTTGCAAGCATAGCATAACCGGTTTGACGGCATGCGTATACATCTGAGTGATCGCCAAAAATGTTAAGAGCGTGTGAAGCTACTGTTCTTGCTGAAACATGAATGACGCTCGGTAAGAGTTCGCCCGCTATTTTAAACATATTAGGGATCATAAGAAGTAATCCCTGTGATGCGGTGAATGTTGTTGTTAATGCACCTGCAGATAAGCTCCCGTGTACTGTTCCGGCAGCGCCTGCTTCTGATTGCATCTCAATTACCTTTACGGTATCTCCGAAGATGTTTTTAAGCCCTGTTGCCGACCACGCGTCGGTAAGCTCCGCCATAACGCTTGATGGGGTTATCGGGTATATACCGGCAACCTCAGTAAAGGCGTATGAGACATGAGCAGCGGCTGTATTTCCATCCATAGATATTTTCTTTCGTGCCATTTTTAATCCTCCTAAATCTTTTACAACCTATATAATAACACTTTTTTTCGAACATGTAAATAACAATTCTATTAATTTTCGCTATTTTTTCATTCAATGAGTTGTTTTTCGATATTTATATTTGATATAATTCTTATGTAAGCTTTGATATTTTCATTTTGAACTTGCAAAAGCGGTACGAGTATGGTAATATTAATAATAAATTTGCGAAGCACGGTGGGATTAATATATGGAATGGAATTTTGAAATATCACTTTATCCCGAAACAGATTCCATTGTCTGCGGTGTTGACGAAGCCGGAAGAGGTCCGCTTGCGGGTGATGTATTTGCCGCTGCCGTTATTTTGCCGAAAAATTATATAATCGACGGTTTAAACGACTCAAAAAAGCTTTCCGCAAAAAAACGGGATCTGCTTTTTGATATAATAAAAGAATCTGCGATATCATTTTCAATCGCAACTGCTTCAGTTGAAGAAATCGAACAGCTTAACATACTTGAAGCCTCACTGCTTGCTATGAGGAGAGCTATTGATAGATTACCGGTTAAGCCTGCTTTCGGTTTAATTGATGGAAATGTAACAAAAGAATTTACACTTCCGGTCAGGTCGGTTATCAGCGGTGATGCACTGTGTCCCTCAATCTCAGCCGCATCAATTCTTGCCAAGGTTGCAAGGGACAGCTATTGTCTTGAGATGGACTCACAATATCCCGAATATGGATTTGCGGTACATAAAGGCTACGGAACCGAACAGCACAGATCCGCTATATTGAAATACGGTGTATGTCCATTACACAGAAAGCTATTTTTAAGAAAAATTATCAGGATAGATTCATGAATACAAAAGAATTCGGACGAGCCGGTGAAAAAGCGGCGGCGGATTACCTGAAGCAGAAAGAATACAGGATCCTCGGAACAAATTATCTGACCGCTCACGGTGAAATTGATATAATTGCATATAATAAAGGAAGATTGGTTTTCGTTGAGGTAAAAACCCGTTCAAATGACAGCTATGGTGCACCAATGGATGCGGTTGACCTGAAGAAGATACAGCGGGTACTGTACAGTGCAGAGGAATTCAAGACAATGCACTGCAGATATGGTCACATCAGGCTGGATTGCTCGTTCCTTTGTTTTCGCTGGACCAAAAAGCTGCGTTATACCGAAACCGGTTATGATATCATTGAAGTGTTTATGACGAGAGACCTACAGCTTGAAAAAATTGAGCAGCATATAAACGCTTTCAATAAAAACACCCCGAATAAAATAATAAAAACAAAAAAATCAAGATACAAATACTAAGTATGGAGTTACGTAAATTGAAATACATCAGTACAAGAAACACAAACCCGAAAAATGCAGACTGCAAAAGCTCAGCTGAAGTTATTATAAAAGGCATTGCTGATGATGGCGGTCTTTTTGTACCTACAGAGATACCGAAAATTGATAATGATTTTATTACTTCGCTTTGTAAAATGGATTATCCACATCGTGCAGCTGAAATTCTAAAGCTCTATCTGACCGATTTTTCATATGATGAGCTTTTAAAGGCATGCACCGAATCATATGCAAGTGAAAAATTCGGAACTGAACCCGCTTCTGTCAAAAAAGTTGGAGACAACAATATCCTTGAGCTGTGGCACGGGCCAACAAAGGCATTCAAGGACATGGCACTTCAGCTTCTGCCAAGACTGCTTTCCCTCTCGCTCGGTAAAACAGGTATAAAAGAAGATGCACTTATTCTTGTCGCAACCTCAGGAGATACAGGAAAAGCTGCGCTTGAAGGATATGCCGATATTGACAGAGTAAAGATAATTGTTTTCTACCCCAATGACGGTGTCAGCAACATGCAAAAGCGTCAGATGGTAACCCAAAAAGGCAACAATATCTGTGTTGTTGCGATTAACGGCAACTTTGACGATGCGCAGAGCGGTGTCAAGAAGATATTCAGCGATAGAGCTATATCCGATGAGCTTCTTAATAAAGGAATTTTCCTTTCGAGTGCAAACTCAATTAACTGGGGTCGACTTGCTCCTCAGATAGTTTACTACTTCTCTGCTTACTGTGATTTGGTGAACAACAAAACTATAAAAATGGGCGATGTAATCGATGTAACTGTTCCGACAGGCAACTTTGGTAATATACTTGCCGCATATATTGCAGGTCAGATGGGACTTCCAACAGGCACTCTTGTCTGTGCAACAAACAACAACAAAATACTTGCCGACTACTTCAGCAATGGCAGCTATGACAAGCGTAGGAATTTCTACACTACCGTTTCCCCGTCGATGGATATACTCATCTCCAGTAATCTTGAACGTCTGCTTTGTTTAACATACGGTACTGAGTTCTGTAAAAATAATATGTCCTTCTTCTGTGAGAACAGCTATTTTGAAACAGATAAAAATAAAAATCCATTAATTTTCGAAAAGTTTGCAGGCATATCCTGTAACGAAGATCAAACAAAAGAAACTATTGCAAAATACTTCAGTGATTACAGCTATTTGCTTGATCCGCACACAGCAGTTGCAATATACTGTGCAGATTTATATAAAAAAGAAAACAAAAGCACAAATAAAATGCTTGTTGTTTCGACAGCATCACCTTACAAGTTCCCATATGCTGTTGCAGAAAGTCTTGGTGTTGAAAACTGCAAGGATGAATTCGAATGTCTTGAAATGCTTGAAAAGAAAAGCGGCATAAAAATCCCCGAAGCGATTTCCGGATTAAAAACAGAAAACATACGCTTCAGGGAGACAATCTCATCAAATGATATGGCGAAGAGAGTTTTGGAATTTTCTTTTAAATAAGATTATGAGTTTACATCATTACGCGGTTTGAAAGAAGCACACATAGTTTCACCGCAGCTTGTTGCGGTTGTTGTACCTACAGCTATCCTTTTTGCTGTGCAGTATAATTCACCATCGTGATACACACAGTTTTTTACGCTGCAGCTTATTCTCTCGATATGCTCAGGACGATCATTGCCTTCAAGGTATATACCTTCCATTTGTAGTTCCTCCTTGTTATCATGGTACAGCTTTATTGTCTCACATTTTTATCAGATTATTCATCTGTTTATATTATTTCTGAAAGGAAAAGCTTAATGTCCGTTTTTGCAATTTCGGATCTTCACCTGTCACTAACAACAAATAAACCTATGGATATTTTCGGGGGCAACTGGGATAACTATGTCGAAAAACTGAAAACTAACTGGCAAAGTATTGTTTCACCTGATGACACGGTTGTTATTCCAGGTGACATTTCATGGGCAATGATGCTTGAAGAAGCTGGGGAAGATCTGAAATTTATTGATGAATTGAACGGAAAGAAAATAATCGGGAAAGGCAATCATGACTACTGGTGGACTTCGATCACAAAAATGAACGCTTTTCTCGATAAAATCGGTGTCAAAACAGTTTCCTTCCTGCACAACAATGCCTTTTTATGTGAGGATATAATAATCTGCGGTTCGAGGGGCTGGATGATTGATGACAAGGAAGCATTTGACCGCAAAATTCAAGAACGCGAAGCAGGACGACTGCGTTTGTCGCTTGAAGCTGCAAAAAAGCTCAACAAGAATGACAGATCTGAAATTATTGTATTCCTGCACTATCCACCATCACATAAAGGTGCTGTTTGCATACCTATAGTTGGTGTACTGAAGGAATATGGTATAAGGCAAGTCTATTACGGGCATCTGCACGGAATTCCAAAGGATTCGGTAACCTATATGGTTGACGATATAAAGACAACCATCATTTCATCGGATTTTTTAAAATTCAAACCCCTGCTTGTAAAATAGCGGTAAATATTTCGCAATGATTTATGTTGACATTATTCTGATTTTCTAATATAATATTAATGTTGAGTTTTGAATACTTGCCTTTAAATTTGAAAGGATTGATTATATAAAATGCTTGACTACACCAAAATAAAAAAAGAACTTTCCCTCGACTCGCTGGTTGTTCACGGATATCAGGGACACGACCCCTATACCGGCTCGGTCAGCTTCCCTATTTACCAGACCTCTACATATCTCAACCCCGGACTTAACTCTGATATTGAATATTCCTACACTCGCTGTTCAAACCCGACACGCTCGGAGCTTGAGAATACAATCGCACTGCTTGAGGGCGGTGAAGCTGGCTTTGCTTTCGCAACCGGTCTTGCTGCGGTGCTTGCATCCTTCTCACTTATGTCTGCAGGTGATCATGTTCTGATGTCGGACGACATTTACGGTGGAACATACAGGCTCATCGAGTTGATTTGGAAGCGTTACAAGGTTGAGTTCGACTATGTTGATGTTGGTGATCTCGAAAGCGTTAAGGCAGGCATTAAGCCTAACACAAAGATGATTTTCATTGAAACACCGACAAATCCTATGATGAAGGTTGCAGATATAGCTGCAATAAGCAAGATAGCAAAGGAACACGGCGCATTGCTTGCAGTTGACAACACCTTCCTCACCCCTTATTTCCAGAAACCGATTGAGCTTGGTGCTGATATTGTTATCCACAGCGGTACAAAATATCTTGCAGGTCATCACGACACAATGGCAGGTCTTTTGGTTGTCAACTCCAAAAAGCTGGCAGATAAAATGACTCTTATTATAAAAACCGAAGGCAGCGGACTTTCACCGCTTGACAGCTGGCTTGTACTGCGGGGTATTAAGACACTTGCACTTCGTATGAAACGCCACGAAGAAAATGCAATCAAGGTTGCAAACTGGCTTAAGCAGAACAAGAATGTTGAGAAAATTTACTTTGTCGGTCTGCCGGAGCATCCCTCATATGAGGTATCAAAGCGTCAAAGCACTGGCTTCGGCGGTATGATTTCATTCACACTCAAGGATGTAACCAAGGTTGAAAAGGTGCTTTGTGGTTGCAAAATGATTATGTTTGCCGAAAGCCTCGGCGGAACAGAATCTCTGATTACATACCCAATGACACAGACTCATGCTTCGATCCCGAAAGCAATCCGCGACAAAATCGGCATCACTGACAAGCTACTCAGACTGTCTGTCGGTGTTGAGGATGCGGACGATATAATCAACGACCTCGCAAGCGTACTTGATTGATTAAATATTTAAAATTTAATCCCCGAAGTTTCCTTCGGGGATTCTTTCATTATTATTTGTTTCTATTTTCTTCTCTTATTTTCTGGTCTGCAATCATCTTGATTATCCGTTCCATGTTATAGCGGTTCGGCACCTGGTGTGGTTCCATTACCTCAAGCGCAGTCCAGTATTCCAACTGGTCGGGTTCGTAACCTTCAATGTTAATCTGTCTCGACAGTCCGTCCATGTCCCAGAAGTTACCGGTTGTAGGTTTGTAATCTGGTCTCCAACTACGTCTTCCCCATTGATATCCTCTGAACGGATCGCAAGTCCTGTTCATCATTTCCAATATCTGATCATGCAGACTGTTTCGTATCTCTTTACAGCTCTCATCAAAAATTAAATTTTTCATTTCATAAGGATCTGTTTCATGATCATATAGTTCATCTATATCTGTCAGATGGAGTGCGAGCTTATACCTGCCGTTAAAAACGCAGCGCATCATCTGCATACCACCCATGCAATCATGGATATTCTCATATCTGCCGAATTCGATGAAAACAGGATGTTCCGGATGCTCAGATTCGGGATTTTTGATTATGGGCAAAATACTGCTTCCCTGAAGAGGTGAAGGAACAACGATTCTCATATAATCAAGGAATGTCGGAGTCAGGTCAATATGCGAAATAGGAGAACTGAATACGGTGTTTCTTACATTCTCACTACTCTTTATTATCAACGGTATTTTTGTTATTTCATCATAAGCGGCACATGCTTTACTGTACAGGCAATGTGATTCAAACATGTCACCGTGATCCGAGGTGAATACAATCAAAGCATTGGGTGCATATTCATGTGCAATATCAAGAACTCTGCCTATCTCATAATCCGCATACGAATTGCATCCTAATGTGGCTGGAAATTTTAGTTTAACATCATCCCGGTTATGGTTGACACGGTCACCCGCCCAGAATTTCTGATATTCAGGTTTACCTTCAAGTGTATCCCAAACATTCGGTGCTTTCGGGAACTCATAGTCTTTGTACATAGAAGCATATGGTTCAGGGCAAAGTGAAGGTCCGTGCGGTTCATCATATGAAACAGTCAGAAAATAGCTTTCATCATTAAACTTTTTTATAAAATTAATGGCTTTATCTGAACAGCGATGACCATAGGTATATTCCTCACTTATTCCACCGTTTTCATACATTGTTTTTGCTAGTCTTGAACGAAATCGTTCGTCAATTTTCATTTCATATATATATGTACGCATATCGTACCAGTAGTCAGCATTCCAACCTTTAGGACAGATTCCGTTACCGAAATAATCCGAGCCGTCAAGATGCCACTTACCTATATATGCTGCTTCAATACCATTGTCACGCATCCGTTGACCGACCGTTCTTATGTTTGCATAAAGCGGTAACGCATTTGCCCAACTTCCGTTTGAATGAGGGTACATACCTGTAAATATAGCCGATCTCGCCGGACCACAGACAGGCTGTACTGTATAGGCGTTGTCAAAGCGAATGCCTTCACTTGCAAGTCTATCAAGGTTTGGGGTTATCATATCCTTGTTACCATAACAACCAAGCATATCCCATCTGGTTGTATCAGTCATAATGAATATTATCTGTTTTTTATCTTTATTCATTTTATTATACCCTCTTTATTAACCGCAATCTAATTTGACTTTACAGATTGGCAATGTTATAATATTATATCATAATGCCAACATTAGGTCTGATAGTGTCTTTTCGTCTGTTCAGTTGGCATTTGTGAAAATGCTTCGCATTTTCTGTAGGTCTGCTGAAACTTATTATATCATAGTATTCGTTATAATTAAATATTATTGAAAGAAAAATCATGAATTCAATAACTTTATTAATTAAACCTGTTTCAGGTTTGTGCAATCTGCGCTGCAAATATTGCTTTTATGCTGATGTTGTCGGAAATAGACAAAACCCACAATATGACATTATGGACGAAGGCACTCTCGAAACAGTTGTCAGAAAAGCATTTGCTTACAGTGACAGATATTGCTTTTTTATGTTTCAAGGCGGCGAACCCACCCTGGCAGGACTGGATTTTTATAAAAAGCTGATTTATTTACAAAAGCTGTACAATAGGAATAATTTAATAATTCAAAATTCAATACAAACAAACAGTATAATACTTACTGAAGAATGGATAGAATTCTTTCATGACAATAATTTTCTTGTCGGTTTATCACTTGATGGAACCGAAGAAATCCATAACAGCTTCCGTACCGATGCTGCCGGAAACGGTACATATAATAGAGTTATTGAATCTATAAAACTGCTTGAAAAATATAAGGTTGATTACAATATACTCTGCGTCGTAACAAACAAAGTCGCACAGAACGGAAAAGCCGTTTACCATGCATTGAAGAGATATAGGCATCTTCAGTTTATTCCCTGTCTTGATGATCTTGACGGAACAGAATGTGATTTTTCTCTGAAATCTAAAAATTACGGTGAGTTTCTCAAAATAACCTTTGATGAATATTACAACGATATAAAAAACAATTCATATACCAGTGTCCGAAATTTCGATAACTATGTGAGGATTTTGAATGGTAATGCTCCCGAAAACTGCAGCATGAGCGGAAAATGCAGCTATTATTTTGTTATTGATGGAAATGGAAGCGTCTATCCCTGTGATTTTTTTGCTTTCGATAAATGGAAAATTGGTGATGTTAAAAATGATTCATTTATCCGTATGACAAAATCCGATACTGTCACAAAATTTGTAGATGATCCTCTGCATATCAATGAAAAATGCGAGAACTGTAGGTGGTTTTTTCTCTGCAAAGGCGGTTGCAGAAGAAACCGCGAACCCTTTGAAAACAATATACCTGCCAGAAATATTTACTGTGAAAGCTATATTGATTTCTTCGAATACACATTTAAACGGTTGAAAGAAATTTCTTGTATATCAGCTTCAAAAATTTCAATTTAAACAAATATTTTTATTTATACTACTTGTAAGCCTTGACTTTTTGTGAAAAATATGATATTTTATTGATGTAACTTATATAAAAAATTGAAGGAGTTAAAAAAATGAAATTGCTTGGTATAGTTCGTAAGATGGATGAACTCGGAAGAGTTGTTATTCCAAAGGAACTGCGTGATGTTTTAAACATAAGCATTAAAGACCCGGTTGAGATTTTCGGTGACGGTGATAAAATCGTAGTAAGAAAATTCAACGCATCTTGTATATTTTGCGGAAATATTCAAAAAGCAATGATATACAAGGGCAAATTTGTTTGCGATGACTGCATTCAAGAAATTAAAGCTGATAAAGTGAACTAAATCTACGGTTAAGAATAAGAGAAGCTGAAGCTTCTCTTATTTTATATTTGTATTTAAATGTATTATAACTCTTATACTGTTTTCGTCTGTTACCAATATAATTTATAAGACGGATAATCTAATTTATACTAAACTAACAAATGAATTATGATTTTATTATTTATGGCTTTGGAAATTCATTTATTAGTTTCATATAAGATCATAAAGCCAACCTACAGGTTTATTGGTATTTTTCGTTCTCGCGGTTGGCTTATAGGAAAATGCTTCGCATTTTCTGTATGTCAGCAATAATTTATTATATCATAAAGCCAACATACAGGCTTTATCAGGTCTTCTCGTTCTTGCGGTTGGCTTCTAGGAAAATGCTTCGCATTTTCTGTATGTCAGCAATAATTTATTATATCATAACATTTTTGACTTTTCAATATATGAGTATAAAACTCCATATTTCGCAAATAATAACAAAGCAAACTTTTGTAAATTTAAAGGAGTTATATATACTATGAAAGCAACAGGTATTGTGCGTAGAATAGATGATCTTGGCAGAGTTGTTATACCAAAGGAAATAAGAAGGACGCTCCGGATTCGCGAGGGTGATCCGCTTGAAATTTATACTGAAAAAGGTGGAGAGGTCGTATTTAAAAAATACTCACCTGTCGGTGAGCTTGGCAAATTTGCAACAGAGTTTGCTGAATCTATTTATAAGGTGAATGGAATACCTACTCTTGTGTGCGATAAGGATAGTGTAATATCTGCTGTCGGTGTTTCACGCAAGGATTTTGTTGAGAAACCATTAAGCAGCAGAATTATTACGATGATTGAAAACAAGGAAAGCTTCGTTTACGGTAACGATAATTCAATGTCTGGACTTGAAGCAGTTGATAATACCGGCAAATTCGTATCATGTATTTCTCCGATATTATCTGAAGGTAGCGCAATAGGTGCTATTATTGGATTAGCTAAGCAGGATAATGATCGGCCGGATGACAGCGATATAAGAATTATAAACACAGCTGCTGAATTTTTATCAAAACAGATAGATTTCTAAATTTTAATCCTAACCAGAGAATTGCGATTTTAAATATAAAAAAAGATGCCGGTTTAACCGACATCTTAATTTTTGTAAATTAAATTACTTTAATTCCACTGTAGCGCCAACTTCAACAAGCTGCTTCTTAATTGCTTCAGCTTCGTCTTTAGCGATGCCTTCTTTGATAGCTTTGGGAGCTGCTTCAACAAGCTCTTTAGCTTCTTTAAGTCCAAGGCCTGTTATGCTGCGAACAACCTTGATAACATCAAGCTTCTTCTCGCCGAATGAAGCAAGAATAACATCAAATTCTGTCTTCTCTTCAACAACAGGAGCTGCTGCGGCTGTGGGAGCTGCTGCAACTGCAACAGGAGCTGCTGCGGATACGCCGAATACTTCCTCAAGTTCTTTAACAAGCTCTGAAAGCTCAAGAACTGTAAGTGTTTTAATATCCTCAATAAGTTTAAGTGTTTTTTCTGTAGCCATTTTAATTTTCCTCCATTAATAAAGTTTAGGCAATTGCCTCTTGTTTTTCTTTGATTGCATTTAAGGCAACAACCAGGCCTTTGATGTTTCCGTTCAGTACTGTTACAAGACCGGCGATCGGCGCGTTCATGCTGCCAAGAATTTTAGCAATCAGTTCTTCCTTGCTTGGGAGCTTAGCGAGCTTACCGACTTCAGCAGAATTTATAACATTACCCTGAACGAAGCCAATTTTAACTTTGTAGTTCTCGTGTTTTTCAGCATATGCTGAAAGAATTTTTGCTGCTGCAACGGGGTCATTTTCAGAAAAAGCCATTGCAGTCATACCGTTCAACACAGACTTCATGTCTTGTAAACCGACAATATCACAAGCTTTTGATAAGAGGGTGTTCTTAACAACTGCATAATCAACACCTGCTTTACGGAGCGCGGCTCTGAGAGCAGTATCGTCTTCAACTGTTATACCCTGATAATCGACTAAAACACCTGCAATTGAATTCTTGAGTTTACCGGCAAGTTCTTCGACTATTTGCTGTTTTTGTGATAATACTGTTGCGCTTGCCATTTGTACACCTCCAGTGTGCAATTGTATACATAAAATAAGCTCCTCCGCGAAAACCGACGAAGGAGCATAATAACACTGTTTCAGTATTGAAGCTCATCCTCGGTAGGCGGTTTCCCTTATACTTAATGTACCTACTGTCTTTGGATTATTTTATCATGTATTGCATGATTTGCACTTATATTTATAGTGCTTCATTATTTTATCTTAAAGTTTGACTTTTGTCAATAGCTTTTCGATAATTTTTTAGTCAGAAAGTTTTGCTGAGTTCAGTTTGACGCCGGGACCCATCGTAGATGCGATTACGCAACTCTTGATGTACTGTCCCTTTGCTGCCGACGGTTTTGCTTTTATTACTGCTGAAAGCAATGTGCTAAGGTTCTCAAAAAGCTTCTCGCTTCCAAAGGATACCTTGCCAACCGGGCAGTGAATAATGTTTGTTTTATCAAGTCTGTATTCGATTTTACCGGCTTTAGCTTCAACGACTGCTTTTGCAACATCCGTTGTAACCGTACCAGCTTTTGGGTTTGGCATAAGTCCTTTAGGACCGAGTACCTTACCGAGACGACCGATAACACCCATCATATCGGGTGATGCGATAACAACATCGAAATCGAACCAGTTTTCAGTCTGAATTTTTGCTACGAGATCTTCAGCACCAACATAATCGCTTCCTGCTTCTTCTGCCGCTTTAGCTTTATCGCCCTTAGCAAAAACAAGAGTACGAACCTTCTTGCCGGTTCCGTGAGGAAGAACTACTGCACCTCTGACCTGCTGATCAGCGTGACGCGAGTCAACACCGAGTCTTATATGGCATTCAACAGTCTCGTCAAACTTCGCTTTAGGAAGTGAGCAGAGTACATCGAGTGCTTCTTTTGTATCATAGAGCTTTGTTTTTTCAACAGCTTTAACGCTGTCCTGATATTTCTTTCCGCGTTTCATTATTATACCTCCTTACCTTACTCAGCCACGACAACGCCCATACTGCGAGCAGTACCGGCTATCATACTCTCGGCAGCTTCTATTGAAGCGGCGTTAAGGTCAGGCATTTTTGTTTCTGCAATTTTTCTTAACTGCTCTTTTGTAAGAGTTGAGACCTTTGTCTTGTTCGGAACGGCAGAACCGCTCTCAATACCGCAGACCTTTTTAATAAGAACTGCTGCAGGTGGAGTTTTTGTAATAAACGAGAAGGAACGGTCAGCGTATACTGTTATAACGACAGGGATGATAAGTCCGATATCGTTCTTTGTACGCTCGTTGAATTCTTTTGTAAACATGGGTATAGCAACACCATATTGACCAAGTGCAGGACCAACAGGGGGTTGCGGTGTAGCTTTACCTGCGGGTAATTGTAATTTGATATAACCGACTATTTTCTTTGCCATAATTATTAACACCTCCGAATGTGGTAATTATTTTTCGGGAACTTTGCTCCCTCCCACTTAAACGCAAAGCATGGCTACGTTTGCGTTGTTTGTACATTTTCGTACAGTTTGATTTTTTTCAATTTATCGGACTGACTTGTGTTGAGTCAAGCTCAACTGTTGTATCTCGACCGAATAATGAAGCTGTAACCTTAACCTTCTTTTTATCGGGTGATATCTCATCGACAATACCGATAAATCCATTAAGCGGACCGTCACAGATCCGTACGTTGTCGCCAACGTTGTAAAGTATTTCGATAACATGAACCTCAACACCCAATGCTTCTACCTCGGTTTCACTCAAAGGAACCGGTTTTGATCCGGGACCTACGAAGCCGGTAACACCACGAGTGTTTCTTATCGCATGCCAGCTCTCATCATTCATGACCATTTTGACCATCACATAGCTGGGAAATAGCTTACGTTCGATTTCCTTTATTCCCTTATCGGATGCTTCGGTTACCAGTTCAACCGGTATTTTGACATCCTGTATAAGATGACCAAGACCACGATTTTCAACCATT
Organism: Clostridiales bacterium GWF2_38_85; assembly: GCA_001797275.1. GTDB lineage: Bacteria > Bacillota > Clostridia > Oscillospirales > CAG-382 > GWF2-38-85. Next base: position 255,367 of record MGOY01000014.1, on the reverse strand, counting down.
TTTTCTATGCTTGTGGCAACCTTGTTTTCATACCCCGAATAAGTATGCACAACATACCACAATGCTTTTTCGTCTGTTGACATGTTGCTCATGCCTTTCTAATAATTGATTTGCTCAAACTAAAGTTCCAACCCAAAGGATGAGTTTTCCGAATCCAAAGTCAAGCAGTCCTATAACTGCACCACTGATTAAAAGAGAAGTGATTACAACCCAGGATTTCTTCATTGTTTCTTCTCTTGTAGGCCATACTATTTTCTTAAGTTCGCTCTTGTAATCTTTCAGGAACTTGGCAATTTTATTGCTAAACGGAACTTTTTCTTTTTTTACAACAGACTTTTCTTTCTTTTCTTCAGCCATACAATTATCCTCAATCTTTCTGCTCATTAAGCTTTTTTAAGAATGCAATTTCATTGCTTTCTTTAGAATACAAGTTTACTTGCTTTCTTTGTGTTCCGTGTGCTTGCGGCAGAACCGACAATACTTGCTCAGTGTAAGTCTGTCAGGATCATTTTTCTTGTTTTTTACGGTGTCATAGTTTCTTTGTTTGCATTCACTGCAAACCAAAGTAATTTTTACCCTCATATCGGCACCTCCAGTGTCATATTCTTTTTGTACCTCCCTCTTATCGGTAGCCGGACGAGAAATCATCATCCAATTTGTTGTTACGCCATATTAATCGACATATTTTCGGGCAACAAAAAAGCTACCTCCGCAGAGGTGGTTTTATTATAGCAAACCATAACCCCTTTTGTCAATAGCTTTTTTATATTTTATACAATTTTTATTATTTTGCCTGCGTTAAGCTTGCTTCATTTCGTTCTCAATTGTTTTAAATGCATTTTTTGCGTCATTTTTCATCGACATAAGCTTATTTCTTAACGGCTTGCAGCACATTGCCGACATAAGAAGAACTCCCCCAACAGCAAGCACTGTCAATGCTCCGATCATTGATGAAGCCACATAATTCGGCTTTTGTTTTCTCATAAACATAAAATTACCCCTTTGCGATTCGTTATTTGTATTTTTCGCAAAAAATAGGGTTTTATACGTTTATGAATATCTTTGTTTCAATATAAATTAAAATAGATAGACTCAAAGAAATTTACCGAACTGAAAAAATAGTCCTTTTAACATTACCTTTAATCAAATCAGGAATGATATATTTGGGACTACCTATTATTACAGTCGTACCGTTTTTAATTGGTTCTTGTATATACCGCAACTTTGCTAGCATTCCGTTTGAACCTTCCCGACTTGATCCAATACAGTGTTGTAAGAGGTTATTAATATTTTCTATCAATTCATATGTATCTTTTCCCTCAACTCTTCCAATTAAGGAAGAAGGATCATCCGCTTTCTTGAGTAGCCCGTCAGCAGCTGTCATAATCAATAAATATTTCGATTTTAATAAAACTGAAATTTGAGAGGCAGTTTCATCATTATCAATACATTCAACAATCGATTCATTTTTATCTCGAATTCGACTAATTTCCATTTTCATTATTTCATCGTTGCTCACGGAATCATTATAGTTGATAATAGGAATTGCTTTTTGTTCGACAGATTTTAATAGTAAATTTTTAATATATTCTCTTTTTTTATTGTCATTGAAATGATTGTGTTCAAGCAATATTTGCCTGACAGAATAATCTGGTCTTATAAAACGTCTATAATTCTCAATTAAAATGCATTGTCCTTGAGAAGCATATAATGATTTGGCAATATCATTTTCGGGTATAATCTTACAATTATTTCTCTTGAAATAATCTATTTTACCAATCTCCACAGCTCCCGAACTGATCCACACATATCCTGGTGATAGATATTTGCCAATTCTGCTGAATGTATTATAATCCAACTCATTAATTTCACGATTGATTAGCGCCATGGAACCTATCTTCCCTACTATTTCACAATCAAAGCTCATTTTTAATCTCTTCCTCTTAATATTTAAAGTATTAATGATAGTGATACATTGATTACACATTAAACCTGAAGAGGACAACATCTCCGTCTTTGATGACATATTCCTTTCCTTCGCTTCTTATCAGCCCGGCAGCGGCTGCCGCTGCGGTTGAACCTTTCGCAATAAGGTCATCGTATGCAACAACTTCGGCGCGAATGAACCCTCTCTCAAAGTCAGAGTGTATTTTACCTGCCGCCTGGGGTGCTTTAGTTCCTTTTGTTATTGTCCAGGCACGAACCTCTTTTGGACCTGCTGTCAGATAACTTATTAATCCGAGAAGTCTGTATGATGCGGTTACAAGCCTTTCAAGCCCGGATTCTTTTAATCCCATTTCTTCGAGGAACATTACCTGCTCTTCGTCGTCAAGCTGGGCAATCTGAGCTTCAAGCTCTGCGCATACAGCAATTATCTCCGCACCTTCCCTGTCAGCTATTTTCTTCAGTTTCATATACAACTCATTGTCTTCAAGATTGCCTGTAAGCGAGTCCTCGGATACATTCGCTACATATATAACAGGCTTGCCGCTGAGAAGATCAAGCGTACGAACAATTTCTTTTTGTTTCTCGTCAACCGGAAGATTTCTTGCTGAGCTTCCTTTATTAAGTTCTTCAATTAAATATTCAATCAATTCAACTTCGTCAGTAACGGTTTTATCACCCTTGAGTTGTTTTGTAAGCCGGTCATGTCTGCGTTGTAGTAATTCTATATCTGAGAGAATAAGCTCCATATTTATAACTTCAACATCCCTCTCAGGATCTATGCCGACATCAACATGTATTATATCATCGTTTTCAAAGCAGCGGACAACATGCACTATTGCATCAACCTCACGGATATGAGATAGAAACTTGTTACCAAGTCCTTCGCCTTTTGAAGCACCTTTTACAAGACCTGCTATATCAACAAATTCTATTATTGCCGGCGTATATTTTTCGGGGTTGTACAGCTTTGCAAGTTCATCAAGCCTTTTATCTCTGACTGCTACTACACCGACATTGGGATCAATTGTACAAAACGGGAAATTCGCAGCAATCGCCCCTGCTTTCGTAAGCGCATTAAACAATGTACTTTTGCCCACATTCGGTAAACCAACTATACCAAGCTTCATATATAAAAACCTCTTTCAATTTGATTGTTATCAATATATTATAATACACGGGTATAAAAAAATCAATATTTAGTTTGAAAAATAAAAGGTTAAACAATGCCTGCAGGCGTACCTCCACTTACTTTAATTCCAAATTTATTTTACCCAGATGTGGAGGTTAACTCCAACCGATTATACATTACTATTTGTGCCTGCAAAGGCGTGGAGGTTAGTTTAACAATAGAAATATAATATACTCTTGTTAATATTTTATCATTTATAATTGTAAACTTAAATTTCATACAAAATAATAAAAAAAATATTAAAAAGCTATTGACAAGCTGTTATTTCTGTGTTATTATGATTTTGTAAACAAGCAAATAATAAATTATACAACATAATTAAATGTAAATAAAAATAAATAGGAGGTAACTACCATGACAAAAATATTAGTAATTGACGATGATACCAACATAAGCGAATTATTAAGAATGTATCTTGAAAAAGAAGGATATGAGGTAAGAACTGCTTCAGACGGTGCAGAAGGCGTTACAGCTTTCAGAATGTATGAGCCTGACCTTGTTCTTCTCGATATTATGCTCCCTAAGAAAGATGGCTGGCAGGTATGCCGCGAAATCAGAGAACATTCATCGAAACCCATCATTATGATAACCGCAAAGGGTGAAACAATCGACAAAGTTCTCGGTCTCGAACTCGGTGCAGATGATTTTATCGTAAAACCGCTTGATATGAAGGAAGTTTTCGCTCGTATCAAAGCTGTTCTCAGAAGATATGCTAACCATGATACAGTCAGCGGCGAGCTTATTAAATTTGATAATATTGAAATCAGCCTTCAGAAGTACGAACTTAAGGTTCGCGGAAAGGTTATAGACCTTCCCCCCAAGGAGCTTGAACTTATCTATTTTCTTGCAGCTAACTACAACCGTGTATTCACACGTGACCAGTTACTTGACAAGGTATGGGGTTTTGATTATCTTGGCGATTCCCGTACTGTTGATGTACACATTAAGAGACTTCGTGAAAAGCTTGACAACGCATCCGATAAATGGACACTTAAAACTGTCTGGGGCGTTGGATACAAATTCGAAGTATATGGAGAATAGTATATATTTTTGATGATTAAACGCTGTTTAATTGGTTGGAAATATATTGTTAAATAGTTGACTTTGTACCCCCTTTCATGATATTATTAAAGCGAGCATTATGCTCGCTTTAGTAATGTTTATGAAATTATATTGGCTTTAAAAACGAAGGTGGTTTAAATGTATAAGAGTGTTTTCACAAGATTTATATCAACTTTTACTTTAATTATCGGATTCAGTTTTTTAATTTTGACTCTGATAATCAGCTCCATGCTGACAAACTATTCTATCGAATCCAAAAAGCTGCTGATGGCAAAAGCTGCGGATAATTCCGAAGAAATTATTAATGTATTCAAAGATATTCTACATGAAGAGGATTTTGATATTACAATCAAACGTTATTCAGACAGAATTTCAAGCTCTATGGAGAAATATGCAAGTTCAGCGGATGCCGACATATATATTACCGATATCAAGGGGAATATTCTGATTAGTACAGCGGAAATTGAAAACAGCGAATTTACAGCTTTCCCCCAAAGTGTTGTTGAGAGTATAATAAACGGAAGTACACAATATACACTTCACGATCTCGGTGTATTTTCGGGTAAGCATTTAAACAATTTCAATGTTGTATCATATGAAACCGGTACTCAAGCCGGACTTATCATCGTAACATCATCAACTATTAGTGACAATTCGCTTACTACAAAAATGACTACTGTTATCATATCGGCCAGCCTTTGGGTTTTCCTTGCTGCTATAATATCAGTTTATATTGTCAGCCGTCAAATTGTTACTCCTTTGAAAGCAATCAGCAATGCGGCAAAAAGCTTCTCTGTCGGTCAATTTGATGTCCGTGTTCCCGTTTTGGGCAGAGATGAGGTTGCTGAGCTTGCAACCACCTTTAATAATATGGCTGAGTCACTTGAGCATATTGAGGAACGCAGAAGTTCACTTCTCGGCAACATTTCACATGATCTCAGAACACCGATGACTACAATTGCCGGATTTGTTGACGGTATTCTTGATGGAACGATACCTGCCGAAAAACATTCTTACTATCTTGGTATTATATCCTCTGAAGTCAGAAGGTTATCAAGACTTGTAAGTACGCTGCTTGAATTATCGAAGATTGAAGCGAATGAAAAGGTTCTTAATCGTAAAAACTATAATATCAGTGAGCAGGCAAGACAGATTCTCATATCCTTCGAGAAGAAAATTGACAGCAAGCAGATTGAAATTGTATTCAACAATGATGAAAACGATGTTTTTGTCAATGCTGACAAGGATGCGATACATCAAGTATTATACAACCTTTGTGACAATGCGATTAAATTCACCCCTGAAAAAGGAGTTATAACAATAACAATCGAAAAACGTGAAAAGAAGGCCTTTATATCGGTGCACAATACCGGCGAAGGTATTCCGCAAGCCGATCTGCCTTTCGTTTTCGATCGTTTTTACAAGAGTGACCGTTCAAGAGGTCTTGACAAGAGCGGTATAGGACTCGGTCTTTTTATTGTTAAAAGTACAGTAAACAGACATGGTGAAGAAATTAAAGTACATTCAACTCAAGGTGAATATTGTGAATTCAGCTTTATGCTTCCTACTGTTAAAAACGAACCAAAGGAACCGAAGCAAATAAATTGATTGCTGTATATTGTGAAATATTTTTCACATGCATTTCAGCTCATTTTTACTTTAAAAACACTCCGGATTAATATATCGAGTGTATAATGTTGACATAGACAAAAAAATAATATTAAGGAGTGAATATTATGAACGAAGATCTTAATAATTTTGACAACGAGCAGGAAGACAATACTCAGAATCAGAATGAAAATAATACCGATATCAATCAGATAACAAGTCCCGAAAATCAGGATGTAAATGAAGCAACAAATAATGAAGAATTTCATTATAAGTGGGAAAACGGAGTCCCATTGAACGGCAACGAAAACAGAAATCAAAAAAAACATAAAAATGGAAATGGCAAGCTAAAAATATTTGTTGCAATAACGACTGTTTTAACCGTTCTTTCTATTTCATCATTAATATTTGTTTTAGTGATGAATCAATCTCCGTTTATTAACGGAAATACCTCAGATCTGCAAAGTGAACAATCCGGAACCTCAGAATCATCGGCTTCAGATAAATCTCATGAATCATTCAATGTACAGATAAGTCAAAACGGTGATGCATTAACCTTGCAGGAAATTGCCCAAAAGCTTGATCAGAGTACTGTTACTGTTTACTGCACAACAGAAAATAACGGCTGGGGTACATCATCTACATCATCTTATTCATTCGGAAGCGGATTTGTTATCAGTGAAGACGGTTATATTGTAACCAATCATCATGTAATCGATGGATCGCAGACAATCAAGGTAATATTTTATGATGAAACTGAATATGAAGCAACACTTGTCGGCAGCGATTCGCTTTATGATATTGCAGTACTAAAAATCGAAGGTGAGAACTTTGTACCGGTTGAACTTGGTAGCAGCGATGACCTTGTAATAGGTGATATGGTTATTGCAATCGGCACACCCTACAGCCTTGATCTCGCAGGCACACATACATTCGGATTTATATCAGCAACCGATCGTAAAATTAAAGTTACAAGTGGAAGTTCAGTTATAAAGACAATGACTATGCTGCAAACAGATGCAACTCTTAACAGCGGTAACAGCGGCGGTCCTCTTGTTAATATGAAGGGGCAGGTTATTGGTATAAACACGATGAAGCTTGTATCCGATTATGAAGGTATAGGTTTTGCAATACCTATGTCAGATGCAGTTGACATAATTAATCAGCTGGTTGAAACCGGCACAGTAACCGATCCTAACGGTTCTGTTACAGCTTCCCCATATCTTGGCGTTAAGGTCGGTGATGTTACCGAAAGTGATGCAGAGTTATATGATGTCCCAATGGGTGCACTTATAACCTATATTGAGCCAACCGGTTCAGCATATGCAGCAGGACTTCGCAGAAATGATATTATCACAGAATTTGCAGGTGATAAAATCGAAAGTGTTGATGATCTTCTCAACGTATTGAATAAACACGAAGCCGGTGATACTGTAACAATCAAGGTTTACCATAACGAAGAAACTGTCGAGATAACTTTTAAACTCGACGCAAGAACAGATTAATACTTATCATTTCTTCCTGAAATTTTCCCGTAACAAGTGGCATATGCCACTTGTTGCATTTTTATTCATAGTTTTTGTATGTTTTAACTATATTTTTATGCCCAAATGAATTAAAATTATATAATAATTGACGATTGACACCTATATAGAAATATGATAAAATAAACTATCTTAATTTTGAAAAATTATTAAGAAGTCTGTAAAAGGGGTAAAATATAATGTTTTATAGTTTTGCTACAGTAATAATTATTAACGTCATTATCAGCTTAGTTGTCGTGCTAGGTATTATTGATAATGGCTTTTTTTGTACTGTGAATAAGACAAAACATTGTTGAACCTATATAATGACAACAATTTATAAGTCTTACAGTGCAAAACTGTAGGACTTTTTTGTTACTATTTTATAAGATAAGGAGTTAAAACTATGAAACTTACCGGAGCACGAATTATTATTGAGACATTAATCGAGCAAGACTGCGAAACTGTATTCGGATACCCCGGTGGATTCGTCATCAACATTTATGACGAACTCTATAAAGCAAGCGACCGCATACATCATGTAATAAGCGCTCACGAACAAGGTGCGGCTCATGCTGCTGACGGATATGCCAGAGCTTCAGGCAAGGTCGGTGTTGTTATCGCAACATCCGGTCCGGGTGCAACAAATCTTGTAACCGGAATCGCAAATGCTTTTCTCGATTCTGTTCCTCTTGTAGCTATAACAGGAAACGTTCCGCTCGCACTTCTCGGCCGTGACAGCTTCCAGGAAGTAGATATCATGGGAATCACTATGCCGATAACAAAGCATAATTACATTGTTAAAGATGTCAACGAACTCGCCTCAATCCTTCGGGACGCATTCAGAATAGCAAAATCCGGTCGTCCTGGTCCTGTTCTTGTTGATATACCGAAAGATATTCAACTTGCGACTTGTGAATATAAACCCGGAAAGCCGGTAGAAAAAACTTTGGATGTTTTAACCGAACAAATCAATATTGATAAGATTGTTGAACTCATCGAAGCATCAAATAAACCTTATATTTACAGCGGTGGCGGTGTTGTTATTTCCAATGCCGGTGATGAGCTGAAGCAATTTGCTGAACGCATCGATGCTCCCGTAGGCTTCTCAATGATGGGACTTTCTGCGATGGATGGATCACTTCCCAACAATCTCGGTCTTACCGGAATGCATGGCAGGTATGCATCAATAAAAGCAAATTCGGAAACCGACTTACTTATTGCAATAGGTGTTCGATTCAGTGACAGAGCAACAGGCAATAAGCTGAAATATTCTCCGAATGCAAAAATTATTCATATCGATATTGATCCTGCTGAAATAGATAAAAATATCAACACATATTTCGGTGTGATCGGTGATGTTAAATATATTTTGAATAAGTTGCTTGAAAAGGTTAAACCTAAAAAACATCCTGAATGGAAAGAAGAGATAAATCGATATATAGCTGATGAACAGGCAAATTACCCTCAGAATTACGGAATGCATCCAAAAAATATTATTGAGAGAGTCAATAATTTAATTGATGATAAGACTGTAATTGCAACCGATGTTGGACAGCATCAAATGTGGGTAGCACAATATTTCAAGTTAAAAGGCAGAAGAACCTTCTTAACATCCGGAGGTCTCGGAACAATGGGTTATGGTATGGGTGCAGCAATCGGTGGCTGTTTCGGCAGTGGAAACCAAAGAACCGTTCTGTTCACCGGTGACGGTAGCTTTGGGATGAATCTTGCAGAGCTTGCGACTGCTGTTTCAAATAATCTTCCGCTGGTTATTATAATCATGAATAACGGTGTGCTTGGAATGGTTCGTCAATGGCAGACAATCTTCTTTGATGAACGTTATTCGAGCACAACTCTGGACAGAAAGACCGATTTTGTGCTTCTTGCAAAAGCGTTCGGAGCTAACGGTATGAGGGTAGTAGGTGAAGGTGAACTCAGCTTAGCTTTAGAAACAGCATTTTCGATAAAAACTCCGTTCGTAATCGATTGTGTCATAGATTGTGATGAACGTGTACTTCCGATGATACCTCCAGGCGGATCGGTTGAAAACATAATAATAAATTAAGGGAAGGTGTAGCGTGAAAATTAAGTTAATAAATATTGATGCGTAACTTATTTCACGCCTCGAAATTCTTTAAAAATGGGACCCTGCCCATTTTTGTCGGAAAACCGACTCAAGAATTTCATTTGATTTTTTAACATAGCCGCTACGCGGCGGAATGGAGATTAAAATGGATTTCAGTACAAAGAAGGAACAATTTATTTTAAGCGTATTGGTAGCAAACCATTTTGGTGTGCTGACAAGAATATCAGGTCTGTTTTCACGCAGAGGCTATAATATCGACAGCCTGAATGTAGGTGAAACCGAAAACCCTGAAACCTCACGAATGACAATCATCGTTACCGGCGATGAATATATTAAATCCCAGATTGTCAAGCAGCTTGGAAAGCTGCAGGAGGTTATGAAGGTCGAGATGCTTCCAAAAGAGGAAACGGTTTTGAGAGAGCATTTGTTAATAAAAATAAATGTAAGCCGAGAAACTCGAAGTGAGATAACTGAAGCAGTTAATGTTTTTAGAGGAAAGATTGTTGATTTCAATTCCGATTCGGTTACGGTTGAAATCAACGGAGAGCCATCAAAGCTGAATGCTTTCATTGAATTTACAAAATCCTACGGCATAATTGAAATGTGCCGTTCCGGTGCACTTGCTATGAAACGCGGTGCTAACAGTCTTTAATACTACTAATACCAAGTTGTAAAAACAAAATTTTATTATTGAAAGGTCAGGTATTTAGAAATGGCAGTAATGTATTATGAAAAGGATTGCGATATAAACGTAATCAGAAACAAAACAGTAGCAGTTATCGGTTACGGAAGTCAGGGTCACGCACATGCATTGAATCTGTATGAAAGCGGAGTCAATGTTATAGTCGGACTATATGAAGGCTCAAAGTCAGCTGAAAAAGCAAAGGCTGCAGGATTGACTGTTATGAACACACCCGAAACAGTAAAAAACGCAGACATGGTAATGATACTTGTCAACGATGAAAAGCAGGCTGCTCTATACAAGAATGATATTAAACCTAATCTTAAAAAAGGTGCAACACTTGCATTCGCTCATGGATTTAATATTCACTTCAACCAAATCGTTCCGCCTGAGGATGTCGATGTTGTTATGATTGCCCCGAAGGGTCCGGGACACACAGTAAGAAGCCAGTTTGTTGAGGGAAAAGGTGTTCCCGATTTGATTGCAGTATATCAGGACTATTCAGGAAATGCTAAGGCAACCGCGCTGTCATATGCGATGGGCATCGGCGGTGCAAGAGCCGGTATTCTTGAAACAACCTTCAAGGAAGAAACCGAGACCGACCTTTTCGGTGAACAAGCAGTTCTCTGCGGCGGTGTTTCGGCTCTTATGAAAGCCGGTTTTGAGACACTTGTTGAAGCAGGTTATCAACCCGAAAGTGCATATTTTGAATGCGTACATGAAATGAAGCTGATCATTGACCTTGTTGTTGCCGGCGGTCTATCATTTATGAGATACTCGATCAGCGATACTGCTGAATACGGTGATTATGTAACAGGTAACAAAATTATAACTGATGAAACGAAGAAAGAAATGAAAAAGGTTCTCGAAGAAATCCAAAACGGCAAGTTCGCAAGAAACTGGATCCTCGAAAACCAGGCAAACCGTCCCTCATTCCTTGCTATGCGTCGTATGGAAAGCGAACATCAGGTTGAGAAGGTTGGTGCCGAACTTCGGGCAAAGATGAGCTGGCAAAAGAAGTAATAAGTAATTATGTAAACTGAAAAAAGGAGCGTTGAGGATGAACAGCGATAATATAAAAAAAGGTATAGAAAAAGCACCGCAAAGATCACTACTAAAAGCTATGGGTTATACCGACAATGATATCTCCCGTCCGATAATCGGTATTGTTAACTCGTTCAATGAGATTGTACCGGGGCATATACACCTACAAAATATATCCCGGGCAGTTAAAGACGGTGTTCTGGCAGCTGGTGGAACTCCATCCGAATTTAATGTTATCGGTGTTTGTGACGGACTGGCGATGGGACATCAGGGGATGAAATATTCGCTTGCTTCGCGTGAGCTGATTGCGGACAGTATCGAATGTATGGTTATGGCTCACTGCTTCGACGCTCTGGTTTTCATACCAAATTGTGATAAAATTGTTCCCGGAATGCTTATGGCAGCAGCAAGATTGAATCTACCCTCTATCTTTGTTTCGGGCGGTCCGATGCTTTCACTTGAAGACAGAAACGGTATCAGCCTTGACCTGAACAGTGCATTTGAAGCAGTCGGTAGCTTCAAGAACAACACTATGACTGAGTTTGATGTTTGTTCAATCGAAGAAAATTGTTGTCCGAGCTGCGGTTCCTGCTCAGGAATGTTTACCGCAAACTCAATGAACTGCCTTTCCGAAGCAATCGGTATGGCACTGTCGGGCAACGGTTCGCTTCCTGCTGTGTACGCTAAACGTATAAGACTGGCAAAAACAGCAGGCACTCAGATAATGGAATTGTTGAAGAAAGACATTCGTCCTCGCGACATTATGACAACCGATGCCTTCTATAGTGCTCTATCGGTTGATATGGCTCTCGGCTGTTCGACAAACTCAATCTTACATCTGATGGCGATTGCAAATGAAGCCGGTATTAAGCTTGATTTACAATTGATAAACAATATCAGCGAAAAAACACCGAATCTCTGCAAGCTGGCACCTGCAGGAAAACATCATATGCAGGATTTATACAATGCCGGCGGTGTATATAAGGTTATAGATACCCTTGCTAAAGGTGGATTTATAAAAGAAAGCGTTATGACTGTAACCGGTATGACAATGGGTGAGAACCTGAAGAGCGAACCGTTCAACATAACAAGAACCGATGTAATAAGAAAACTTGACAACCCATATTCACCGACAGGCGGAATTGCTGTTCTGTTCGGTTCACTTGCACCAAGCGGGGGTGTTGTTAAGAGAAGCGCTGTAGCTCCGGAAATGCTTGTTCATACAGGCAAAGCACGAGTTTTCGAATGTGAAGAGGATGCTATAACAGCAATATACGGCGGCGAAATCGTAAAAGGCGATGTTGTCGTAATCAGATACGAAGGTCCTTCGGGTGGTCCGGGTATGCGTGAAATGCTATCCCCAACCTCTGCGATCGCAGGAATGGGACTTGACAAGGATGTTGCATTAATAACAGACGGCAGATTCTCAGGGGCAACCCGCGGTGCCGCAATCGGACATATCTCGCCCGAAGCATCTCAAGGCGGACCAATCGCATATGTTTGCGAAGGCGATATGATATCAATCGATATACCGAACAAAAAACTTGAGTTGTTGGTTTCGGCAGAAGAAATGGAAAAACGCAAGTCGGAAATAAATATAAAGCAAAAAGATAATCTAAAGGGTTACATTGCACGTTATGCAAAAGCGGTTTCATCTGCCGACAAAGGCGCGATAGTAAACAAATATGCTGATTAATTTGCCATTGTGAAAGGAACAATCTTATGGAAAGCCATGTGAAAATTTTTGATACAACGCTGCGTGACGGTGAACAGGCACCGGGCTGCAGCATGAATATAAATGAAAAAATTGAAGTAGCAAAACAGCTTGAGATTCTTAAGGTTGATATTATCGAGGCAGGTTTTGCAATTTCTTCACCCGGCGACTTCAACTCAGTTGAAGCTATCTCAAAAGCTGTTAAGAACTGTACTGTTGCTTCTCTTGCAAGAGCTGTGCAGAAAGACATCGATTCGGCATACGAGGCAGTAAAGAATGCTGTTTCACCCAGAATCCACACATTCCTTGCGACCTCCCCTATCCATATGGAACATAAGCTCAAGATGACTCCCGATCAGGTAATCGAACGTATACAACAATCTGTATCATATGCGAAAAATTATTGCAGTGATGTTCAATTCTCAGCTGAGGATGCAACACGTTCTGAACGTGAGTTTCTTGCCAAAGCAGTTAAAACAGCTATTGATGCAGGAGCAAATGTAATAAACATACCCGATACAGTCGGTTATGCCGCACCTGAAGAAATGTATACGCTGATTCGCTATTTGATGGAAACAGTCAGCGGAATCGAAAAGGTTGATGTTGCTGTTCACTGCCACAACGACCTTGGAATGGCGGTTGCAAACTCGCTTGCCGGTGTAAGAGCCGGTGCAAGGCAGGTTGAATGCACTGTAAACGGACTTGGCGAAAGAGCAGGAAATGCAGCACTCGAAGAAATCGTTATGGGAATTAAAACAAGATACAATCTTTATGGTGGTTATACTAATATTGATACAAAACAAATATACAGAACAAGCAAATTGATTTACAATGTAATCGGTCAGACGGCAGCTATAAACAAACCTATCGTCGGAGCCAATGCATTTGCACACGAAGCAGGCATACATCAGCATGGTGTTCTTGCTGATAAATCAACATATGAAATAATGATCCCCGAAGAAATCGGAATAACAAAGAATAAGCTTGTACTCGGAAAACATTCCGGTAAGCATGCAATCGCTGATAAACTGACCGAACTTGGTTATACTTTCACAGAAAAAGAGCTTGGTGAATACTATGATAAAATCATGGCTCTGTCTGACAAGAAAAAGTTCATAACAGACAGCGATATAGATGCTATTGTTACTAACAGGAGACGTATCGAGGGTGTTTATAAGCTTGTTCACTTTGATGTTCACACAACAAAGAATGCAACTTCAACATGCGTTATCAAGCTGATGAGAGAAAACGAAGAATTCGAGGAAGTATCACTTGGGCAAGGTCCTATCAATGCTGCATACAATGCAATCGATAAGATAACAGGCAGCATCTGTGAAGAGATGAGTAATTACAACATTCATTCGGTATCGGACGGTAATGATGCTCTTGGTGAAGTTACGGTTAAGCTTAAGGCAAAGGACAAAACTGTTACTGGACGTGGACTTTCAACAGACATTATTGAATCCAGTATTTTAGCTTATATCAATGGTATAAACAAACTTCTTGAAATTATATGAAAGGATTCTGAATTAAAAATTCGGGTATATTTAAATGAAAATCGGTTTAATTAGATGTCAACAGACAGAGGATATGTGTCCTGCAACAACGGATTTTAAAATAATTTCTGAAAAAAAATGTGCTTTTGAAGGAATTGATGAAGATATACAGATAATTGGTATTAATTCTTGTGGTGGATGTCCCGGTAAAAAAGCTGTTACCAGAGCAAAAGAAATGGTTAAAAGAGGTGCAGATACAATTGTACTCGCTTCTTGCATAACCCGTGGAAATCCTATAGGTTTTACTTGCCCGCATGCAAATACAATTATCAAGGCAATAAAGGACAATCTTAAAGAAATAAAAATTATAGAATATACACATTAAGAACAGGAGGTTGCTCATGAAAAGAATAGAAATATTCGACTCAACTCTGCGCGACGGTGCCCAGGGTGAAGGAATATCCTTTTCGGTAAACGATAAACTACATATAGTAAAAGCACTTGATGAATTCGGAGTTGATTATATTGAAGCAGGCAACCCCGGTTCAAATCCAAAGGATCTGGACTTTTTCAATCAAGCTTCAAACCTGACACTAAAACATTCAAAGCTATGTGCTTTCGGCAGCACATGCAGAAAAAACAGCAATCCCGAAGATGATGCAAATGTGAAATCATTGCTTCAGGCACAAACACCTGTTGTTGTGATTTTTGGAAAATCATGGGATATGCATGTTACCGAAATATTGAAAATAACGCTTGAAGAAAATATAGAAATAGTTAAGCAAACTGTTGAATATCTTGTATCAAATGGTAAGGAAGTAATATTTGACGCCGAGCATTTCTTCGACGGTTATATGGCAAACACAACCTATTCCCTGAGCGTTTTAAAAGCAGCAGTATTGGGTGGAGCAAGAACTCTAGTGCTTTGTGATACAAATGGCGGTACAATGCCGTCCGATGTTTGCGACATAACAAAATCGGTCTGCAATATGTTTCCCGAAGAAACAATCGGAATCCACTGCCACAATGATACTGGTTGTGCGGTTGCTAACTCAATGCTTGCCGTTAGATCGGGTGCTACTCATGTACAGGGTACTTTCATTGGAATCGGTGAAAGATGTGGAAATACCGATCTCAGTATAATCATACCTAATCTGAAATTAAAATCCAAATACGAATGCAGCGGAAATGTTGAGGAACTGTTTGAAACTTCAAGAAAAATTGCTGAAATTGCAAACACACAAATTGATACCAACAAACCATATACAGGCTTAAGCGCATTCGCTCACAAGGGCGGTATGCATATCGACGGTGTTCTCAAGCTATCAGCTTCATTTGAACATATTTCCCCTGAAGCAGTCGGGAATACTCGCAAATTCTTAATGTCCGAAGTATCAGGTCGCAGTATGATAATGACGAAAATACAAAACTATGCTCCGGAGCTGGCGAAGGATTCACCGAACACAGCAGCAATACTTGAGCGTTTGAAGGAGCTTGAGCATCAGGGGTATCATTTCGAAGCGGCAGATGCAAGCTTTGAATTATTGGTAAAAAAGGTTCTCGGGACATATAAACCGCATTTCAGTATAGTACTTTATAAAACAATGGGTGAGTTTCCGGTTCCGGTTGGTGGAATGTCCGCTTCAGCGACAATTAAGGTTGAGGTTGACGGTACAGAAGAGGTTACAGCTGTGATGGGCAACGGCCCTGTCAATGCACTCGACCTTGCACTCAGAAAAGCACTGACAGTCTTCTACCCGGAGATAAAAGAAATGCAGTTGACCGACTACAAGGTTCGTGTGCTTGAGCAAAACAGCACAACCGCAGCGCGTGTTCGTGTTCTGATTGAAACCTCGGATGAGAACAGTACCTGGACAACAATAGGTGTTTCAAACGACATAATTGAAGCCAGCCTCATTGCTTTGGCTGACTCGGTTGAATATAAACTTGCACATTCATGATAAAGAAAGGAATTTATGAGCATGAGTAAAATGACAATGACACAAAAAATCCTTGCCGCACATACCGGACTTGAACACGTCGTGGCAGGACAACTAATTCTTGCAAATGTCGATATGGTGCTTGGCAACGATATCACCTCTCCCGTTGCAATTAATGAATTCGCCCGCCTTGATATAAATAAGGTATTTGACAAACATAAAATATCAATGGTTATGGATCACTTTGTTCCCAATAAAGATATTAAGGCAGCAGAGCAAGCAAAAAAATGCCGCTGCTTTGCAGGTGATATGGGGATTGAAAATTTCTATGATTGCGGTCAGATGGGCGTTGAGCACGCTCTGCTGCCTGAAAAAGGGCTTGTAACAGCAGGCGATGTTGTTATAGGCGCTGACTCGCATACCTGCACTTACGGCGCTTTGGGTGCATTCTCGACCGGTGTCGGATCAACCGATATGGCATGCGGTATGGCAACCGGCAAGGCATGGTTCAAGGTTCCCTTAGCAATCAAATTCGTACTCAAAGGTAACCTTCAGAAATGGGTATCCGGCAAGGATGTAATTCTTCACATTATCGGTATGATTGGTGTAGACGGTGCGCTTTATAAATCAATGGAATTCTTCGGAGATGGTGTTCACACACTGTCTGTCAGCGACAGGCTCTGTATTACAAACATGGCAATTGAAGCAGGTGCTAAGAACGGTATTTTTGAGGTTGATGACAAAACTCTTAAATTCTTGAAAAGTGCCGGAGCAAAAGAGCCGAAAATATTCAAAGCTGACACTGACGCTGAATATGACAAAGTAATCGAAATCGATATGTCAGAAATCAAACCGACTGTCGCATTCCCTCATCTCCCGGAAAATGCTAAGACCTTCAACCAGTTCGGCGATATCAAAATCGATCAGGTTGTTATCGGTTCATGTACCAACGGAAGAATTGAGGATCTTGTTATAGCTGCAGAGATTATGAAGGGTAGAAAGGTTGCAAAATCGGTCAGAACTATCGTAATCCCTGCTACACAGAAAATATATCTTGAAGCTATGGAGCTTGGTCTCCTTAAAATATTCGTCAAAGCCGGTGCAGCAGTATCAACTCCTACCTGCGGTCCCTGCCTTGGCGGCCATATGGGTATACTTGCGAAGGGTGAGAGGGCTGTTGCAACAACAAACCGCAACTTTGTCGGCAGAATGGGACATCCCGAATCCGAGGTTTATCTTGCAAGTCCTGCAGTAGCAGCAACAAGTGCTATAACGGGTAAGATATCACAGCCAAGCGAATTGGAGGATAAATAATCATGAATGTAAATGGAAAAGTATTAAAATACGGCGACAATGTTGACACTGATGTTATAATCCCGGCTCGTTATCTGAATACATCAGATAAAAAAGAGCTTGCTTCGCATTGCATGGAGGACATCGACAAAGAATTCGTAAAGAAAGTTCAGGTCGGCGACATCATGGTTGCAGGCAGAAACTTTGGTTGCGGTTCATCAAGAGAGCATGCTCCTATTTCAATCAAGGAAAGCGGTATTTCTCTGATTATAGCAAAAAACTTTGCAAGAATATTCTACCGCAATGCAATCAATATCGGGCTTCCGATTGTCGAATGCGAAGCTGCTGCATCAGAAATCGCTGAAGGTGATGTTGTTGAAATGGATCTTGACAGCGGTATAATAAAGAACCTTACAACAGGTAAGGAATATCAATCCGAACCATTCCCTGCTTTCATACAGTCGATTATATCCGCAGGTGGTTTAATTAACGCAGCTAAAGGAGGTCTATTATGAGAATAAATCTTGCATTACTCAAGGGCGATGGAATTGGGCCTGAAATCGTCGACAGCGCATGTCATGTACTTGATACAGTTGCTCGCAGATACAGTCATGACATAGCCTACACCTCACTGCTTGCAGGCGGTTGTGCTATCGATGCAACCGGAGTACCACTACCAAAAGAAACGCTTGACGAATGCTTAAAAAGCGACAGCGTACTGCTCGGTGCTGTAGGTGGTCCGAAATGGGATACACTTCCCGGGCATCTCAGACCTGAAAAAGCACTGCTCGGTGTAAGAAAAGCATTAGGCTTATATGCAAATATCAGACCTGCAAAGCTCTATTCCGCTTTAGCTGACAGATGCCCGCTCAGAGTGGTTGATGACTTCGACATACTGATTGTTCGCGAACTGACAGGGGGTATATACTTCGGCGAAAGCGGAAGAAGAAACGGTCAGTACGGTGAAGAAGCTTTTGATACTGAGTGTTACAGCGAAAAGGAAATCGAACGCATCGGCAGAGTTGCATTTGAAGCGGCAAAGAAACGCAATAAAAAGCTCACAAGCATAGACAAGGCTAATGTGCTTGAAAGCTCAAGATTATGGCGCGAAACCATGCACAAGCTATCACATGAATACAAGGAAGTCGAATATGCCGATATGCTGGTTGACAATGCAGCAATGCAGCTGATCAAGAATCCTGCGCAGTTTGATGTCATTGTTACCTCGAATATGTTTGGTGATATACTTTCGGACGAAGCATCACAGCTTACCGGTTCAATCGGAATGCTGCCGTCTGCTTCACTCGGCGAAAGCACAAGAGGTATGTATGAGCCAATCCATGGTTCTGCACCTGATATTGCCGGAAAAGGCATCGCTAATCCGATTGCAACAATACTGTCTGTTGCCATGATGTTGAGATATTCATTCTCGCTTGAGAAAGAAGCGGACTGCATTGAAAATGCCGTTGTAAAGACTCTCGACCAAGAGTATTTCACAGGCGACATCGGTGGTAAAATGACCAACAATGAAATTACCGATAAAATTATCGAAAATTTATAAAAACTTCAATACAAACAACTCGGGTGCAGTTATGCATCCGAGTTGCATTATGTTAACTTAATCTAAATCCTGAATATTGACCTTGCTGATCTCAAGTTTTTTCTTCTTTAAATTTTCTCTGCAAACTGCATAAATAATGAAATACGCAGCTGTAGGTAAATTCAAAAGAAAGAAAAATAAAATAAATGTCATCAGCAATCCTGATGTTGCGGCAACTATCGTCGCGGCGAAAAACCAAATGACAGGTATAATAATACCATACCACTTATTATCTTTTTTTGATAAATAGTATTGTAAAAATATAAAGCATATGAATAATATAATAGCTAATAGTATAACAGAAAGAGCAGATATATCCATTCAATCATTCTCCTTAATAATTTTTTTATATTGATTTATCAATAGCTTTGCAGTATCAAAATCTATTTTTTCATTAATAGCAAGCTGTTTAATCAATGCTATATATGGTTCTTTGCTTGTGTTTTCACTGATGTTGATTTTCTGTATAACCTTATCAAGCTTCAGCCGAACTGTCGGATAAGTAACACTGTATAAGTTTGCTATTTCTTTAAGTGAACCTGATGACAGTATAAATTTTTTAATGAAATTCATGTCCTCATCATCAAGATTCTGCATCCAGTCAGGAATAACTTCCATAGTTATAACCATTCCTTATTTAATTTGTAGGAATTGTGCCGCGTTCTGCGTATGTAAAGCTTTTGCTTCACAGTACCTTTAACATTATTAAATATAACATTTAATATTATTAAAGTCAATAGTAAATATCAAATATAACAAAATAAATATGTGTGCAAAGAAAGCGGGAGCAAGCTCCCACCTTACGTTGTATTATTTAAACTTATTTACTCATTGATTCACATCTGACTGATGAGCCGGCAGAAACACTGCCTTTTATATTACCGCACTCAACATGACTGCCTGCTGAGACATTCCCCTCGACATTTCCACAGGTAACATGACTGCCTGCCGATACATACCCACCGACATTTGCAGCAGTAACATAGCTGCTGGCACTAACATTGCCTGAAATTGTTCCGCACGAAATGCTCATATAACTGTCGACATTGAGTGCAGGACCGTCGTATTTGACTTCGAGCTTATTATACTCTTTACTTCCCTTTTTCAACATCTTTTTGCCTGCAAAAGCAACAATACGAAGCTTCCCGTCATCCTCCCAAGCTGTATCAGGTATTGTCGCCACATCACCTTCGATCTTATTGTTGATTGCTGAATCAAGAAGAACCTCCGCTTCATCAGAAGTTATCTTCCCATTTTTATACATTTCAAGAATTTTCACAACGCTTGTGTTTGACATAATGTTGCCCTCCTGTATTTAATACTAATCTCTCATAAAACATTTTAATCGAGATTAGTATAAGATTTTATATTTTCATAGTTGTAGAAATATCTGTCCCAGCTTTTATCGTAAGAAAATTTTAACAAACATAAAAGTCCCCTTAATTATATAACAAGAAGATATGCTAATATAACAATTACAGTGCTCATTAGTGTACCAAGCAGATAATACTCTGCAAATTCTTTTTCATTTGAAATTTTATTATATCTCGCTATTGATTTTGCTGTCAACACCAATCCAATTGCAGAATATTGATTGATTGCAAGAAATATAGCAATAACAAGTCTTTCAAGAATACCTATAAAACTACCACTGCCCTTTTTCTCTGTTTTGATTAATTCTTCATCCTTAGGACGATATGAATTTAGGAGTTTTTTAATTGTAATGTTAGTTGGCTTAATTATTAGTAAAATTAACACAACCCATTTTAACAATAAATATGCAGGTATATTTATTGTTTCAAAAATGTAATTTAGATAGTTTGGTATCTGTAATTTTGGAATATAATTCGCAATGACGATTGATATAAAAAATAATGTTGCTATATGTACTAATTGATCAACTATGTATATTCCACGTTCGTTAGGACTTCTATGAGATTTCTTATATTTTTTCAAATATAAAAATTTTAAAGTATCGATAATAAAATGACATAGTGAAATTATAATTACACCAAGTATCATCCATTTATTTATGGATATCAAAGCTACGACAATCGAAAGACTAATAATTAAATAAATTAAAGAATGAATCAATAATTTTGAATACTTATTATTTTTTTCTTCAGCAAGTTTGGGTGTTTGTAAATAAAAATCACCAAGGATATGTGCCAGAACAAATAATAAAAAAATTGTTTTAAACATTCATTTCTCCATGTAATCTAAAAAACTGATTAAATTACTAATTGCTTTCCAATAATTATAAAAACCGGAGTTATTCAATGACTTATTAACACTCGATTGATTTATAGCTAAACTCTGTGCTGCCAAATGTTGATTTTCATCATTTTCCAAATAGCATTTAATTATTTCATATTGTCTTTCTGTCCATTTTCCCTTGATTGTAGTACATAAAGTTAATATAGAATTTATTAATTCGATTGTTTCCGAATTATAAATATCAGATTTAATCATTATATTCGCATTATATGATTCATATTTTCTTTCAAGCTTTTTCAATTCATAAATCATATCTCTTGCATTATAATATGCAGGACCGTCTGAACCTAATGGGAAATCACGATTTATTTCTGTTGTTATTTCACCTATACCAATTCCGAACCGTATTTTAATAGGATGCATTTCCATTTCGATAAATGAAATAATCCGAAAAATTTCACTTCCCAATGTTAAAAGACCTTGAAATTCATCACCCAATGTTATCATAAAATTTGAAACAATATTGTTGGGATAATTATAATTTATTTCGTTTAATATTTTTTTAAGCTTCTCTTGTATTCTATTTCTTTCATCAATTTTTTTGGAATTAATTATATCACCAATTATAGCAATGTATATATTTTCACATTTTTTTTGAAACATCATTATCACCCCGAAGATAATTATATTACATTTTTCATAATATGTCAACAATAATTCATCTGTAGATGCATCATTGCAAGAGATGCATCTACAGATGCATCATTGCGAAAGATTCATCTGTAGATGCATCATTACAAATGATTTGCTTGTTGAAACATCTTTTCTATAAAATAATTCAATTGAATTATGACATATATGTATAAATAAGTCAACATCAAAATCGTAATATACTAAATTTTTCATTCGTGAATATTATTATTATACTTTGAATACCTTTTTAATGGGTGTTTTTTATGTCTGATTTATCAAAATACCATACAGTTCGCGGGTATCAACTATTGGAGCAAGGCAGAAAGCCACTGACGTATTCAATGGAAGATTATCTTGAAATGATTTACCGGCACACTGCGAATTTTGGTTTTATACGCTTGAATAGAATAGCGGAGCTGTTGAATGTAACAGCACCTTCAACAGTTAAAATGCTGCACCGTCTGAGTGATCTGAAGCTGCTGTACTATAAAAAAATGGGATCATTGAACTTACTGATGAAGGTCGTGATATAAGAGAGTTTCTTCTTCAACGGCACAACATAATAGAATTGTTTCTGAGAAATATAGGTGTACAAGAAGAAACGCTGACAGAAACCGAATTGATTGAACATACACTTATTCCCTCTTTACCTAACAGTGAAGCAGTTTTTATCGCTGTTGGTATGCTCGGCGCTACGGCTATGCCTCATGTGATATATCTGCATTCCCAGCTTGTTCAACATCGAAATAAAGATCAGTCCGAGCAAGAAAAGAAGAAACATTTAAGAATGGAAAGAATAGATATAACCATTGCAGTGAATATCGCATTCATCGTAAACGCGGCTATGGTTGTAGTATCTGCCGCGGTATTCTACAAAAATGGAATGGTTGTTGATACAATAGAACAAGCACATCAATCATTATCTCCTTTGTTAGGAGCAGCTTCAGGCGGTGCATTCGGTATTGCTCTCATTGCTTCCGGGCTTTCATCATCAGCAGTAGGTACTATGGCAGGTCAGACAATTATGCAGGGATTTGTCGGTCTGAAAATCAATGATAATATAACAAGATTTATAACTATGTTACCGGGTATGCTGATAATAATTTCCGGTATAAACCCAATGCAGACTTTAGTAATGAGCCAAGTTATTTTGAGCTTTATATTACCGTTTGCAATAATACCGATGCTGTTGATAACTGCTCGGAAGGATCTAATGGGTTCGATGGTAAACAAACAGACAACAAATATAATCGGATGGTTGATAACAGCTGTTATTATAATAGCCAATATTATATTGTTGTATCTGACATTTTCGAAGCAGGTATAAAAAATAAATATTAATTTTGAGCAGTTCAATTATTATAATCGAACTGCTTATAATAATTTATAAAATTTAATTGACAATTTACAATATTACATTTATAATGAATTTAATAATATATTGGGGGGTTGTTTATGGACGACACAAATAATACCTTTGAAAAAGAAAATAGTTTCCCTGTGATTAAAGAAAGAAAACGTTGGTTATTCTTTGGCTTGCCCTTTACCTTTACAAAATATCATCTGTCTGCTAAAAGCCTTAAGTTGCTTAAGGGATTTTTTACAACCACCGAAGACGACCTCCTGCTGTTCAGAGTAATGGATATCTCAATCAGACGCAGTCTGTTTCAGCGTATGTTCGGGCTTAGTACGATGATTGTTATTTCTTCTGATAAGACCAATCCCACATTAATTGTTAGAAATATCAAGCGAGTGCGTGCTTTCAAGGAAGCTCTTGACGAGAGAGTAGAAAAAGAAAGGCTCCGTATGAGATTCAGAGCCGGTGAATTCATGGGCGAAATTGATGATTCGGATAATTATAATACATAGACAGAATTATACCGCAAGGGTTTTACTCCTGCGGTATTACTTTAAAAATGCTGATAAAACATTAATCGTCATATGATTTTTTTAGATTCTTTGACTATTGACATCAATATGTTCAAAGTGTATAATAAACTAATTTATTTAAATTAATATTATTTTTAAGAAGGGTGGAAGATGATGCAACAGAATGTGAATGAGAAATTTGCAAAAGAAGGCTTGACTTATGATGATGTTCTGCTTATACCGTCAAGAAGTGACATTCTCCCTACACAAATCAAACTTGAAACAAAGCTGACAAACAGAATCACGCTTAATATTCCTTTAATGACTGCTGCAATGGACACTGTAACAGATGCAAGAATGGCCATTGCGATTGCACGCGAAGGTGGGATCGGTGTTATTCATAAAAATATGCAGATCACTGAGCAAGCAGACCAGATCGAAAGAGTAAAGCGCAGTGAGAATGGAATAATTGAAAACCCATTTTTCCTCTCACCCGATCATTATGTTTATGATGCCAATGATCTTATGGCAAAATACAGGATTTCAGGTGTGCCGATTTGCACTGACGGCAAGCTGGTCGGAATAATTACAAACCGTGATATCCGTTTTCTTGAATCCTATGACCTCAAAATCAGTGAAGTAATGACAAAGGATAATATTGTAACAGCACCCGTGGGTACCACTCTGATCGAAGCACAGCGTATTCTCAGAAAGCACAAGATTGAGAAGTTGCCGCTTGTTGATGATAAGGGTATGCTCAGGGGGCTTATTACTATTAAAGACATTGAAAAAGCAATCAGATACCCGAATGCTGCAAAGGATGAATACGGCAGACTGCTTTGTGCGGCTGCAATCGGTGTAACAAGCGACCTTCTCGAACGTTCCGAAGCACTTATAAAGGCGGGAGTCGATGCACTTGTACTTGACTCAGCCCACGGCCATTCATTCGGTATAATTGAAGCAGTTAAAAAAGTCAAAGCAGCATTCCCAAATGCCCAACTTATTGTCGGTAATATCGCAACCGCTGAAGCTGCTATTGATCTTATTGAAGCGGGTGCTGACTGTCTGAAGGTAGGTATGGGTCCCGGTTCGATATGTACTACCCGTGTTGTTGCCGGAATAGGAGTACCTCAAATTACTGCTATCAGCGATGTTGCAGCAGTGGCTAAGGAAAAAGGTATTCCGATAATCGGTGATGGCGGCGTCAAATACTCCGGTGATATCGTAAAAGGAATTGCTGCAGGTGCTGATGTTATTATGATCGGTTCACTTGTTGCCGGCTGTGAGGAAAGCCCCGGCGAGCTTGAAATATATCAAGGCAGGCAGTTTAAAACCTACCGTGGTATGGGCTCAATCGGCGCAATGAACAGCGGCTCAAAGGACAGATACTTCCAGTCAGGTAATACTAAGCTTGTACCCGAAGGTGTTGAAGGTCGTGTTGCATACAAAGGTTATCTTTCAGAAACAATATTTCAACTGATTGGCGGTCTCCGCAGCGGTATGGGTTATTGCGGTGCAGCAACAATACCCGATCTGCAAGCAAATGCGAAATTTGTCAAAATTTCAAACGCTGGTCTGAAGGAATCACATCCACATGATGTTCTTATCACAAAAGAAGCTCCAAATTACAGTCCAAATTATTAATTCTATATAAAATTACACCTGAACATCAATTGATGTTCAGGTGATTTATTTACCAAACTTTTATATTGCTTTTTCTCGATAACATTTCTTCGCGCTTGGGTCCGTTTGAAACCATTGTTATCGGATAACCGAGCTTTGATTCGATGAAATCCACATATTTCTTTGCATTTTCGGGAAGATCATTATAAATCTTTATTCCCCTTATATCACATTTCCAGCCATCAAGATACTCAAAAACCGGCTTTGCTTTATCGAGTAATGGGGTTATCGGAAACTCGTCGGTTATAATACCGTCAATATCGTAACCTACACATACAGGTATCTTGTCAAGATAACCGAGTACATCAATCAATGAAAGACAAACATCGGTAGCACCCTGGAGCATACATCCGTATTTTGATGCAACTGCATCAAACCAACCAACTCTTCTTGGTCTTCCTGTTGTTGCGCCGTATTCACCTTTATCCCCGCCGCGTTTTCTTAAGTCTTCTGCTTCATCTCCGAATATTTCGGAAACAAACGCGCCTGCGCCGACTGCGGATGAATATGCTTTTGTAACAACAATTATTTGTTTTATACAATAAGGTGGAATACCTGCGCCGACCGATGCAAAGCCTGCAAGCGGTGATGATGAGGTTACAAACGGGTAAATTCCATTGTCGGTATCTTTAAGTGAACCTAATTGACCTTCAATAAGAACTTCCTTACTTTCGCGGATTGCTGTCTGAATAAATAAGGTTGTATTACCTACAAGTGGTTTGAGTTTTTCACGATATCCGACAAGTTTATCAAATAGCTTTACAGGATCAATCATTTGTGCTTCAGGGTATAAGCCCTTTATAGTATTGTTTTTAAGTTCGCAGACTTTATCGAGTCTTTCTTTTAAAACATCATCAAAGAATAACTCACCAACTTGAATTCCTATTTTTAAATATTTATCAGAATAAAACGGAGCAATACCCGATTTTGTTGAACCGAAGTTTTTCTTACCAAGTCTGACTTCCTCAAGTTCATCGAATAATATATGATACGGCATCAATACCTGTGCTCTATCTGAAATTAATAACTTTGGCATCGGAACGCCCTGGGATATTATACTGTCAATTTCTTTGAATAACTTATCGATATCAAGAGCAACACCCTGACCGATTACATTGGTTACATTGCTGCAGAATGAACCTGAGGGCAGAAGATGCAGTGCAAATCTGCCGTATTGATTTATAATTGTATGTCCTGCGTTTGCACCGCCTTGAAATCTGACTACTACATCGGCTTTTTCAGCAAGATAATCGATGATTTTACCCTTGCCTTCGTCGCCCCAGTTACCGCCTACTACTGCTCTTACCATAATATTGCCTCCAAAATAAATTTTTAACTCACAACATTATAATATCACAACTTATTGTATAAGTAAAATATATATATTTTATATGTTTCATAAGTTTTAATTATATTATCATATCCAGAAGCTTCCGCCCTGCATGCGAAATCGGTGATTTTTTACTTGATACGACACATAATGAACGTGCTTTTGACTTAATTGAAAATTTCACTTCGAAAAGTCTGCCACTTTCAATACTATCTATTGCAAAGTCTTTTACAACAGAACCCAAGCCAAGATTCATCTCAGCAAATTTGACAATAAGTTCACTTGTTGCAAGCTCGAATTCCGGTGCAATGTCAACTCCGTTTTTTGTAAGAAAGTTGTCAACAAATCTCCTAGTGCTTGTTTTACGATCAAGACAGATTATAGGCAGATTATTTAATTCATCAATTGATAATATCTTGTCTTTCAGATGTTGAAAACCGTTGCCTGCAACGAAAATATCGGTTATGCTTTTGACTTCGGAAACAGCCATATCTTCATCTTGTTCAAACGGTGCGCTGACAACAGCAAAATCTATCTTCCCTTCCATTAGATATTGGATAGTTTCTGGAGTTGGCCCGTTTGTAACAATTATTTTTATTGATGGATATATACTGTGAAACTTCTCAAGATGTGTCAGAAGGAAAAAACGCAATGTCATGTCGCTTGCTCCGATTCTGATCTCGCCTTTCTCAAGATTCAACATTTGTTCAAGCTTCTGTTCACCGCTCAAAATTGTTTCATATCCGCTTTTAACATATTTATACAGCAGCTCTCCTTCGGGTGTGAGCTTCACTCCTTTTGATACCCTCAGGAATAAACTGCAACCGACATTTTGTTCAAGCAATTTTATAGATTGGCTTACAGCAGGCTGAGATATATACAACTTTTCAGATGCTACTGTTATACTTTTACATTCAGCAACATAATAGAATACTTTATAATGCTCTAAATTTCCAGTCATAATAATTTCCTCTTATATTAAATTTGAATTATATAATTTGCAATTATATTATAACTGTTATATAAAATAAAATCAATATAATTTTTTGAAATTTATTGTTTTGACAAATCGAATACTTTGTGGTATAATAAAGTTAACATAGGGTTTTATATGGATTCCATATTTGAGTGGTTGGTTTTAAAAATGCTTCGCATTTTTAGAAATTTCAATCTGTTTTATGGTATAATAAATTCAATAAAATATAAAATTAACTTTGTTATCTACATTATATAATTGGAGATGAATTTAATGGCTGAAAATTGCGATCACAATTGTTCCGAATGCGGAATGGATTGTGATGAAAGAACAAAAAAAGAAAGTTTATTGGAAAAGCCTCACGATATGAGCCATATCAAGAAAGTTATTGCTATTGTCAGCGGTAAAGGCGGAGTCGGAAAATCACTTGTTACCTCATTGCTTGCTGTAATATCAAACCGAAATGGATTTAACACAGCAATTCTTGATGCTGATATAACAGGTCCATCAATACCGATAGCATTCGGATTAAAAGAAAAAGCTACAAGCAGTGAATTAGGGCTGTTCCCTGTTAAAACAAAAACCGGGATCAATGTAATATCGCTGAATCTATTACTCAACAATGATACTGACCCTGTAGTATGGCGTGGCCCGTTAATTGCCGGTGCTGTAAAACAATTCTGGACTGATGTTGTTTGGGGTGATGTAGATTATATGTTTATCGATATGCCTCCCGGCACAGGTGATGTACCGCTTACTGTATTTCAATCAATACCTATAACAGGGATTGTCATTGTTACCTCACCTCAGGAGCTTGTTTCGATGATAGTCGGTAAAGCTGTTAATATGGCAAAGATGATGAATATTCCCATTCTTGGAATTGTCGAGAATATGAGCTATGCAACCTGCCCGGATTGCGGAAAGAAGATTGAAATATTCGGTGACAGTCACATTGATGAGATTGCTATAAAACATAATATCACCAATGTTGCAAAAATACCGATTGATTCCAAACTCACCGCTGCTTGCGATAAAGGTATGATTGAATTATTTGAAGGTGATTGGTTAAACAATTTAATTAATACAATTCAATAAATAAAAATATTCTAATATTTCCCTCAATATACCTTAGAAAAATGAAGCATTGTAAAATAGATAGTAAATAAACCTTGACAAACTTAAGATTTTGTATATAATTATAATATAAATAAACTGTTGATTATATATCAACATTATTGAAAGGGATTTTTAAATGAAATCAATTAAACGTATCGTTGCATTAATGCTTGTCTGTCTTATGGTCATCATTTGCGGAATCTCAGCAGTTGCAGTTGCTGAAGAGTCATACTTTTCAGGAAATATTGTAAGTGCTAATCAATATCTTGGTGGAGAAATTACAATTCTCACAAGAGCAGAAACAAATGATGGCATATTAACAAAGATCGCTGATACCTCAGGACATTTCTTAGCTGTTGACGGCGGAAAAGATTATAACTACTTCGTGCTTCTTGTTTGTGCACCCGACGAAAACGACGATTACAGAATCACAGAAACATATTTCACACTCGGAAGACCTGATGGGATAAAAGCTGATGTTGAAATACCTGAAAATGGATTTATAATCGGTATCAACGGTGAGAGAACTGATGATGTTGCTGCTGTTAAGGATATTGCTGTTGTCGGTGATTATGTAACTCTTACAGGCGTTGACTTAGGCGAAATTGAAATTGCTGACAGCTTTATTGCTTCATTATCCGGTGCGTCCTTTACAATTGCTCATGACGACGGAACAATTCCTGCTGAATCTGTAGTTGAGTCTGCAACCGAAAGCACAACAGAGTCAAGCGTAGCTGAAACACCTGATACAGGCGATTCATTTGCTATATTTGCAATCATAGCTATACTCGCATTATCCGGTGCTGCTGTTGTTTCAAAAGCAAGAAACTAAACTCTGAATTTATTTAAAAATAATAATCATAACACCTTGTGTGGTTCAACACAGGGTGTTATTCTGTCTGTTTTTTATTTATGAATACTCTTTCCCTCTTGCTCATATAATGCAGTAAAAGGGGGAATAACAATTGGAAATCAATTCGTTTTATGAGCAGCGTGTTAAAGAGCTTGCTGTTTATGTAATAGAGAACAAATCAACTGTTAGGAAAACTGCATCGATTTTCGGGATTTCAAAATCTACCGTACATAAAGATTTATCTAAAAGGCTGAAATATATTTCACCGTTATTATATTCACAGGTTAATGTGATTCTTCAACTTAACAAACAACAAAGACATATCAGAGGAGGTAATGCCACCAGATTAAAATATTTAGCCGAAAGAAGTCAACAATTATAATTTTTATTAAAACGAAGCATATTTATATCCGGTGATATCAATTTTCGTTTTACCATTAGTCAATTCGTAAATTTTGTTTTTGATATTTTCATATTCATCTTCTTTAGTATAGGCATCAATTGCAATGATATCTGTAAATATAGTATTTTCAATTATCGTACCAGTTTTATTTATTTCGTATAATATTTTATTATAATCATTATAGTTCGTTTCTATTTTTACAATCTGACATGGTATCATAGTTACTATACCGCTTGCATCTATTACTGCTTTTGCAGAAGCAGAATATACTCTGACAAGACCACCGGTGCCAAGCAGGGTACCGCCAAAATATCTGGTTACAACAACAACAGTGTCAATCAATCCTTCTTTTTTTATTACTTCAAGCACAGGAACACCGGCTGTTCCATGCGGCTCACCGTCATCACTGAACCTCACAGTGTTATTTTCTCTTAAAGTGTATGCGTAAACATTGTGTGTTGCATCCTGATGTTTTTTTTGTATTTCATTTATGAATTCAACCGCTTGTTGTTCGTTTTCTGCTTTATTTGCATATCCGATAAAAACAGAGCGTTTTTCGACAAGCTGTATCTCACTATAACCTCTAATAGTTTTATAACTATTCATAAATGATAGTTCCCTTCATAAAATCTTTTAATTAAAATCAAGAGCTGTCGCTTTTATGCAGACAGCTCTTTTGAATTATATAGATATGAAATTCTCAGATGTTATCTGCGAACTTTTGAAACAACTATTACTGCACCAGCAAGTGCAATGACAGCGATTATAGCAAATATAGCCATATTGTCGCCTGTAGGAATTGTTGTTGTATCGCTTTCTTCTGCCGGTGTTGACTCTTCTTCATCAACGAAAGGTTCGTTAGCAGTTAATGTAACCTGAGCATAGCGATCAAAACTCTTGCCACCAACAATACCTGATGCAAATGCTATAATACCACCGTCATAATCAGTAGCAGCACTCTTAGCAACGCAGCTGAATGCTAATCCGCATTTACCGCCAACTTCGATGCCTTCAGTTTTAGCTATTGCAGACCACGGAATAGCTAATTCATATACATCATATCCATCTGCGCATGCAGCTTCCCATTTAAAGTTTGCATCACTTCTAACTGTACCAAAATGATTGCAAGGACCGGCTGCAAGCTCTGTTCCATCACCGGTTCTGCCTATTGTCCATTCACGTGCGAATGTACAAGCATAAGCATCGCCCCAATCCCAGTCACTGCCGTCTGCTGATGCAAAAACGTCAAGTGTAGGATCGTCATATACCATAGCTGTCATTATACTGGGTTGTTCAAAAACATAATTATTCGGACCTGCGGGATGTGTTTCATCAAGGCAGGTTACTTTTACTGCATAATAGAAATAATCAGCATCCCAAGTAGCATAAAAGTCAAGTGTAACATCTTCTTCTTCAAGACCAAGTGAGTCTCTGCTCCACAACGCTGAACCAGCATCATATGATGCGATAAGCTTATACTCGCCAACACCGATTGTTCCGTCAGTTACTGGAGCTGTTGTACACTGAGGTACATTAATAGCTGCGAAAGGATCTTTTGCAGAAGCTGTTGTTAGCATTGCAAAAACCATAAGTATTGCAACAAAAATAGTTAAAAACTTTTTCATATGTTTCTCCTCTTTCATAATTTAGTACAACACAAATTTGAATTGTACATCTATATGTGAATTATACCACATATATTTTTTTTCGTCAATAGTGATTATGAATATTTATGGATTATTTTTATAACAAATATTTCATTATGTTTTATTTTTAATAATTAAATTTAAATTCTATCCATATATATTATCTGAATTTCAATGCTTCTCTGCATCAAGAATTACCTACATAATTTTATCTCTTTCAGAGCAAATTAACTGTTGAAAGAATTAATAATTAAAATTCTTAAGGAGGAAGCATTTTGTAATTCTGATAAAACAAAATGCAAAAAAATGAAAAAACTTTATTTCACAACATTATCTGTTCTGATTATTATTATGTCAGTTTTGAATATAGCCATTCCGGACAGTGTATCTATATTCAATGATCAAACTGTAAAAGAAAGCTTTGCTGATTATCCGTATATTACAGCATCAACAACAAACGGACAAACGATAACGGCATCATTATTCGGTGTCATTCCGATAAAAAAAGTCAATCTCGAGACATATCCGCGCCTTAAGCTATGTCCCGGTGGAAATGCATTCGGTATCAAATTTTTTACTGATGGTGTTCTTGTTATCGGTTTATCCGATGTTAAGAATACACAAGGTAATATATCTCCTTCAAAAGCAGCAGGTATAGAAGTCGGAGATATTATTAAAGAATATAATGGCAACAAGATTGAAAATGCTGAGATGCTTATAAAAGCAATCGAAGCAAGTAACGGTGAGACAATAAATTTTTCTATTTCGAGAAATGGCGAAAGCATAACACTTAAAATTACACCGGTTTTATCTCTTGAAACCAACACTTATAAAGCAGGCTTGTGGGTACGGGATTCAACTGCGGGTATCGGAACTGTTACCTTTATTGATAAGGAAACCAATATTTTTGCCGGTCTTGGACACGGTATATGTGATGTTGATACGGGAGTATTAATGCCCTTAGGGAAAGCTGCGGTTGTTGATGTTGATATAACCGGAATATCCAAAGGTGTTGTCAACAATCCCGGGGAGCTGAAAGGTAGTTTTTCAAATATCCGTGAAGGATTTCTGACAGCAAATACAGATGTCGGAGTATTCGGGCTGTTTGATTCACAACCGGAGCAGCTACACGAAGCGATTCCTATTGCTCTCAAGAATGAAATAAAAACCGGTAAAGCATATATTTACTGTACACTTGATGGAAATAACGTCGATAAATTTGAAATCGAAATTCTGAAGCTCAACAAAAATAAACAGGACAGTAAAAATATGCTTATAAAAGTTACTGATGAACGTTTGCTGGCAGCAACCGGTGGTATAGTTCAGGGAATGAGCGGCAGCCCGATAGTACAGGATGGTAAGCTGATCGGTGCGGTAACACATGTATTAATCAATGATCCGACAAAGGGATATGCAATTTTCATTGAAAATATGATTAACGAATTGTGGGAAAATTAAATTTAATAATAAAATCCGGTGAATGATCATCGGATTTTCGCATTTCTTATATTAATCTGATTAAAAACATAGATAAAATTCAAGGAAAAACCTTTACTTTATGGGTTTTCCGCAGAATTTTAACGTAATGTTTTATGAAAGATTAATATTATTCAACAATCAACATAACTTGAATATCCAATTCAGTTATCGACTTAGTGCCAAGAGAAGTATAGAATTCGTACTCAATATGAGCTTTGTATTCCCCTTTAGCCAGCTTCTTCAGTAAAGGTACATCAGATATACCTTTATCGGACGGAATCAGACCTGATTGATACATTAAATCACTGTTGTCAAGACAGACACTTATCCTTATCAGATAATCGCTATTATAATTGCAAAGCAAGGTTGAAGATTTAATTTTGTTATCTGCAATATATAATTTCTCGTTTCCGTTGATTTTGATGAATTTATACCCTTCAGAAGTTTCAGAAACATTCTCTGAAGTTTCAATTATATCCTTAGCATTCGGATCAATATAAATTTCGGAATTAACATCATCATTTTTTGTTACTTCAAGAGTAATGAAAACTGCAGCCGATGCTGTAATACTCATTAACAATATTGTAATGACAACATATAAAAGCTTGGCTTTTTTCATACAATCAGTCCTTTCTTATATTCCCCGAAAATTTCTTTCTTATTTTCCAAAAATATGTTCAAGCCATTTAACAGACCATTCGCCCCAACGTGCTACATATGGTATATCATATTCCGGACACGGTGCTGATTCAAAATTCGCTCTCGAAAGCCCATGCTCACCCATCGGTAAAATATGAAGTTCATATGGAATATTATGTTCTGACAATGCTTTCGCAAAAACCAAAGCATTCTGTACAGGTACACAACTGTCAATCATTGTATGCCAGATAAAAGCTGGTGCTGTATTGTTATCAACATTTAATTCACACGAATAAAAAGCAAGTTCTTCATCGCTTGGATTTTCTTTGCCAATCAGATTTTTGAATGAACCGAGGTGTGGTGTGGTTATACCTGATATAACAGGATAAGATAAAACCATAGCGTTTACTTTTGCTGAACCATAAGGAATACCAAGTGTATTATACAGCTCTTTACGATGACATACAGTTCCTATTGAAGCTGCAAGGTGTCCACCTGCGGAAGCTCCCCAAACTGCTATTCTGTCAGGATCTATGTCCCATTCCACTGCATTTTTACGAATTGTGTATAACGCCTGAGCAGCGTCAAATATAGGATGGCCACCGGCAGCATTCTTACCGACAGAATATCTTAAAGCAAAACAATTGAATCCGGCAGCGAGATAAAGCGTAACAATCGGTTCTACTTCCCTGTCTGAAACAAATTCGTATCCGCCGCCGCCGAATACAAGCATGGCCGGTCTGGGCGGTATGGGCAGCTCGCTTGATTTGGCATGAATGTAGGTTTCGAGAATAACCTCATCACAGCCTCTATAAATTTCTTTGTCATAAATTTTAATTTTTTCACATACCATTATTATTTTCCTTCTTATTTTTTATCGATTTATATATCGAAAATAATATCGAAATAATTATTATTATATTAGACAGATGCAAAGCAGTGTCACCGTATTCTGTGTACAATGTTATCTTACTTGATGTATAAACATTGCCGCTGACAAAGCCTTTTTGGAGAGCAGGAAGTAAGATCAATACCTGACCTTTTGTATTGATTAGCATTGAAACACCGGTATTGGCAGCACGGACCATATATCTGCCGTTTTCAATTGCTCTGAGTTTTGCAAAATCAGCATGTTGTCTGACACCGGCAGTGTCTTTGTACCAGGAATCATTTGTGGCAAGTATCAATATTTCAGCTCCATCATATGTACTTTCACGTGCAAGAGGTTCAAAAATAGAATCAAAACAAATCAATCCGCCGAGCTTACCGTATTCTGAATCAACAAGACTGCTTCCCTTACCGAAAGCAAATTCATCATCTGCAAGATTAAAATTTTTTACGAATGGAAAAACTGTTTCAAAAAACGATCTGTACGGCAGAAATTCACCAAAAGGAGCCAGATGCCTTTTATTATATACAACACTGTCGCCACCGTCAGGATATATAGCTACAAGAGAATTATAATTATATTCATCATCGGTTGTTAATGCTCCTAAAATTATAATAATATCGTTTTCGGTCGCAATTTCCTGTAAATATTCACGGACTTCGGAGTTTTTTGTATAATAAAGCGGTATTGCTGATTCGGGAAATACAACCATATCAATCTCATCATCTTGTATAACATTATTAAGCAATTCATAATACGCTTCTTTTGATGTTCTGCCCTCATTATCCCATTTTTCACTTGATGTTATGTTTCCTTGAAGCACAGCAACATTTATCTCATTTTCAGCTTTTTCAGGAATTAAAAAAATAACTGTTCCGATAACAAAATTTATCCCAAATATCAAAGCTGATAATGCAAACAGTAGCTTCTTCTTTTCTATCGAAATCAATGCCATACCGATATATCCGGCGCTGGCAACAACAATGAGAGTTATAAAATAACTGCCAAACAATGATACAGTCTGGACAGCAGGCAACATAAAAATCTGCGATATTGCAACTCTGCCCCATGAGAAGCCGAGATCACCGAGCGCCATTATCCATTCTGTAGTTGCCCAGAAGGCTGCCAAAACAACCGGAGCAAAACATCTGTTGATTCTGAGTTTACTGAAAATATATATCGAGGTTGCATAAAACAACGAATGGAAAATACTAATACCGATGCAAGCTGCGATAATTATAAATATACCTTGTGCAGGAGTAAAATTAAAGCCTTCAAAAGGATACAATGCAATAAACCAATGATATAAAGGGATGAAAAAACCGATACCAAAAAGCATTCCTTTTCTGAATGCTTTTTTTATTAAATAATTTTCTCTGTCATATAACGATACAATCAATAAAGCAATGCCTGCATATGTAAAAATGAACAACCTTGAATCGAAAAAAGGCAATGAAAATAAATTGCCTGCAAAAAATGCTAACAAACATTTGTATTTTAAAAGCCTTTTTAATTTTTCTTTTAATATAGTCATTTTATTTTTAAATCAGCAATCATATCTCTGACTGCTTCGGTTGCAACTCTGAAAGCTTCAAACGGTGTTTCAAAGATATATTTGTGTTTAATATCATCAAGCTTAGATAAACCTTCAAGGCCGGTAAACATCATCAGATGAGGTTCCATAGTTATAATTATATCTTTACCAGGATTATCAATATTGATATTTTGTAATACTTCTTTAATACAGGCAACCCCTTTGCCGGGCGGAACTATGATTCCGTCTTCGTCAGCATCCTTGATATGCATATAATCTATATAGTTTCTCAACATCCCATATGCCGGAGCAGCATTCACACCACAGAAGGAAAAATTACCGTTGTCGAGAACAATTCTCAGCTCACCACCAAACTCACGGGCAAGCTCAAGAACTCTTTCGGGGGAATATCCGAATATATCCTTTTCGTTTTCGTGATAAAGAGTAAGCCCACGGGTTTTTACCTTGTCAAGCATTGTTCTGATTCTGATAATGACTTGCTTTTTAAATTCTGCTTCACTTTTCGGGCTACCGCAATAAAAGCTGAACATTCTGATTCGTTTGCAATTCAGCATATCACCTATGTCCATAATTCTGTCAAGGAGTTGTAAATGCGTATCAAAGTCATCATCAAGCGTTATCTTACCGATTGGAGAGCCGAGTGCTGATAAACCAATACTCGCTTTTTCAAGCTTCGCTTTTACTGTCATAACTTCATCATCAGATAAAGCTGCAAAACTTTTCCCATCTACACCGCGCAACTCAATCAGTGGTATTTCAAGCTTCTTAACAGCTATTAACTGTTCGTCAAAATTTGATGATATTTCGTCAGCAAATGAACTTAAAATAAAATTTGCCATAACTACCTCGTCTATATTTTCTCGTAAAAACTTATTCGTCTTTTATGACTATTTTACCGTATTCAAAATAACCTTCGTATGTTCTTGTCGGATTTCCATCTTCATTAACCCAGGTATATGTTCCGTATCCGTGGATATAGTTATCAAGAAACTCGCCTTCGTATTTCTCGCCGTTTTCCCAGATATATGTTCCGTATCCTGTTCTAACATCGTTTTTAAAGGCTCCGGTATAAACATCACCATTTGAAAATGTATAAGTCCCTGAACCATCTTTCAGGTCTTTGGTATAGGCTCCCTGATATTTTGAACCGTCAACCCAAGTGTACACACCATTTCCATCCTTCATATTATTGATGAAATTGCCCTTATATGAAGAACCATCAGCCCAGAAGAACTCACCATAACCTTCTTTTTTACCATCAACTAAAGCGCCGACATACTTATCACCGTTTTTATATGTATAAGTACCTTGACCGGTCATTTTATCTTCCCTGAAATCGCCTTCATATGTATCACTGGTAGCACTGTATGTCATCTTTCCGGTACCATGACGATATAGCTGATCTATGTCTCCGGTATAAACATCGCCATTTGAATACATAATTGTGTTGTTTACATAATCAAGCTCGCCGATTCGTCCATCGTTATAATATATCGTACCTGTCAATGGCTGTCCGTTTCCTGTTTTCCCGATAAATTTACACTCGTCAGTTGCAATATACCGATATCCTAGAGCTAATATTATCAAGACAGTCAATAAAACAGAAATAAAAGCAAAGAATAAAAGTGCGACTATTGGATTCAGGCGGACATTCTTTTTTATCATATAAAGTCACATGCTTTCTTTTGGAGTTTGTGTGGTTTCGGTTTATAGAAATTATAGCAATACATTACGGTAGAAAATCACAAACTCGCAGGCTGAACAAGCTGAGATTGGAAGCGATGCTTCTTTTTGTTCAACCTAAAATAACCAAACCTTTACCATATTATATATTTGTCTTCGTTATGCTAATTACGAGAATGTATCATAAACATAGTTTAAAAGTGAAGGTATTACAAACCATAAAAATAAAAGTGTTACCACAAGTAATACTATGGTTAAAAATATTGCTCTTGCGTCAGTATTTTTATTATCGAATCTTTTTGCCATCATTTCTTTATCTTCAGCAGAAATATAATACATATTATTCGATTTCTTAATATAGCGTTTGAAAGTAATATTAGTGCGAAGCGATTGTGTGATTAATTTATTTAAGCCATATCCGATTTCATCAAGTGTTTTTGCAGAAGATTCACTTTCAGCTTCAGCGTTTATCAACGCTCTGACAAATTTCCCTAAAACTGCTTTGTTATATAAAGCATAAAAAGCAGCAATCAGTATGCCGATTGAGAAAACTATCATAATTTCATAATATGGATTTGTGTCAACATATACTGTTGACAGCGGCATTATCAACCCAAAATTAATCATACAGCACCTCGTTTCTTATTATTTATTACTTATTTTGTCAATGCCCATATATCTTCTGAGAACTTCAGGAACAGCAACACTGCCATCAGCCTGCTGGTAGTTTTCAAGAATTGCAGCAACAGTTCTTCCGATAGCAACACCCGAGCCATTCAAAGTATGCACTAAAGCTGCCTTATCTTTGATATCACCTTTATATCTGATAGCCGCTCTGCATGCCTGGTAATCTTCAAAATCAGAGCAGGATGAAATTTCAACATATCTCCCGTAGGATGGCATATAAACCTCGATATCGTATGTCTTTGCAGACGAAAAGCCCATATCACCAGTGCAAAGCAGGACGACACGGTATGGTAAGCCCAATTGTTGTAAAACATACTCAGCATCCGCGGTCAGCTTCTCAAGCTCATCATATGATGTCTCGGGTTCGGTGAACTTAACAAGCTCAACCTTATTGAACTGATGCTGACGTATAAGTCCGCGCTGATCACGACCTGCTGTTCCCGCTTCTGCGCGGAAGCATGCAGAGTAAGCAGTATATTTTATCGGAAGCTTTGCTTTTTCGAGAATTTCGTTGCGATGCATATTGGTTACCGGAACTTCAGCAGTAGGAATAAGGAAGTAATCGGTATTCTGAACCTTGAAAGCATCCTCTTCGAATTTCGGAAGCTGTCCGGTCGCTCTCATAGAGGCGCGGTTTACCATGAACGGTGGGAATATTTCTGTATATCCACGGCTCGTATGAGTATCAAGATAAAAATTCATTACAGCTCGCTCAAGTCTTGCGCCCAACCCTCTGTAAAAATGAAAGCGCGAACCTGTAACCTTTGCGGCTGTTTCCGGATCGAGTATTTCAAGATTTTTTCCTATATCCCAGTGAGCAAGCGGTTCGAAATCGAATTTCGGTATTTCACCATATCTGCGGACCTCAGGATTGTCATCAGAACTTGCACCGACAGGAACACTTGCATGTGGAATATTTGGTATGTTAAGAAGAATTTTTTCAATTTCTTCTTCGATTGCAGATTGTCTTGCGTCATCTTCCTTAATTTTTGCAGCAATTTCTTTCTGCTCAGCAAAAATATCGGTTAGGTACTTACCTTCCTTTTTGAAAACAGGAATCTGCTTTGATACAGCATTCTGCTTTGCCTTAAGTGCTTCGTTGTCTACAATTATTGCTCTGCGCTCTGTATCAAGTTCAAGTAATTTATCGATATCTGCTGAATAGTCAGTTCCTCTGGTTGCGAGTCTTGTCATGACATATTCGGTATTTTCTTTTATA
Organism: Clostridiales bacterium GWF2_38_85; assembly: GCA_001797275.1. GTDB lineage: Bacteria > Bacillota > Clostridia > Oscillospirales > CAG-382 > GWF2-38-85. The sequence goes on along the minus strand of MGOY01000014.1, from coordinate 215,243 downwards.
AACTTTATATCTAACATAAACATCCCTCTTGTTTAAAATATTTATTCTTCGTTATTTAATATTTCATTGCCACAAATGGATATTAACAGCTGTTCAAGATCTTCACTGCTCTTATATGAGATAGTGAGTGAATTGTTTGATAATTTTACTTTTCTGCCGAGATTGTTTGAAACTTTATTTTCGAGTTCTTTAAAATAGCTCTGTCTTACTGGATTTCCCTCGATTTTTTTTGGTTTTTCGGTCAATAAATTTTTTACCAGCGCTTCTGTTTCTCTGACCGATAATTGTTTATCTATAATATATGCTGCCTGTTTCTTTATCTCTGATTCGGAAAATACTGATAGCAGAGGAATCAGAGTTCTTGCATGACCGTAGCTCAGCTGCCCATTCTCAACAAATGATAATATACTGTCGGGTAGCTTTAGAAGCCTTAATATGTTTGCAACATTGGTGCGTGACTTACCGACCTTTACTGCAGCTTCTTCCTGAGTCAGATCATAGTTTTCAATTAAGGTTTTATATCCCTTTGCTTCTTCAACCGGATTCAAATCCTCACGTTGGAGATTTTCGACCATTGACAGAAACGCTGCATCCCTATCCGAAAGCTCTTTGACAATAACAGGTACTTCATTCAAGCCTGCCATCTTTGAGGCTCGCCAGCGGCGTTCGCCTGCAATAATTTCGTAGAATCCATTTGATTTCTTACGTACCACAATTGGCTGAATCAAACCGTGTTGTGTAATTGATGCAGCAAGCTCTTCAAGCGATTCTTGATCAAAACTGCGACGAGGTTGATTTCTGTTGGGTTCAATGTCGTATACTCTGATTGTGGTTATTCCGGTAGCCGATTCGGTTTCTTCTATTGTATTATCTGTAAGAAGAGCGTCAAGCCCTCTTCCAAGTCCTCTTTTTTGTAATGCCATCTCTGTTCCTTTCGGTTAACATAATGATGTTATTATTATAGCCATTGTATAAATGCGGTTTTATCATTGCGGTTATATCCCGCATGTTCATAGAATTTAAGTGTGTTTTCGCTTTTTGAGCCTGTCATAAGCATGATCTTATAACAATTCTCTTTTATAGCTATTTCTTTTGCATAATTAAGGCAGGCAGATGCAAAACCTTTATTTCTATGATTCTCATTTGTTATGACATTCTCAATGAGTGCATATGATCTTTGATTATGTGTAAGGTTAGGTATTATAATCAGAACGCAGGTTGAAACAATTTCTCCATCTTTATCCGCAACAATAACATAATGATTTTTATCGTATATAATTTCATACCACAATTCCGTTAGTTTATCACTTTCTCCGGATAATGGATTTGTTTTCAGTTGAGTATAAAGTTTCAGTAAACCCTCAAGATCGGTTTCATTTGCAACACGTATCATATATGTCTCCAAAACATCCACAGCTGTCATTTATTATAAGAGTTCTTTGAATTATAAACTATATCTTTCATGTCTATTCAGATGCTAAATCCTTAAGTTTATCATCTGTTATTCTGTATATAGTCCAGTTTTCCATAGGTGTTGCGCCTAATGAAAGATAAAAATCTATGCTTGGTTTATTCCAGTCCAGACAGCTCCATTCAAGTCTGCCGCATCCGCGTTCAACAGTAATATCCGCAAGCTTTTTCAGAAAACTTTTCCCATAACCATTTCCGCGGTATTCGGGTCTTACATATAAATCTTCAAGATATATGCCTGCCCTACCGAGGAAGGTTGAGAAGTTATAAAAGAAGAGTGCATAACCGACCGGTTTCCCATCAACTTCACCGATAAGAACTTCAGCTTTTTTTAGTTTGAAAAGCCACTGTTCAAGAATCTCTTCGGTTGCAATAACTTCATATAATAAATTCTCATATTCGGCAAGCTCTTTGATAAGGTCAAGTACCAACCTTGTGTCCTTCTCAATGGCAAATCTTATTTTAAAATTATTCTTATTCATCTTTTTCTATATGCATTTCTGTTAATTTTGATATGCTTATTTAATAACTGATTTTCTTATTAATTCTTCCGCTATTGCTGTATATGCTGCCGCACCTTTAGAATTTTTATCATAATCGATAATTGAAAGTCCGAAGCTGGGTGCTTCACTTACCTTGACATTTCGTGGTACAGGTGTTGAGAACATTTTATCAGCAAAATACTTCTTAATTTCATTCATAACCTGAACAGTAAGGTTTAATCTGCCGTCATACATATTTACTATAACACCAATCAATTCAAGTGCAGGATTATACAGCTTCTTGATTGAACGGATAGTCATTGTCAACTGTGAAAGACCTTCAAGTGAATAATACTCACACAGTAAGGGAACTATTACACCGTCTGCAGCTGTCAGAGAATTTATTGTCATCAGTCCGAGTGACGGCGGGCAATCTATAAATATAAAGTCGTAATTATTTTCAATCTGTGATAACGCATCCTTCATTCGGTATTCACGATTCTCAGCGTCAACAAGCTCAAGCTCAGCTCCAACAAGATCAATCGACGCAGGTATGATTGAAAGATTCTCTGAATTTGTTGGAATAATAACTTCTGATGTCTTCAAACGCCCGATCAGAGTGTCATAAGTTGAACCTGCGATTTTTCTTTTATTTATACCTAATCCACCTGTTGCATTACCTTGGGGATCAGCATCAACCAAAAGACATTTATACCCCTGTTTTGCGACACAGGCAGCAATATTTACTGCTGAAGTGGTTTTCCCGACTCCACCCTTCTGATTTGCGAAAACTATTTTTTTATATCTTATTCTGACGCGATCGCTTGTATTAAAATCGCTGCTTTTTGTTGTTTCTATCATAACAAGCGGCATGTTGTAAAATGTAATTCAATATACAAACAATATGTATTAAATCACAACAACACATGCGTCCTTTCTTAATCCAGATTTTCTTACATAGCTCTGCTATTTCTAAGTTTATATTATAACATACGCCAATATTCAAGTCAAGATAAAATAAGAAGTTTGTTGGTATAGCAAGTAACACATAATATTGAAAATTTATTTGGTTTATTTTGGTATTTGCTATTGACATATGTGACATATTATGGTATTATGTATTACAACAAGCCCACTTGTTATATAATTCCACATTGAAGACATAAATATATTTTAAGGGGCAAAACATGAAAGGATTAGGGACATATGCAAAAGATCGAAAATAAACCTAAAGTTATTTTAGCAGACAGCAATGCAGATTTCAGAACACAGTGTGCTCAGGGACTCCGGAGATGCGGTATTGATGTAATCGCAGAGGCTGCGGACGGTCAGGAAGCATTCTCCAAGATAGTAAGATTGAAGCCAAATGCTGTTATATCAGAGCTTTACTTAGCCAAAATCGACGGAGCACAGCTTATTAGAGAAGTATCAAAACAACTGCCCGACTCATCACCTATTTTTATTATGGCTGCTTCGTTCGGTAACCGGAATATGTTTGAAGAAGCAAGCGAAGCAGGTGCTGCATATTGCATGCTCAAACCGATTGATTACAATACTTTATCTGAGAGGATAATTAAGCTTTCCGAAAGAGACAGAAAGAAACACATGATAAAAAATCCTTCGGAAGCACAAGCAGATCTTGAAGCACAGATCACAAAAATAATACATGAAATCGGTATTCCGGCACATATCAAAGGCTATAAATTCCTACGTTCTGCAATTCTTATGTGTGTAAACAATCCAAATCTGACAAATGCGATCACAAAGATTGTATATCCAAACGTTGCCGAAGAATTTTTCACAACACCCTCACGTGTTGAACGAGCTGTCCGCCACTCAATTGAAGTTGCATTTGACCGCGGTAACATAAAGGTGTTGACAGAATATTTTGGTTATACGATAAATTTGTCAAGAGGCAAACCAACTAATGCCGAATTTATTGCAATGATTGCAGACAACCTTAGGATGGCAAATAAATCACTCTTATTTGTATAATACTATTTCTCATAAGAAACAATAGATAATAATTCAAAACTAATTCCAATGGAATTAGTTGAAAAAGTCCTTATATCATAAATTTTTCCTTGAATTTTATCACTGTTTTTAAATCAAATTAGTATAAGAACTAATTTGGCGGGAGCATTTGCTCCCGCCATTGATTTATTCTGTTACATTTGCATTCTTGAGTTTTGTTTTTTTAATCAACTTCATCGCAAAGAATTGTTCTCTTTCTTTTTCTTCGAGATAATCAGCAATATACAAAACCTGTTCACTCAGCATCGGAATTATTATGTTTTTCAATGCATTTGCTCTCTTTTGCGCCTGTTTGATAGCGTAAGCAAGCCGATATACACTATTTTCAATTGCTGCCTGTTGTGCAGCGTATTTTCTTGCATTATTAAACTTCAGATATACTCTGTCTATATACGAGTCACTTCTCAGCATTCCGTAAATTGGATCCTTTTCAAAGTCCGATTCGATCAACTCCGGGATTTCGACACCCATTACACTACGAGTTCTGATCATTATCCCTTCTCTGAGCGGTAAAATATTTGCAATATCCTTGATATTGTTCTGACCTGCTGTGAAATTGGCTTCACGTAATGCATTATATGCTTCCTCAAAGGCGGTATTCGATTTTTCCTGAACCTTCGCAGCAACACCGGCGAGAGCAATCATTTCCCTGAGCATGATGTTACGCTTCCTATCGAGAAGCTCATAACCGAGCTTAGCCAACGAAAGTTGTTTTTTCAGTGCTATTAAATTTCCTTTTGTGGGTATAACACGGATGCTCATAGAAATACTCTCTTTTTAAAATAATTTATACTTGTTTGATGTATTTATCAATCTCTTTATCACCAAGACGGTCAAGCTCTGAAACAGGCAGCATTCTGAGAAGCTCCCAGCCAAGATCAAGCGTCTGGTCGATTGTGCGGTTTACATACAGTCCCTGATTTAAAAACTTTTCCTCGAATCGTTTGCCGAATTGCAAATAAAGCTTATCAATCGGGGATAGATCTTCCTCACCGATTACAGATGCGAGTGAACGTGCATCTGTTACTCTTGAGTATGATGAGTACAGCTGGTTTGAACATACAAAATGGTCACCCCTCGTAAAATTCTCACCAATACCGTCTTTCATAAGTCTTGACAATGACATCAATATTGATACCGGAGGATATAACCCCTTTTGCGCAAGTGTACGGTCCAGAACTATCTGCCCTTCTGTGATATATCCGGTAAGGTCTGGTACAGGATGCGTTATATCATCATTAGGCATTGTAAGGATCGGAATTTGTGTTACCGAACCCTTTCTGCCCTTTATTTTACCTGCTCTTTCATACAAAGAAGCAAGATCGGAATACAGATAACCGGGGTAACCCTTTCTACCAGGAACCTCACCCTTTGCAGAGGACAACTCACGCAATGCTTCGGCATATGATGTCATATCGGTCATGATAACCAGTATATCCATGCCAAGTTCGAAAGCAAGGTATTCCGCAACTGTCAAAGCACACCTGGGGGTAAGAATTCTTTCAATAATAGGATCGTTTGCAATGTTCAGGAACATTACAACTCTTTCAAGAACACCGCTTTCCTCAAAACTGCGGATAAAGTACTGTGCTACATCGTTTTTTACACCCATCGCAGCAAAGACTATACCATATTCCGAACCCTTGACATTTGCCTGCTTGACTATCTGTACCGCAAGCTCATTATGCAGCATACCTGAACCTGAGAAGATAGGCAGCTTCTGACCTTTGATTAAGGTTGTGAGACCGTCGATCGATGAAATTCCGGTATGGATATAGTCATGAGGATATTCTCTTGCTACAGGATTTATCGGGCTACCATTGATATCATAACGTTTATCGGAAAGGATCTTACCAAGTCCGTCCTTTGGGCGTCCTGCTCCGTCAAATATACGACCGAGGATATTCGGGGATAAAGATATTTCCATTGAATGACCGATAAAACGTGTTCTTGTGTTCTGGAGCGATAAACCTTCAGTACCGTCAAAAACCTGTATAATTGCAGTATCGCCATTAATTTCGATTACTCTGCCTGTTCGTCTTTCGGATTCGTTACATATTATCTCAACTGTTTCCTCATAACCTACATCCTTGATACCATCAACAACAATCAGAGGTCCGTTAATATTTTGTAAACCAACATATTCTATATTCATATCATGTTCCATTCTTTTTCCTGCAATTATTAGTTACAGGGTTGATCACTAAAACCAATTATTTATAATTCTCCGCAACAGCATCGAGCTTCTTCTTGATCTCATCCCACAACTGCGAAAATTTTTCGATATTATCATTCGGTATCTCGAATTTGGCTTTTATCATCAGCTCATATACTCCGCTGTCACGTATAGCCGACTGCGGGATCTGCATTTTAAGCAGTTCTTTAGTTTTTACATATAACATTGATGTATATTTCATCATCGAAAATTGCTTTTCAAGCGGCACATAACAGTCTATCGGACTTGTTGCATTCTGCTGCAGAAAACCAATACGTATAACTCTTGTTATATCAAGCACCGATTTTTGCTCATCAGCAAGCAGATCGGCACCGATAAGCTTTACAATATCCATGAGTGATGCTTCTTCGGCAAGCAGCTTAATCATCTCATTGCGATATTGTGTATACTCATTACCGAATTTATTTATAAACCACTCCTGAAGCTCTCCGGCATATTCGCTGTAGCTCATATTCCAGTTTACAGCGGGATAATGCCTTGCATAAGCAAGTGATTTATCGAGCGCCCAGAAGCAGCGGATGAATCTCTTTGTATTCTGTGTGACCGGTTCCGAGAAGTCATTCCCCTGTGGTGATACGGCACCGATTATAGTAACAGAGCCTATTCTTGAACCCAGCGTTTCATAAAGTCCGGCTCTCTCATAGAAAGCTGACAGTCTTGACGGCAGATAAGCCGGGAAGCCTTCTTCAGCAGGCATTTCTTCAAGACGACCGGAAATTTCGCGGAGTGCTTCCGCCCAGCGCGATGTAGAATCGGCCATTACAGCGACATGGTAACCCATATCTCTGTAATACTCAGCAAGTGTTACACCCGAATAAATCGAAGCTTCTCGAGCTGCAACAGGCATGTTTGAGGTGTTTGCTATGAGAATTGTTCTTTCAAGCATACTCTTGCCTGTTTTAGGGTCAACAAGCTCGGAGAATTCTTCGAGAACCTGTGTCATCTCATTTCCGCGCTCACCACAGCCGATATAGACAATCATATCAGCATCGCTCCATTTTGCAAGTTGATGCTGAAGCATTGTCTTGCCTGCACCGAATCCTCCGGGGATTGCTGCGGTACCTCCCTTTGCAATAGGATAAAGTGTATCTATGACACGCTGACCGGTAATAAGCGGCACCTTAGGCGGCAATCTTCTGTTGACATTACGTGCTTTTCTCAAAGGCCAACGGCTGACCATTGACAAATCCTGAATATTACCTTTATCATCTTCGATACTGCAGATTATATCCTTTGCTGCATGCATACCATTGCTGCATATGCTTTTAATCGTTCCGTTTATTCCTTCCGGAACGATAAATCGATGTTCTATTATGGATGTTTCGGAACAAACTGCGTAAATATCGCCTTCCTTGACTTTGTCACCGGGTTTTACTTTCAAAGTTATATCCCATTGTTTATCGATATCAACACTTGGAATATTCAATCCTCTACTGATATATGAACCGGAAACAGCTTCCATTTTATCAAGAGGTCTGCATATACCGTCAAATATACTTGAAATAAGTCCCGGACCTAATGTAACAAAAAGCGGACTTTCTGTTCTGAATACCGGCTCGTTGGTTTTCAAACCTGTTGTGTTTTCAAAAACTTGTATAATTGCTTCATTGCTTGAGACCGCACTGACTTCGCCGATAAGTTTTGAATTACCGACATAAACCATCTCATTCATAAAAAGTGATGTTTCACCTTTTATTTTTACAATCGGTCCGGATATTGAATGAATTAATAACTCCATTTAGTTACGATGCCGAAAACAACTCAGCATCTGCAGCCTCCTCTATGTTAGAATCAAAATATTTAAATTATTATAAAATATCATCAAGTGCGATTTTGTCGATAATCCGTTCAATACGACTTTCGAGTGTCTCATTAATCAGAATTCCTGTTTTCTGATTGTATAATCTTATACCGCCAAGCTTTATTAATGGCTCGCTGACGATATTGATTTCAAAACCGGATTTTGCTTTAATATAATTTTTTATATCATCAGCATACTTGATATCATCACTATTGAGGCTCAAAACACCTTCGGCAACGCTGTTATATGCCTTTTCAACAAGCTCCTTCAGAAAATCTATATATTGATTACTTTCGGTAAAAGCTATTGCTTTCTCAGTAAGCTTTGATTTCAAATCATTTTTCTTATCTTCGCGCATACGGATCAATTCATGCTTCTGTTCAAGCACGAGTCTCGATTTGGCGATATCATAGTTCGTGATTCCTTTACTTCTGATTTGTTGAATGTATTGTGCTATTTCGTTTTCAAGAGCTTTTACAGCATTTCCGAGAAAATCAGATTTATATTCATCGATTTCATTACGTATTTTATCTTCATCCCCATGAGAAAGTTCTGAAACACGTTTTATGAAATAATCGAGTTTTTCTTCATCTGTAAATACTACCTTTTGTTTATCCATATAGAACCTCTCTAAAAAAATTAAACATGCTAACCTCCACACCTTGCCAGGTACAAAAGGAAATAAATATTCGTTGTTTAGGTTAATTCAGTATCTTTTTCATCTTTGCTCATGTTTTTATTATCTTTCCCGGTATTACCAAGCTTCAACCCGATAGAATGCTCGATGAATTCAAGAATTGAGCTTCCCTCTCTTTGTTCACCATGTCTGTCAGGTATCTCCTGGAACAAAGGTATAGGGTTTTTCTCCATAAAATCACTTAAGAAATCGTTACACTGATTTTTCAGCTTCGATGTAATTAAAATGACACCACAATCTTTATCTGCTGTAATTTCAATTATTTTTTCTATTGCAGTATTTTTATCATGTACAATAACACCTTCAATACCTGCAAACCGCATTCCTAAAAGGGTGTCATTGTTATCGCTTATAAGAAATATTTTCATTCTAAGTCACATGCTTTCTTTTAGAGTTTGTGCTATTTCAGTTTGCTGAAATTACTGTCACGCATTATGGCGGATAAGCACAAACTCGCTGACTGAACAAACTGAAATTGGAAGAGGTGATTCTTTTTGTTCAACCTTGCCCCTCTTCTAACGTTATATTTATTATTTCAAATATGATAATATCTGGAATGATATAAGCATACCGTATAAAGCAACACCTTCTGCCAGTGCTACGAAAATTATTGCTTTACCGAATGTCTTCGGATTTTCGCTGATTGCACCAATTGCTGCTGAAGCACTCGCTGCAACTGCTGTACCGGCACCCACACATGATAGACCGGTAGATAATGCTGCCGCAAGAAGACCTAAACCAAAGCCAGTTGTAATAGTACTTTGATTAGCTACTACATCTGCAACAATTTCAGCTGCTGATGTATCGCTCTCAGCTGCCGTTACTGTTTGACCGAACATTACTGTTGTGCCAATTATAACAAGTCCGAATACAAGAACGATATTGCATATAAGTGCGATTTTCTTACCCTTAGGAGTCTTGATTACTCCGGTTCCGGCTAAAACTACAGGGATTAAAGCAATTAAAAACAAAACTATCGGTATTATGAATTCCATGATATTAACTCCTTAATTTTAATTATTTATTCTACATTTCTTCCATTTCCATCATAGAACCTCGAGAATAGTTCATAGAATTCCAAACGAAGAACCTGTATACCAACTACTAAACCTTCAAGTGCCATAACCAGAAGGTTGCCCACAATTATAGCTATAATATTATATCCGCCCGAAGGTTGTTCTGCGAGCATATACACAACCGCCATCATACTTGCATGGCTGATGGCAAATGCACCTATTCTTATGAAAGAAATTGTATTTGTAATATAACTCAGACAAATTTCAAACAGCTCGAAAAAGTTTGCAACAAACATTTCAAAAATATTTTCTGTCCGTTTTTCCTTTTTCCCTTCGAATAATTTAATCAGAGGTTCTTTTGCGAAAAGTAATATTCCGGTAATCAGTAGTGATACTTCTAATACGATTTTCGGAATAGGTAACTGAAGTACCCCGATCATCTCCAAAGCGAAAAGTAAAATCGACCAATAAAAAACTAAACCGACAATGCCATTAGGGGATAGCAGATATTTGTCAATCCGTTTCTGTTTAATACCGTTAATAATATTAAACAAAGAACAAATTGTTATCATTATGACACCGATACCAACTGCATATAGTAAAATTGTGTTTGTGTTTTCACTTGGCTTAAAACCGCCAAGCCAATGTTCATAACCGAATACCGAACCATATACAAATCCAAATCCTATTGAAGAAACACCGACTATTAACAAGATGCTGCCGATATTCATCTTCAGGAATTTCTTTACTAAATAACCAAACAGAATTAATAAAGCACCTTGCCCAATATCACCAAACATCATTCCGAAGAATAACGCATATGTGATTGCAACAAACGGTGTCGGATCAAACTCGCGATATGATGGCAACCCATACATCTCAACAAATTCCTGAAATGGTTTGAATAATACAAAGTTTTTTAATATTACCGGTGGTTCTGAAATATCAGACGCTTCATATTCTTCGATAGTTAAATCGGCACCGATTTTTTTCAGCTTTTCTTTCAGTTCTTTTAATATTGAATTGCTGATCCATCCGTAAAACGCATATGTCTCTTCTCCGACAAGCAATACTTTTTTCTTAATGTCGAAGGATTTAGACAACATTGAAAGATATTCTTCACATTCAAGCAATTCTGAATATACACTCAATGCATAATCATGTAATTGCTTTTTTGCTTCTGTATATTTGTTCTGGAGTTGAGTAGTTTCAACCTGTAGTTCGTGAATACTCTCGGAGGGGATTTCGTCTGCCTTATTAGGCAAATGTACTCGTTTGAAACCTAAAGTTGTAAAAATAGTATCATTCTCTGCACTTGCTCCGCGAATAGTGAAATACATACCCCAGACACTGTCTTTTTCAATTGAGGAGGGGAGGAATATTGCGCTTCTTATACTCCCGATGTAAACCTCAAAACGTTCATAGTTCTCTCGAGGCAGATAACCGAATCTGATCTTTATATACTCAAATTCATAAAGATCACGAAGAGGTATATTTATTGATTTCAGATGTCCGAGTTGTTCGATTATTACTCTGTTTTCAATTAATTTTTTCTGAAGAGACTCACAAATTGAGCTTAATTCGTTTAATTTATTCTCTTTTGTCTCTAAATACTCTGAATATTGCTTTGCATCAGCATAGATAGGCATTTTGCATTCGGTTTTTTTATTGTCATTAGGTAAAAGACTTTTGTCTATATTTTCAAGCAGAATTTTGGCTTTGTTTTTTAAATTTGCGTATGGATTCAACTCACCCGGTGATGTATATCGTTTAAAGTTTCCTATACTACGTGGCGGTTCATCAGGATAAAAGATTCGAAAGGAAGCACAATATAATACTGCTGCTTCAAGGCTATCCATGTTACCGCTTACAGTTGCCAGCTTTTGTTTTACTACCGACATGTTGCTTCCCTTTCAATGTTTGATAATAATTTTATCCATAATTTTTTCTTCAGTAATGTTATATCTGACACCTTCGATAATGTGAATCAGATTTTTTATTTCAATTTCCTTTAGCGATAAATATGCGAAAGGATGTTCAAAAGAAGGTGTTGCACTAATCATGAGCTTCCTGTAGTATATATAAAGGTAATTGTTTATATAATCAGATGTTGATATACGTGCGTCAATCGATACTTGTTTATTGTATGCCGTTTTACGAAGGTATTCCATAAAATCTTCGTTTGACATATTGCTCAGCACAATATATTCTCTTTTGTTTCTGCCTGATCTAATGCTTAATAAATAAGGAATTATTTTATCTGCTTTTGCATTGAAGGATATCTTCAATCTCATTATTGTTGTAAGATTTATCAAATCAGTCATCAAATATAGAAGTTTTTGAATGCTCTTTGCTGAAGTTGTATTTTTCTTTTCAACAAATTTTGTATATATCAAATTATAATATTCATTATACAAATTGACTTCAAGTATCCCGTAATTTAATTTTCCACTTATAAAAGAATTCTTATATGACTTGTAGTATCTTGTGCCTGCAAGCGCTTCACCTAATTGTTCAAGATTTTGAGCCGCACTGATTTTTGGCATATTAAGCTCGGTATGTGCAACTGTTATTATAACTCTGTCATTGTCATCGCTTCGTTTCTCGTCTACAGACGAAGTAAGATTCCGGGCAATCCTCAATATGACATCAATGTTATATTTTCGCATCATTGCGCCGATAAATTCCCTTAATTCACCGTTCGTGAAAATATATAGAGACTTATATGTTTTAAATAAATTCTCATACAATAATGCCTCAAGCTCAGCACGATGTATTTCTATTATATTTGCGTCTTGAAGTACATCAGCATAATCGGAATTCTGATCAAGGTATGATGCCACTTCACTGACATTCTTCATAGCTGCCATTGCATGATAATCTTCAAATTTAAGAAGAGTTGCTGATTTTGCACGGCATTTTGCAAATACCGCTGAGTAATTATATGATGTATTTGCTGCAGCCATAGCTATACATATCCCCCGTTTTATATTGACATAAAATAAAAATGTTATATTCTGATAAGCTCTTTGAACATATCCGCAATCAATTGATCCTGAAGCTTCTGATATTTCTGCTGTATACTCTTCTTATCTTCTTCATGCTTTATCTTTGAATTATCGGTTTCGGCATCAAAACTTTTTTTCTTGTCTTCGATTTCGAGCTTAAGCATTGCCTCGGTTTCTTCAAAACGCTTTTTGCGTATTCTTGAGAGTTCTTTATTACAAAGCTCGGTTGACCAGTCTTTATCCAGCTTTGCTTTTTCGACAAGCTTATGTGCATCACTTTCTGCTTCAAATAATTTATTTATAATTTTTTCCATTACTTACTCCTATATTTTACTATATAAATTAAGAACTATATATTAATTAAATAATAATTTTAATAAATGACAAACAAATTTATTATATCACTTTAAAAATATAAATGTGCAACAAATTGTAAATAATTTAACGAGTATTTTAATCTTTATTTTTTATTATTCCCATTTTGTTTTAATATAGAAAATCATATAATTCGCTTTACAACTGATGTAATATACGATAATTATACTACTGCTGTTTTTGTTGACATACTTATTTTGAAAGTATATAATATGATTACTAAATTGCTAAAGAGGTTTGAAATGATACTCGGAAAAAAACCGCTTCCCATAACAAAAAAGGAACTCGAAGAGTCCGGAATAACACGTCCGGATTTTGTTCTTGTCACCGGAGACGCGTATGTTGATCACCCAAGCTTCGGCACGGCAATAATCTCGCGTGTTCTTGAAGCTAACGGCTATACTATTTCAATTATACCCCAGCCTGACTGGCGTGTCAAGGGTGTTGATAGAGAAAGCGGAATTTGTGTCTTTGGTAAACCAAGACTCGGATTTCTGGTTAATGCAGGAAATATCGATTCAATGGTCGCTCATTACACAGCATCAAAAAAGCGCAGAAGCGATGATTATTATTCGCCCGGTAAAAAATCAGGTTTACGTCCCGACCGAGCTGTAATTGTATACTGCAACCTCATCAGGCAAGCCTACGGAGATGTTCCGATAATAATCGGAGGCCTCGAAGCATCACTGCGCCGTTTTGCACATTATGATTACTGGAGTGACAGTGTCCGTAGAAGCATTTTGATTGATTCAAGGGCCGATATATTAAGCTATGGAATGGGTGAATACTCAATTACATCTATAGCTACTCTGTTAAATAAAGGTGTTCCTGTCAAGAAGATAAAGGATGTGTTGGGTACATGCTATATTTGCCCTCGTGACTACACTCCCAAATATGAATATGTGGATACCTATGACTATGATATTCTGAAAACAGATAAAAAGGCTTATGCAAAAGCCTTTAAAATACAGCATGAAAACAACGATTCGTTTGACGGTAAAGCTGTTGTTGAGTATTATGGTGAACGCAAGGTCGTTCAAAATCCTCCGGCTCCCCAGCTGACACGCGAAGAGCTTGACAAGGTCTACAGTCTGCCATATACACGCAGACCGCATTCGTCATATGATGCTTTAGGTGGTGTGCCTGCAATCCAAGAGGTTGAGTTTTCAATTACTCACAACCGGGGCTGCTTCGGCGGTTGCGCATTCTGTGCAATTTCCTATCATCAGGGACGCTGTGTTACTTCAAGAAGCATTGAATCGGTTGTTGAAGAAGCAAGGCTTCTGACAACACTTCCAGGATTCAAGGGTTACATTCACGATATCGGAGGCCCGACAGCAAACTTCAGATACAATCCCTGCGAAAAGGTACGAGAAAATAATGGTGGTGTATGTAAGAACCGCCGTTGCCTTGCACCAAATCCTTGTAAAAACCTGATATGCGACCATTCAGAATACATCGAACTACTCAACAAAGTTGCAACAATTGATGGTGTTAAAAAGGTGTTTATCCGTTCAGGAATCAGGTTTGACTATGTAATGGCGGATAAGGACGACAGCTTTTTCAGGCAGTTGATTTCAAAGCATGTAAGCGGTCAGCTGAAGGTTGCACCTGAACATATATCACTGAATGTATTGGCTTTAATGGGCAAGCCGAATGTTGAGACATACAATTGCTTTTATGACAAGTATTTCGAATTGTCAAAGGAAGCCGGACTTGAGCAGTATCTTGTCCCCTATCTTATGTCATCTCATCCCGGAAGTACATTGAATGATGCGCTTGAGCTGGCGATATACCTGAAGGATCATGGAATTCATCCCGAACAGGTTCAGGATTTCTATCCGACACCCGGTACAGCCTCGACTGTAATGTATTATACCGAAATCGATCCGTTTACGGGTAAAGCGGTGTATGTTCCCAAAACTTATGAGGAAAAGCAGATGCAGAGAGCATTGCTGCAATACAGTAACCCCAAAAACGCACCGATTATCAAAAAAGCACTTAATATGCTTGGTAAGCCCGAACTATATTCATACCTGTTAAGCGGTAAGAATGTCGAACGACCTTATTCAAAAGAAAATAAAAAGGAAGATAAGAAACCAAAGTTTAAATCCAATAATGCTATTTCACACAAAATAAGCAATCCCCGCAACCGAAACAGAAAAAGAAGATAACCTATTTCCCAATCGGATATAACACAAAAATAATTATGCCGACAACAATTATTTTTGTTATGCAACCGCTGTTATTTGAATTATTACCGCCACCACTGGTTTGACGATATGCGTAATATTTATTTAAGTTATTTTTCTAACCGCCGCCGCTGTTAAATCCGCCCCATATTATTATATAACCTCCGTATTATTTAAAATGTAATCACCGCTCCCAAACAGGAGCGGTGATGTTTTTGTGTTTTTATTAATCTTCCAGGTAAATAGAAAGCTGAGTCTCAAGATTTTTTTCAAACATCGATTCTTTCGATTGCCATAAGCTTGCAAACTCAGGGGTACCGCTATTAATGCAAATATTTACCTGATGCGCCGGCCAATCCAAGGTATAAGAATAGACATATCCAAAGTTAAATCTAAGTCCCTCTCTTACTATATCTATCATTTCCGCAGACTGCTCATCTCTTGCATATCTATTTTGAAGCATTGTGTTATAGTATTCCTCAACAACACTGCGATAGCTTTCAGCACATAATGCTTCAGTTATGATTCCAACAAATTCTGTATCGACTACTGTATTTGGAACAGCGAGCATTGAGTAGTTGTCAATAGAGGTTGTATAATATCCCTCTTGGTTTGTATCATACTTAGGCATCGGGAGAATCCCGTAATCAAATTCATAGCCATTTAAATAATCACCCCATTTTAAAGGTCCCGGCATAAACAGTGATTGTTCTGCGCCAAACATCTCATATTGTTCATTATCGAGAGAAAATGTTGTATATGTGTCGTCTGATTCGCATAGGAAATCATAAAGCTTCTGCACAATAGAATATGTCTTTGATTGGTTTATTGTAAATTCAGGTATGTTTTCACTGTTTTTTGTTGTTACAGGTAAATCAAAAGCATTCAAGTAAACATCAACCTGGGTTGTTTTAGCTGATATATATCCGAATTGATCGTCTTTAGTCCATTGACTGTCACCGTTAAGGTCCTTGCATGCTTGTTTTGCGAATATTGCCATTTCATCAAAGGTCCAGTCGCCGTCTCTGACCATCTGATATAAATCAGGCAGGTTGTATTCGGTTGCAAGATCCTTATTATAAAACATTGCACACATATTTTCCCAAAGAGTCAGAGAAATATCACCTGTAAGTAAATATAATTTGTCATTTATTGTTAACTCGTCATTAAGGTCTTCAGACCACCAGGGTTGGTCAAAATCGATGTAATCAATATCCTTCCAGTTATAGAAGATACCTCCGCTGACCATGGTTGGAATTACTGCAGCATATCCCGCTATCAACTGGAAGTCATCAGCTCCGCTTTGAAGATAACTTTTCAATGTTGTAAAGAACTGAGTATGTACTCCCCAGTCGCCGTCCACAGCAAATGTTTTAATGTTTACATTGTATCTCTCTTCAACTTTAGAGTTTCGATTGTAGATTGTGTCATTGATGAATTCGTTATTAAGCTCCTCGGCTGCAAATTCATATTCATGCTCTGATCTGCAGAAGATAACAAAATCTTTATCTTCGAAATCTCTGTCCGGAAGATTGTCCTTTGCTGATTTTCTTGATGAATCCGATGTTTCCGAAACAACCGATTCTTCTGATGTACTGCTTGCACTTGAAGTATCATCATTATCACATGCTGCAATCAAGGGTAATATAAATACAATTGCCAGAAGAATAATGAATGCTGAAAATTTTTTTGTCTTCATTTAATAACCCCTTCTTTTAATATATTTTTATATATGTAGTTTATAAAATCTGAGTAAACCTGATCACGGTTTGTTTCGTTGGTAAGCTCATGTCTGGCATCAGGGTATATTTTTAATCCACTGTTTATATTGTATTTTTGCAGGCCTTTGAATACTTGTTTTGGCCCTTTACCAAAGCTTCCGACAGGGTCATTACTGCCCGAAGCAACCAAAATAGGTATATCTTTTTGTATATATTTCGCCCAATTTCTATCTGTCGCTTTTCGGTATAATTTAAATAGAAGATAATATGCACTTGCGGTAAATATGTAATTACACATCACATCCTTGGCATATTTATCACAAATATTCTGTTCTCTACTCAACCATTCGAATCCTGTTTTACCGCCTTCAAAACCCTTGTTGAAACTTTGGTTTGACATTTTATAAAGCAATTTACTCCGAAATCTGCTGCCTTTTATTTTTGATATTATTGATGAAAGCATTAAACCAACAGGAAGAACCGGGTTTCTTGCTCCGGTACCGGTCAGGATTGCACCATCAACCATTTCACTGTACTTTGAAAGATAAACCTGTGCGATATAAGCACCCATACTGTGTCCGAACAAAATTACAGGCAGCTGATACTTTTCTTTGATAGTGCCGGTAAGCTTTGCTGTATCTTCTATCAGATTCTTATAACTGCCCATTTCACCGAAATAACCGTAATCTTCTTTGCTTGTTACGGTTCTGCCATGTCCGATATGGTCATTGCTTATTAATATAATGTTATTGTCGTTCAAAAAATAAGCAAGCTCTTCATACCGCTCTGTATACTCACACATACCATGGATAAGTTGCACAACCGCAGCCGGCTTATCCGAAGGCAGATAAGCAAAGCAAATAATTTTTGTTATACCGTCGGAAGAGAGGAAACTAAAAGTTTCTTTTGCTAACATAGTAATATTCCACCCTTTCTTCGCAATTTACGATATTATGAAAGTATGTTGTTTTTACTCTTGATTTCGCTATTTACAAATATAAATACAATAATGTAAATATTGTATTCAATATTTTATAATAGGAGCGACCATGTGTGACCGCTCCTATTAACTTGTTTATTATATAATTATGCGTTAGCTTTAAGGTTATGCTTTACCGTTGCATCCAAGAACATTAACCAGCTTGTTCTTAACAAGAGTCTTAATATTTGAACGAGCAACCTTGAGATATTGACGGGGGTCGAAATGATCCGGATGATCATTGAAATACTTACGGATAGAGCCTGTCATCGCAAGTCTGAGGTCGGAATCTATGTTGATTTTACAGACAGACATTCTTGCTGCCTGACGAAGCATATCTTCAGGAATACCGATTGCATCGGGCATTTTGCCACCATTTGCATTAATCATCTGAACATACTCAGGTATAACCGATGAAGCGCCGTGAAGAACTATCGGGAATCCGGGAAGTTCTTTTGAAACCGCTTCAAGAATATCAAATCTGAGCTGAGGCTTCTGACCGGGTTTAAATTTATATGCGCCATGGCTAGTGCCTATTGCTATTGCAAGAGAGTCAACTCCTGTTTTCTGAACAAATTCGATAACCTGAGCAGAATCTGTATATGATGCATTTTCAGCACTTACATTAACTGCGTCTTCAATTCCTGCAAGTCTGCCAAGTTCTCCTTCAACAACAACCCCGTGTGCATGAGCATATTCAACAACCTGCTTTGTGAGCTTGATGTTGTCTGCGAAGCTGTGATGTGAACCATCTATCATAACTGAAGTAAATCCGCCGTCGATGCAGGATTTGCAAAGCTCGAAGGTGTCACCGTGATCAAGGTGAACGCAGATCGGAAGACCTGTATCTTCAATTGCTGCTTCAATGAGCTTCATAAGGTAAACATGCTTTGCATAATTACGAGCACCGGAAGAAACCTGTAGAATAAGGGGTGCATTTTCTTCCATAGCGGCTTCAGTAATACCTTGCACGATTTCCATATTGTTTACATTGAACGCGCCTATAGCATAGCCGCCATCATATGCTTTTTTGAACATTTCTTTTGATGTAACAAGTGCCATTTAAATCTCTCCTTAAATTTTGATCGCATTAGTTATATTTAAAATAATTAATACCAAATAATAATTGAATTTTTCCGTTTATATTATATCAATTATTTTGAAATAAATCAAGGGGTTTTATCATTTTAAATCAATTTTATCTTATTTATACCTCTGAAAACATTAGTTGAAAAGTCGACATTAATAAAACGATGTTACAATTCACTTGTTTTATTGTTAAAAATTCTGAATTTGTATAAATAAATTGATTTTCGTAAAAAAGTATGTTATAAATATAAAGATAAATATATATATTGAAAGGATGAATAATATGTCTTTATTAAAAGGCGCATGTATAATCGGTCAGTCCGGAGGACCAACCTCGGTTATTAATGCCAGCGCATACGGTGCAATAAAAACAGCACTTGAAAGTGACTGTATTACCAAGGTTTACGGTGCTTCAAATGGAATCAAAGGTGTACTCGATGATAAACTCATTGATATGGGTATGGAGGATCCTACTGAGCTTGCTCATATGAAATATACTCCCTCCTCAGCTCTCGGCTCCTGCCGTTATAAGCTTAAGGATTCGACTGTCGATGATACAGACTATATGAGAATTCTCGAGATATTCAAGAAATATGATGTCCGCTACTTCTTTTACAACGGCGGTAATGATTCAATGGATACCTGCAATAAAATTTCTAAATATATGCTTGCTCAAGGCTATGAATGCCGCATCATGGGTATTCCAAAAACAATAGACAACGATCTTGCAGGCACAGATCACTGCCCAGGATACGGTTCAGCAGCAAAATACATTGCAACCTCAGTTATGGAAATTTACCATGACGCAAGAGTATACGATACAGGTATGATAACTATAGTTGAAGCAATGGGACGTAATGCCGGCTGGCTTACAGCATCTGCAGCTCTCGCAAACTACAAGGGCAACGGTCCTGATTTGATTTACCTTCCCGAAGTTCCGTTTGACCTCGAAGCATTTCTTGAAAAGGTATCTGAAATATACAAGAAAAATACAAAATGTATTGCTGTTGTTTCCGAAGGTATCCGTGACAAGGACGGCAAATATATTTCCGAATACGGTGCTGACCTCTCCCAGTCGAAGGACAGCTTCGGTCATGCACAGCTTGGTGGACTTGCTTCATTCCTTGCAAATGAAGCTAAGAAGAGAACCGGTGCAAAGGTTCGCGGAATCGAACTCAGCCTTCTCCAAAGATGCGCAGCTCACTCTGCTTCGCAAACTGATATTGATGAATCCTTCCTTGCAGGTAAGTCCGCTGTTGAATATGCAATAAGCGGTATTACAGACAAGATGGCAGGCTTTGAGAGAAGCTATGTTGACGGCAAATATGTTTGCAACATTAAGCTCTTCGATTTGACAATCGTTGCAAACACGGAGAAGAAGGTTCCGCTTGAATGGCTTAACAGCACAAGGGACGGACTCAACGAGAAATTTATTGAATATGCACTTCCCCTCATTCAAGGCGAATCCCAGCTCGCACGTGAGGATGGACTTCCCAGATTCGTTAAGTTGAAAAAAGTTATTGCTAAGTAAAGTCTAAATACTCTGATAACTGTAATAAATTAAGCCTGTACAATCCTTTCGGATTATACAGACTTAATTTTTAACTATTTTATTTAAACAAACTACCTATCAGATCAACCAGATTGTATTTCTGGAATACAATAACTGTTACGAGTGAAACAACTGACATGATCTTAATAAGAATATCAAGAGAAGGGCCAACCGTATCCTTGAGTGGGTCGCCTACAGTATCACCGACAACTGCTGCATCATGAGCAAGCGAACCTTTTGAATGTCCTTTAATAGCACCGGTTTCGATATATTTCTTCGCATTATCCCACGCACCGCCTGCATTACCGGTAAAGATAGCAAGCATAATAGCTGAGATGGTAGCACCAATCAGTACACCGGCAACAAAGTCAGCACCAAATATGAATCCGCATATTACAGGAAAAGAAATTGACATAATAGCCGGAAAACGCATTTCTTTTAAAGCACCCTGCGAAGATATTTCAATACAGGTTTTGTAGTCGGGAAGAACTTCACCCTGAAGCAGACCTTTGATTTCTCTAAACTGGCGTCTGACTTCAACAACCATTGCACGGGCAGCTTTTGCAACTGCTTCAATAAGCATACCGGAGAAGAGGTACGGAAGCGCTGCGCCAACCAAAGCACCGGCAAGTGTAAGCGGCTGGATAAGGTTGATAGCAATTAAGTCAAGAGCTCCGTTGGTAGTGCTAAGAACTTCTGTTTTCTGATATGCAAACAGATAAGAGGTCATCATTGAGAGGGTTGCAAATGCAGCTGAACCTATTGCGAAGCCTTTACCGATAGCAGCTGTTGTATTACCGACAGAGTCAAGTTCATCTGTTATAACACGAACATCCTTATCAAGGAAGCTCATTTCAGCTATACCACCAGCATTATCCGAAATCGGACCGTAGGTATCAACCGAAACTGTAGCTGCAACGAATGAAAGCATACCGATAGCTGCTGCTGCAACACCGTACATGCCGGAAATTGCATATGAACCCCAGATTGCAATTCCGAGAACTGCGACGGGTGCCATACATGACATCATACCGAGCGCCATACCCTGAGTAATTGTAAGAGCTGCACCTTCGATTGATGCCTGAGCTACCTTCTTTGTGGGTTTATAATCATAACTTGTATAATATTCTGCAAATTTACCGATTATAACACCTGATACAACACCGACTGCTGCTGCAAGCCAGGGTGAAATGTAACCTAAATTAAATTCCGCATTTTTGAATACCTGAGTGTCAACATCAGAGAACATATAATAAGTAAGACCGAAGCCTAAAACAACTGTAATTCCTGCTGATATCCAGGTTGCCATATTAAGCTCTTTATGAGGATTATCAGATAAGTGTTTTCTTATAAATAAAGATGCTATACCAATTATACATGATATAAGACCAATACCTGCAAAAGCAATCGGGAATAATAACATTTTTTTGAGCATCTCTGTATCTTGATATACACCATGAATAAACAATTCGGAAGCAAGGATCGCACCTGAAAGAATTGCACCGACAAAACTTTCAAGAAGGTCTGAACCAAGTCCGGCAACGTCGCCTACGTTATCACCGACATTATCAGCGATTGTTGCAGGATTACGGGGGTCATCCTCAGGAATATGTAATTCTGTCTTACCGACAAGGTCAGCGCCCATATCAGCTGCTTTTGTGTAGATACCACCGCCGACACGAGCAAACATTGCGATAATTGAACAACCGAGTGCATAACCTGAAAGTGTCATTGTAAACGAAGCTTTAAGACCGATTAAGCTTGTAGTTGATTCCCATAAGGCTTTAACATTTTCATGATTAATCAATTCATCGATTTGATTAAGTCCGATACCAAAGAACAAATAAACAATAAAAATACCAAGCAATGCAAAACCACCGACACAAAGTCCCATTACTGAGCCGCCTTTGAAGGCTACTTTAAGAGTTTCTGAAAGCGATTTTGTTGTATTTGCTCTGTTAGTAACACGAACGTTCGCGTAAGTTGCGATCTTCATACCAATCCAACCTGCCGATGCACTCATTGTTGAGCCAAGTAAGAATGCAATACCTGTTGACCATGAGATGAGTACTGAAAGAAGAACTGCAATACATAAAGCAACTATTGCAACTATCTTATACTCATAGCGAATAAATGTATTCGCACCAAGACGAATTGCAGCAGCTATTTCCATCATTCGAGGTGTGCCTTCGTCAAGCTTCTTTACAGAGAAGAAGTTTACAGCTGCATACCCCAATGCACCAAGCGCCGCAATGATAACAATACTTAAAAGAGGAGCCATTGAGATTATCCTTTCAACTTTAATTTTTTGGGTTAATATATTTATGCCCCAAATTTCCACAAATACCATTATACGATATTTCTTTATGAAGTCAATAGGTTTTAATAAAATACTTAAAATATTTTAACAAGAACCTGTATTCCGGAATAACAAATACAAGGGTGACCCTTGAAGGCACCCTTGTATACTGACATTTATTGACATAATATCATTAATCATAATATGTTCATTATATTACATACTATCCTGCACTTGAATCGCTGTTAATTAAATGGGTATATGCAAATATGAATTCGAATTCTGTTTCTCCGAGTTTTATTTTATACTCAGTGATTTCGGGT
This sequence comes from Clostridiales bacterium GWF2_38_85, assembly GCA_001797275.1. GTDB lineage: Bacteria > Bacillota > Clostridia > Oscillospirales > CAG-382 > GWF2-38-85. The sequence continues at coordinate 191,969 of MGOY01000014.1, read as the reverse complement.
GTCTGGTCATCTATTTTCTGAACTGTATTCTTTTTATAAGAAATATAAAACCCGACTCTGTTACCCTCATCGTTTACGGTTATAATTTTTGCATTCGTCAGCGCCTGAGAGAATGTTGTTGAATCATAATAATTATGAGCTACATACTTGTATTTCTGAACACCATCGTCTTCTCTGACCTGAAATATAATTAATAGTATACCATCGCTTTCGGTTCGGCACATATAAAACATTAGCTTATCTACATACATCTGATCGATTTCCTGTTTAACCTTTGATATGCCTTCCAATGTAATTTCATCATATGCAAACTTACCCGCAATTAGTGATTCCACATTTTCATGATAATCGCTGGGGATGATCTTATCACCCCATATCCAGAATACGGAAGCTGTAATTATACATATTATAAATAAGGTTATTACAGTTTTTTTGCTCGCATTATGCAAGACATCACCACCTTAAACTGTCGGATTATCGCTGTAATTATAAAATTCGTCGAATAAATCACCGACAAGATTTGACTTTTTAATTTCTCTGATTACCTTAACAAGATTCTCTGCATTATAATTTAATATATCATTACCGTATTCGGCTGAAGCATTGCTTGGGTCACCGGCAAACTGATGAGGAAAATCTCCATACCAGTTGATGGCAGTGAATATCTGCAGCTCATCAAGTGAGTCCATGCGGTGTGTTGATTTGCTTTCATCAACTTTTACACGCTCCATATGTACCTGCTCCGGTGAAATCGCCATTATATCTGATGTTTCATACACATCCGCATGGCCGCAATCTAAAATCTTACCGTATTTTTCTTCGAGTATCATGGATTGGTCATAGGTCAATGCCCATATATCATTTACATAAACAGAATAGTCATGACGCTCCTGTAATGTTGCCTGAGCAAAATAGCGTAAAAACATATTGTTGCCACCATGACCGTTGGCAATGATAATTTTTTTATATCCATTTCGTGAGATTTCGTCGCAGAGTGCATATAACAGCGACATCTGGAGTGCGGGTGGTATTGCAACAGTACCCAACTTATGTCTGACTTCGCTGACCATACCTATCGGATAATAAGGGAATATCATTACAGGCTCGGTTTTTGCCGCTCTTTCAGCAATTTCTCTTGCAACCGCAATATCTGTACCGAGCGGTAAATGATTGCCATGTTTTTCAAGACATCCAATAGGTACAATACATACTCTGCCGGTTTCGGATATTGAGTTTTTAAATTCATCAACGGTTAACTTTTCCCAATTCATAACAAATCTCTTTTCTTATTTATTATATTAATAAATGAATTGTACTAATCAATCATATAAAAAGCATACATATTGTAACATGTCAATTCCAATATTTCAACCATTTTATTTATGTGAATTATAAATTTCGGTATAAGTTAATATACCGTTTATCTTCTCGGATTTCATAAGTGATAATTTACTTATTTCAACATACATTTCACCGATTATATTCGATATTGTATTCATTGTGATACTATTTGGTAAAACTGCATTCCTTATTAGAGTAAGATGCGGTTTAAATTTCCATGTTTCAATGTCAAATTTCAATTTTTGTAAATCGTCGGCTAATTGTTTTTGTATATTAATCAATAATGATGGCGCATATATTCCCGCCCAAAGAATTTTGCTGTCTCTCTGAGAAAATATCCCTGCTCCTTTGATAATTAGATTGAACGGAGCAAATTGTATTTTATTCATTGCAACCTTTATATCATCAATCCTATTTGTTTCTCCGATAAATACGAGCGTCAGATGAAAATTTTCACTCCTTGTATAATTACCCTCTATACCTATCTGAAGCAGCTTTCCCTGTATATTATACAGCTTTTGTTTTGTCTTTTCATCAAAATTTAAAGCTATAAATATTCGCAAAACGAAACACCATCCATCATATTGATTTAATTAATATTATTATTAATTTATTTAATTATAGTATTGACATTTTAAATTAAATATATTATAATCGTCACAGTCATTATTTTTGAAATGGAATTACTATATGAAAAATAAATTATGGACCCGTGATTTTACAATACTTACATTAGGCTCGATTGTTTCCATGTTCGGAAATGCAGCTTCAGGATTTGCAATTAGTATACTTGTTCTTGATTATACTAATTCGACTTTTTTATATGCATTTTTCATGGTAGTTTATTTTATACCGCATATTATCGCACCGCTATTTGCCGGTCCTTATATGGATAGATTTTCACGCAAGAAAGTTATTTATACACTTGATTTTATATCAGCAGGTATGTATGTTATTGTTTTCGCTCTGATTTTCAGTGGCTGGTTTAACTACCCTATATTTTTGATGCTGACTCTCTTAATCGGTTGTATTGACAGTGTTTATTCTGTTGCATATGATAGTTTATATCCGAATCTTGTTACTGAAGGAAACTTATCTAAAGCATATTCAATTTCAAGTATAATTTATCCGATTGCTTCAGTAATGGTTTTCGTATCATCAATTATATATTCTGTTTTGGGAACTGTCGCTCCTATTTTTGCTTTTAATGCAATAACCTTTCTTGTCGCAGCAATATTTGAAACAAGAATTGAATATCATGAGAAACATATAAAATCCAAAAAAAAAGAAAAATTCAATTTAGAAAAATACAAAACGGATTTTATTGAAGGATTCAATTACATAAAAGGTGAAAAAGGTTTGATGGTTATCACAATCTACTTTTTCATAACAATGTTTGCAAACGGAGCAAGCAGTACCCTGACCCTACCGTTTTTTAAAAACAATACCTTGTTATTCCCACAATATGAACTTTTCGGATTTATAATCACAAGTATTGTTTGGTTTTCGATTATAAGTGGGATAGGAGTTCTTGGCAGGTTGATCGGCGGAGTTATTCATTATCAATATAAATACCCTATTGAAAAGAAATTCAATATTGCACTTTTTGTTTATACAACAATATCAATAATTGAGGCATTTACCTTATATCTACCGGTTTGGGTAATGATGATTAACTTCTTTATTGTTGGTATCCTTGGTGTTACATCCTTCAACATCCGAATATCCGCAACCCAGGCATATGTTCCAGACTCAAAACGAGGGCGTTTCAACGGAACCTTCCAGATGTTTATGTCCTTTGGAGCGATCCTGGGGCAGCTCGCAGCCGGTTCTTTAGGCGAATTCGTTCCCGAACGTATTGTTATAATGGCTTTCATGGGTATTAATATGCTTGCAGTATACTTTGTAATGTATAAAGGCAGAAAGCATGTTAAAGTAATATACAACCGTGATTCCTGATTCATTATACTTTAAAATACGAGATGTTACAAGAATTTTTACAATAAATATACTCAAACCATTAAAATACATATTGCATTTATCAATAGTTTTGTGTTAAAATACATTTGAAATCAAAAAGCTACTGAGGTCTGAAATGAAAAGTAAATTTAATTTTATAATAATAGCATGTTTAATTATCCTGACTTTTACATCCTGTGATGATTATTTATCGGAATCAAAACCTGAAAGCCGGGCAAGCGATGTGTCTGAGATATCCGAAATATCAAATGTTGAATCTCAGGTGTCAGAAACAGAATCTGATCAAAGTGAAATCTCTGATGTCAGTGAGGAAGCATCAAAAGATGAAAGCCCGGCTGTTTCTGAGCTTACAGAATCGGAGGAGCAGTCGCTGCTTAATGAAATACTTGATCTTATCGACGGATTAAAAGAAGATTAAAAATATTTTTATAGGATTCAATAAAATATATTGACAAATGAAAATTATAGTGATACAATCGATTCATCAATTGATATATTACTAATAAATTCAATATTTGGCAAACTCAGCGAAAGCTGATGACGCAAAGTTAAGTGTCTAAAATAATACAAGTAATTTTTGTATTTATTATGATTGACTGGCTGCATGTTTATGATTACTTCTGTAATTATTGAGCTTGCAGCTTTTTTGTTTTCTCAAAACATACATCATGGAAAGGAATAAAACAATATGAAAAAAATAATGACTTTTACCTTAGCATTGATTCTTGTATTTTCACTCAGCCCATTAAACACTGTATTCGCTGTTCCGTCTTTTACAAGAGACAATTACCTCGCAGAATAAATAATTATAAAGATTATTATGAGCATACATATGTTCCCGCATACGAAAGCTATAACGCCACACTTGATGAATTCGCAGCAGAAATTCAAGCAGCAAATAACCTTACCCGTGAACAGTATGCTCAGATAATCGCATTTCTTCAGGACCTTACCGTTAGAAGAAGCGCTTTCTTTGGTGACCGTGCAACTCCCGGAACAAGCAGATATGAGGTTCCTTTCTACAGAAACAGCATGATGCAGGCTGATACAGACGGTAATTACATGCTTGCAATATCGCTTTGCGGTTCATTAGTTGAAGCTGTTGAAGCAAGAGTTAATTTTCTGAATGGTCTGAAGGCTGAAATAGAGAGCTACGCAATTCCCAGCGCAGCAACTACGGCTGTTGCAGCTTCACTTACTATAACAAATATTGCTCATGCAAATTATCATGACTTTGCTATTGTTGTAACCAACAACAGCGATCAACCAATATCAAACTGGACACTTTCTTTTGATTATGTAGGCGGTACAGTATATACTGTATGGGTTAACGGTTCTTCTATTCTGCTTAATAGATCCGGTTCAAGAATGACAATCAACCCGACAAATCAATGGCAGCCTGTTTATACAATTCCCGCACACAGCTCTATTACTATTATCGGAAACGGCGGTGCTGCTGCGACCGGTGTTGCAAATGCGACATTTGACGGTGATGCAATTACAATGACTTTTTCAAGACCGTAAATATCAGAATTTAAGAAATAAAACATAAAGTTCACCTTAGGTGGACTTTTTTTGTTTACTTAATATCTACCCTTTTTTATCATTAGTTCTCTTGACAACCAAAAGTCACTATGTTATAATAAATTCATGCTGATCTACTGAAAATGCAAAGCATTTTCTTAAGAGCCAACTGCAAAAATGTGAAAATTTTATCTAACCTAAATGTTGGTTTTATTGCGTTCAGATGTTTAAAAAGGCGGTGCGATAATTGACGGAAAATGAAAACAATAACAGCACCGGAATTGTGTTCGGTAGAAATTCTGTTCTCGAACTCATTAAAAGTGAGCGCTCAATTGATAAAATTTATATTCAAAAGGGACTACATGACAGTATTATTGGCAAAATAATAAACGAAGCAAAACAGCATGGTGTTCCGGTTGTCGAAGCAGACAAACGGAAGCTTGATGAAATGGCGTCCGGTATTGTTCATCAGGGAATTGCAGCTACAACTTCTACTATCGATTATGTCTCTGTTGAAGATATTCTACAGATTGCGAAGGAAAAAAATGAAAAACCTTTTATTGTTATATGCGATAATATAAACGATCCTCACAATCTCGGTGCAATTATCCGTACAGCCGAAGCTGCGGGAGTTCACGGAATAATTATACCGAAACGCAACAGTGTCAGTATAACCGCAACAGTTGTTAAAGCATCTGCCGGTGCGACTGCTCATGTTACAGTTGCAAGAGTATCAAATTTAGTCAATACAATTGAACTGTTGAAAAAAGCGGGTGTCTGGGTTTACGCTTTGGAAGCAAACGGAACACCATATTATAAAGAAAAATTAAATGCTCCTTCCGCATTTGTTTTGGGCAGTGAAGGTGAAGGAGTTTCAAGACTTATCAAAGATCGAAGCGATTATATTTTATCCATTCCGATGTATGGAAAAATTAGTTCATTGAATGTATCAGCGGCTGCTGCTGTTGTTTTAATGGAAGCAGCTAAACACAGGAATGAAACGGAGTGATTGACGGATGGCATTAAAAGAAGAAGAAAAATTAAAAGCCGATCGTACTGCTGTCAACCGGACAATTAAGAATATTGAAGACATTTTAGATCAAGCGCATAAAACTACTGTTAATGCGCTTGGTGTTACACGCAATACAGAAAGTATTGATATTATAGATAAAAATACTAATACACAGGAAAATGATATACCTTCTATAGTTTTCTTTGCTAATTCAAATAATGATAACGATCTTGCAAAATCATTTGCTAAGAAAATTAAGCAAGATAAAAACCTTTCCGATTACCTCACCGGTAATGTAAAGAAAGTTCCTGATAATAGAATGGACGAATTATATAAATTTGTCAAAGCAGATACAACCGAAACAAAAATTCCGACCCGTTTATCGACCGAAGAGCCTATACTTGAAAACAGTGGTGAGTTCGAGCAAACTGTATTGTTCAAGCACGAAAACGAGGATGAATTAATATCGGACGAGCAAATCATAAATGAACTGACAAAAGGTGAACAGCCGGATAAAACAGTTGATTTTGACGATGATTATGCAAATCTTACTGATAAAATATTAAAAAGTGATTTCTCGCTTTTTAAAGGAGAACAGGATACTAAGCAAATTCAGCTTTCACTCGGTGATACCGGTGAAATCGATAAAATACCAAAAGAAACTACACTCGATGCGACCGATATTAACCTTCGCCTCGCATTCAATATGCTTGACAGTGATGTAGATATACCTGATGATATGAAAAACCTACCCGATCAAGAGATATTTGACAAAGCATCCGGCAATAAAAAAAGAAAAAATAAAAAAGCCGAAGCAACTGTACAAAGGGACGATAATTTAGAAATTGATGTCGAAGATGAACTTGATTATGAATATACAAGTCATGAACAGGACGGCGAGGTTGAATCTATACTAAAAAAAGCCATAAAAAGCTGGCGTATTAAACTTGCATTGGTATTTGTATTTGCGATTGGAATTTTATTTATTGAGACAGCAACAAAAACCTCAACTATTCATCCGATATTCCTGCGACAGGGCAGATACGGGCTTTTATATACATTAGTAGATTTACAGCTTTTATTCTTTATAACCATAACAATGCTCGGAAGTATTATTAAAGGCATAAAAGACCTCTTCAAATTAACTCCTACTATTGATAGTTTGCTTTTCGTTTCTATATTACTTCCTGCAATCAACACTGTTTTTGTTGCATTTTCCAATCCAACGGCATCCAGCCTAACACTCTACAACTTAGCCGGTGCTGCAACAGCATTCTTTGTTGTTATCGCGAAGCTTATGCAAAGCAAACGTGATTTCGGATGCTTTGAAATTCTCAGCGATGACAGACCGAAATATGCAGCTGAATCGATCAAGGGTGGCACCCGCGAAGCTGATGAATTTTATAAATATCTACTCGAAGATTCTGAAATATATACCGTAAAAAGAACTGATTTTGTCGGTGGTTTCTTCAAAAGAATAACAACACGTGCAAGAAGCGAAGATATTATTTTATGGCAACTTTTGATTGTTATCGTATCTGCTGTCTTGATTTTTGCAATAGGATTTATGAAGGGTGAAAATGTATTAAATTCATATAAATATGCTTCTGCATTGATTGCAACTGCTTTTCCGATAAGTGCAGTATTCATATCAATATTACCTACATATAAATCCAATAAGCTTGCGAGAAGAAGCGAATCAGCGTTAATCGGTAATGCATTTACCGAGGAATACGATTCAGCTGCAGTAATATCTTTTGCGGATACAGAGGTATTTCCTGCTTCTAATGTCAAATTAACAAGTCTAAAAACATACGGCGATTTCAGAATAGATATGGTTATTCAGGATACTGCAAGGATCTTTTCAAAAATTGGTGGACCATTATCTATCGTATTGAATAAAGCATTGTCCGAAGAAGCACCCGCTCTGATGAACTTTAAATTAATAGACTGTGCTTCCGACGGTCTTCTGGTTTCTGCCGAAGGCAAGGATATATATATCGGCAAGCGAGCCTTTATGCGCAACTTTCGCTTTATAGCACCGGTTGAAGATGGAGATAACGATTTTGAAGCCGGTAACGGTTCGATTATGTATGTTGCAATCGACGATGAGCTGGCAGCAAAACTTTATATTAAATATCAAATCAATCCAAGATTCGATTCACTGTTGAAAGATATGTACCGTGCCGGAATGTGTGTCGGTATAAAAACATTCGACCCGAATATAAGTAATGAATTGCTTGTAAAAACAGTAAGATTCACAAAATGCCCTATTGCGATATTGAAAGCTGATAAACCCGATGATATAACCGGGAAATCAGAAGTTATTTCATCAGCAATTGCTACCAATGGTTCATTACATACCTTCCTTAAAATGTTCATTCTATGTGATAAAACACGTCATTCAATAAAGTCAAACCTTGTTTTAAGTATTTGCAGTCTGATTTTATCGATTGCGATTGTTACATTCCTTGCTTTAACAGGTTCTGTAAGCTATCTTAATTCGGTTTATGCTCTCATGTTCCAGCTTTTATGGCTTACACCTATTGGAGCAATGTCATACTTATCATAAAATTTTTAGTGTCATTCTTTGTATAACTTGCACAAAAAACGCTCTTAAGATTTTACATCTGTATTTCTCTTATTTACTGAAGTTGCTCTTGTTTTTTTGTGCAAAATGACTTATAATTGTTATTACGGTGTCATGAAAATGACAATAAATTATAAGGAGCAAAAGATATGGCAAAATATCAAACCGGTCAGATTAGAAATATCGCTTTAATTGGACATGGCGGAGACGGAAAAACATCACTTGCCGAGGCAATGCTCTTTCTTTCCAAAGGTACCGACAGACTTGGGAAGCCGAGCGAAGGGAACACAGTATGTGATTTCGACCCAGAAGAGAAAAAGCGTACTATTTCAATATCTGCTGCATTGGCAACCGTTGAATGGAATAATGTAAAGATTAATTTATTAGACACCCCCGGATTCTTCGATTTTGTTGGAGAAGTCAATCAGTGTGTTCGTGTCGCTGACAGTGCAATTATAGTTGTAAGTGGAAAATCCGGATGTAAAGCAGGTACAGAGCTTTCATGGGATGCTGCAACCGGATCGAGAAATATACCGAAATCATTTTTTATTAATAAAATGGATGATGAAAATGCCAATTTTGACAAAGCATTAAACAGCTTAAGAAATACATTCGGCATAAGTGTATGCCCTGTATTCGTTCCAATATATGATCAAGATAAACTCTGTGGATATTTCAGCCTGATGACCGAAAAAGCTTATGCTTTTGATGAAAAAGGCGATCGCACAGAAACAACTATTCCCGCATCCTCACAGAGTAAAATCGAAGAATATAAAAATTCTCTTGCAGAAGCACTTGCAGAAACCAGTGACGAGTTAATGGAAAAGTTTTTTGCTGGTGAAGCATTTACGCAGGAAGAAACAGTAAAAGCATTACATAAGGGATTTATCGATGGCGCAATTAATCCTGTGTTTTCAGGCTCAGCTGTTACACTTGCCGGAATCAGAACATTACTCGATATTATAGAAACTTCCTTCAGCTCTCCGCTTGACAAAGGAACCGAAACACTTATTACCGAAAATGGTGATAAGCAGACTGCAAAATTGAATCCTGACGGGCAAACTGCGATTTATATGTTTAAAACAGTTGCCGATCCATTTGTTGGCAAGATGTCTTATTTCAAGGTTATGAATGGAACTCTCAAAAAGGATTCAATGCTTCAGAATCTCACAACCGGTCAAAGTGAAAAGTTAGCAAAAGTATCATATGCGAGAGGTGCAAAACAATTCGAAGTTGATGAACTTGCATGTGGTGATATCGGTATTACTTCAAAGCTTATAAATACAAATACAAATGATACTCTGACTGCAGGAGAAATTAAACTATCCTATTCAAAAATTGAATTCCCAAAACCATATCTTCGCATGGCAGTTGTTCCGAAAGCAAAAGGTGATGAAGATAAAATTTCATCCGGTATTAATAAGCTACTTGATGAAGATTATACAGTAAAATATGAAAACAATTCCGAAACAAAGCAAATATGTCTTTATGGTCTTGGTGAGACGCAGCTTGATATTCTCACATCAAAGCTAAAAAACCGTTTTGGTGTATCTGTTGACCTTGCTCCTGCCAAAGTACCTTATAGAGAAACCATCAAGAAAAAGGTATCTGTTGAAGGTAAGCATAAAAAACAATCCGGTGGTCATGGTCAATACGGTCATGTTAAAATCGAATTTTCACCCGGCGAAGAAGAAGGCCTTGAATTCACCGAAACCATATTTGGTGGTTCAGTACCAAAGAACTTCCATCCGGCAGTTGAAAAGGGATTGCAAGAATCAATGTCAAAAGGGATTCTTGCCGGCTATCCTGTAATTAAAGTTAAAGCAAATTTGTTCGACGGCTCATATCATGATGTCGACTCTTCAGAAATGTCCTTCAAGTTGGCAGCAAATCTCGCCTTCAAAGAAGGAATGAGGTTAGGAAATCCGATCCTTCTTGAGCCTATCGGTATTCTTAAGGTATCTATCCCAGAATCTATGATGGGTGATATAATTGGTGATATAAATAAACGCAGAGGTCGTATACTCGGAACAGACCAAAGCGATAAAAAGGGTTATACTGTAGTTGAAGCTGAAGCTCCCACCGATGAAATGGGTAGCTATTCAGTGCAACTCAGAGCAATAACTCAAGGCAGAGGCAGTTATTCCTTTGATTTTTTAAGATATGAGGAAGCACCTGCGCAAGTTGCGCAAAAAATTATTACCGAAGCAAAGAAAGCTGCCGAATCCGAGTAATTCAGTTCAATCCTTCAAGAAAGAGGTATCTTTATGAAATCAAAAAAAATAATTGCATTGGTGATGTTATTATTAATATCATCTGCGATGTCATCATGTATCGGTGATGCAACAATCGACATTGACAGTATTCCTGAACTGACCAATACTTCAAGCGAAGTCAGCGAAGAATATTCGGAGCCGGATGAATCTACTCAGCCCGGTTATACAGACAGACCGACATGTACTGAAATCGTGAATATTACTGCAGACCGTATTGTTGTTGCAGGTAAATGCGAAGATGGTGCCGTTATCACAATAACCAAAGGCAAAGAAGATGTCAGTGTTCAGAGTGTTGGCGGTTATTATATAACCGAAGTTGTCCTTGCCAGCTCAGGCATTAATAGCCTTAAGATGACAGCAAAGGTTGACGGCAAGGAAGAAAGTATAGAAAGAGTATTATCCGCTACATATAAAGCAACTGTTTCTGAGCGTCCTGATGACCTTAGTGTGATGGTTGGATTAAATTCACAACTCTTCTTGAAGAAAACACTTAAAGATTATAATGGTGAAAACCTTCTCAGTACAACTGAAATAGCGAAATTCAAGAAAATGGTCAATGATAATTATGATACTATTCAAGCTAAACGCATAGCAGATATAGCATCAGAAATGTCCAAAACCGAGAAAAAGCCCGATGGAATGACTGATCTTGAATTTATGGATTACCTGAAAGAACAAGCCGCAAAAAATTATACTCCTATCGAAATAATCTATGTGCTTGTTCCCAACGCAATTTCTGTTTATCCCGAAAATGTACCCGCGGAATTTGTTACTACAACAAATACTACAAAATATAAACAGATTGTCCGCGCACTCAATGATGATGGTATTAATGCAACGATTATCGATATGAGTACGGTACTTACTGAACACAAAGATGATGGTTACGAGCTGTTTAACAGAACAAACAGCAACTGGTCCGATTATGCTGCGTACCTTGCTTATGTTGAGCTTCTCAATGTTATTGACGACCGTTACCCTGCTGCCAAAGCAAGACCTCTCAGCGATTTCAATGTAGACACCAAGGAAGTCTGGGGTGGCGATATGGCAGGTTATCTATACTTGAACAGAGAACTTACAAAAGATACTGCAACAATTCTTACTCCAAAGTCATTTAGTTATTCATTCACAACAGGAACCTTCTATAAGAGTGATGTTGACAGAACGCTTAATATTGATGAAAAAGATACTAAGTATGCTATTCAAATCAGACGTGTAATTAAAACCGGTAAAGAAAATATGCCGAATGTTGTTGTATACCGTGATTCAACAGTTACACCAATCTACAACATGCTTGCTGAACGTTTCTCGATGACAGCATTCCATACTATGGATATTCTCACTCCCAGAAAGATGGATATAGGTTTGGATCCCGCTCCTGATTATGTTGTTGTTTTCTGTTCTGAAGACAATCTTGATTTAGTATTAAATTCATCAATGAATTAACAAACAATATATCCTATGAAAACAGGTATTCCGATTTCGGAATACCTGTTCTTTTATACTAAATTTTAACCTCACACTTTTTACAATATTCACAGCAGTATATTCCCTGTTCTTCATCGAGGACTTCGAATATCTGGTCTATTTCCTGAGTTATTGTTGTAATGCAGTTATGGTTTGTGCATTTGTAAACATTAATCAATTTTTTATTCTGCGATATTGGTGATTCATAATTTTTTTCGTTAAGCAGTTTCAATATCAATGCCATTCTGATGTACTTACCGTTTTCAACCTGCTTGAAATAACATGCTCTCGGATCATCATCGACCTTAACCGATATTTCGTTGACTCTTGGCAGCGGATGAAGGATTGCAAGATCAGACTTTGCTGTCTGAAGCTTATCGGTTGATATTATATAGCTGTTTTTCAGCCTCTCATACTCTGCCTTATCAAGGAAACGCTCCCCCTGTACCCGTGTCATATATAAGATATCAAGTTTTGGAATTGCATCTTCTATGCTGTCTGTTTCCTCCCAAGGGGTATTGGTTGTCTTCAATGTAGTTTTCTTTATATAATCGGGAATTTTCAATTCATTGGGAGAGATAAAGATGAATTTTGTTCCTTTGTACCTCGCCATTGCAGCAATAAGCGAATGAACTGTCCTACCGTATTTCAGATCACCGCAGAGACCGATTGTCAGGTTTTCAAGTGTTCCCTTTTCACGGTGTATTGTCAACAGGTCAGCAAGTGTCTGCGTTGGATGACAGTGTTCACCGTCACCGGCATTTATTATCGGAACTTTTGTCTTTTGAATCGCAGCAAGCGGTGCACCTGCATACGGATGACGCATAGCAATAATATCTGCATAATAACCTGTTACCCTTATTGTATCACCAACGCTTTCACCCTTTGTTGTAGAGCTTGAGGAGGCTGATGAGAAACCGAGCACATGGCCGCCAAGCTCATACATTGCTGCCTCAAAGCTCAGTCTTGTTCTTGTACTTGATTCAAAAAACAAGGTCGCAAGCTTTTTACCTTTGCATTTTTCGCTGTATTTCGCAGGGTTTACAATTATGTCTTCTGCGGTTGCAATCAATTCGTTTAATTCGACTTCGCTGAAATCACAAATATCTAATAAATGGCGCATATATTTTCTTCCATTTCGTTTTAAAATTTATTTGCCTGTATTATCACGGAATTTAAGAAGCTCGGGTATAGTTGATTTTGATATATATCCTGTTTCAGCTGCAACCTCAATCATAGTATCAAAATCGCTGAGGCTGTGATTTGTAATGCTTGCAGCTGCAAGTTTGTCTATCCCCTTATGCATATTATAGGTAAAAATGCTTACTATACCAAGCACATCTGCTCCTGCTTCACGCAGTATATTAACAACCTCAACAGCACTTCCGCCTGTTGATATCAAGTCCTCTACAACAACAATCTTCTGCCCTTTTTCAATCTTGCCTTCAATCTGTTTCGCTCTACCATGATCCTTTGCTCCCGAGCGTACATACCCCATAGGAAGACCCATCAGATGCGCGGATATAGCAGCATGAGCGATTCCTGCTGTACTTGTTCCCATAAGTACTTCGCAATCAGGGTAATGTATCTTGATAAGCTCAACCAATCCTTCCTCAACTGCTGTTCTGACTTCAGGTGCAGTAAGTGTTAGTCTGTTGTCGCAATAAATAGGACTTTTGATTCCGCTTGCCCATGTGAACGGATCTTCAGGTCTTAAGAAAACAGCCTGAATTTTTAAAAGCATTTCAGCAATATCTCTTCTCATTATTATATCCTCTTTTTTTCTCAAATAAATTCTCTTACACACCTGTTATAAGCATCAACAGGTGATTTTGCAGCTGTTATCGGTCTGCCGACAACAATATAATCGGCACCGATTTCCTTTGCTTTAGCAGGTGTTGTTATACGTACCTGGTCATCGACCTTACTGTCTGCAAATCTTATTCCGGGAGTTACGGTTAGAAACTCTTTACCGCAGATGTCTTTAACTAATGAAGCTTCAAGCGGTGAGCAGACGACACCATCAAGTCCTGTCATCTTTGCGTTCATGGCGTAATGCCTAATTGTATCGTTCAAATTGGTGTTTATTAGCAGCTCTTTTCGCATTCTTTCCTCGCTGGTTGAGGTGAGTTGAGTTACAGCAAGAAGAATCGGCTTGGTACCGTCAGGTCTGGTCAAGCCCTCAAGCGCTGCCTTCATCATCTCTATAGTGCCGGCTGCATGAAGATTGCACATATCTACATCGAGCAAAGAAAGTACATGCATTGCTTTTTTAACAGTGTTCGGAATGTCGTGAAGTTTTAGGTCAAGAAATATTTTATGGCCGAGTTTTTTTATGTCTCTGACAATCTGTGGTCCTTCGGCATAATACAATTCCATACCTACCTTAACAAACGGTTTCTTTTCTCCAAACAACGACAGGAAATCCATTGTTTCGGTTCTTGTTGAAAAATCTAGTGGAATAATTACATCTCTGTTCATATCTTCAATTCCTCCAAAGCTTTTATTTTATAACTTTCCATTACTGCCGACAAGCCTTCAATTATCTCTTTGCAGACATATGGATTTACAAGATTGGCAGCTCCAATCTGAACCGCTGTCGCACCTGCCATCATCATTTCGATCACATCTTCCGCTGTTGATACACCACCCATTCCCATTACAGGGAGATTTACTGCATGGGCAACCTGGTAGACCATTCGGAGAGCAATCGGGAAGACTGCAGGACCGGATAATCCGCCGAATGTGTTCGCAAGAATGGGTTTTCTTGTACGTGGGTTGATACGCATTCCGACCAGGGTGTTGATAAGGCTGATGCCGTCAGCACCTTCTGCTTCACAAGCTTTAGCGATTTCGACTATATCGGTTACATTCGGCGAAAGCTTTATAAAAACAGGCTTTGTTGTAACCGCTTTCACCGCTTTTGTTACATTTGCAGCATTTGCAGCAGATACACCGAATGCCATGCCACCGTTATGTACATTCGGACAGCTGATGTTGACTTCAATGGCTCCGACTATATCGCATTTATCTATTTTCTCACAACAATATACAAACTCATCAACCGAAAATCCGCTTATGTTTGCGATAATTTTCTTTTTATAGGTTCTTGCAAGGCGTGGCAGCTCTCTCTCTATAACTGCATCGATACCTGGATTCTGTAAGCCTACAGAATTTAGCATTCCTGAGGGTGTTTCTGCGATACGCGGTGTTGGATTTCCAAAGCGAGGCTCTTTTGTAGTTCCTTTGAATACAAACGAACCGAGTATATTTATATCATAATAATTTTTAAATTCATCACCAAACCCAAAGGTTCCGCTTGCCGGTATTATCGGATTGTCAAGCAGCAATCCACATAGCTTTACTGTTGTATCTGCCATTGTTTCTCCTCTTTCTCACCAGATTACTTCATTTTTTTCAAGCACAGGTCCGACAAGACAGATTCGCTTCGAACCGTATTTGGTTTCACAGCTGCAGCCCATACAGGCACCGAAACCGCAGCCCATCCGTTCCTCGAAGCTGAGCTGTCCCTCTGTTACCGTTTTGTTGTATACAGCCTTCAGCATCGGTTCAGGCCCGCAGGTATAGAAATAATCATATTCAAATCTATCAATAGCATCTGTTACAAAGCCTTTTAACCCCATACTGCCGTCGGCTGTGGTTACAATCACATTGCAGCCAAGAGCTTTGAACTCGTCATAATAAAAGACCTCTTCAACACTGTTAAAGCCGATGATAACACTTGCTTTTATATTATCTGAAGCCAAGGCTTTTGCAAGGCAATATATCGGCGGAACACCAACACCGCCGCCTATCAGCAGTGGCTTATTGCCTCTTATGGTATAACCATTACCCAATCCAGTCAGAATGTCAAACCTTGTGCCTGGCATAGCTTCGGACATGGCTTTTGTTCCTTGACCGATGATTTTATAAATGAGAACCATGTTGTTCTCATTATAATCACAGACCGATATTGGACGACGAAGAAATTGACCTTCGACTTTTATATTTACGAACTGCCCGGGTTTTGTTATATGTCCGGTGTAGCCTTCAAAAACAGTACGATATGTGTTTTTTGCAATAAGTCTGTTTTCAGTTAAGGTGTAGATATCTTCTTTATGATTGTGTGACATTAGAATTTATCCTTCATTTTAAGTATTTTAATCGGAATCTATTGTTGAGATACAGAGTGTTATTTCCTCAAGAACATCGAGTAGAACTCTCACTGTGTCGAGTGCCGTGAACAATGTTACATTGTTTTCAACCGCACAACGACGAATTTCGTAACCGTCACTTTCTGCACCTGTTGTTTCGTAGTCTCTTGTGTTGATAACATAATTTACATGTCCACGGCGTAATGAATCAAGAATCTCTTCGCTGCCCTCACTGATTTTCTTCTTTGTTCTTGTCTTTATCCCATGCTGCTTCAAAAATTCAGCAGTACCGCTTGTTGCTTCTATGTTGAAGCCAAGATTATAGAATCTACGGATCAACGGCAATGCTTCATCCTTATCATCATTTGCTATAGTCACAAAAATTGTACCATAGTTTGAAACATTCATACCTGAGGACTGCATTGCTTTATATAGTGCTCTTGTGAACTTGTTGTCGTAACCGATCGCTTCTCCGGTTGATTTCATTTCGGGTGAAAGGTAAACATCAAGTCCACCCATCTTTGAGAATGAGAAGGTCGGTGCCTTTACATACCATTTCTTCTTTTCGGCAGGATATACACTTGTGTATCCTTGCTCTTTCAGACACTTTCCAAGCATGACATGTGTTGCGATTTCAGCCATGGAATAGCTTGTCGCTTTCGAAAGGAAAGGTACTGTACGTGATGAACGCGGGTTGACCTCTATGACATAAACATCGTCTTTACGATCAACGATAAACTGTATATTGAACAATCCAATTATACCTATTCCTATGCCAAGTCTCACTGTGTAATCTATAATTTTTTTCTTTACTTCATCGCTAACACTGAAGGTTGGATATACGCTTATGCTGTCCCCCGAATGAATGCCTGTCTTTTCGACATGCTCCATTATACCGGGAATAAATACATCATTACCATCGCATATCGCGTCGACTTCAAGCTCCTTGCCAATAATGTACTTATCGACGAGTACTGGCTGGTCAACATCAACTTCGACCGCAGTTTTCAGATATTTTCTCAGTGATGTTTCATTTGATACAATCTGCATTGCTCTGCCGCCAAGCACATAGGACGGGCGGACAAGTACCGGAAACCCGATTTCGTATGCAGTCTTTACACCATCTTCAATGTTTGTAACTGCTCTGCCCTTTGGTTGCGGTATCTGAAGTGTTTCAAGTATCTTTTCAAAGCAGTCTCTGTTTTCTGCGTTTTCAATTGCCTGAACATCGGTACCGACAATCTTGACACCCCTGTCATGCAACGGTTTTGCAAGATTGATAGCAGTCTGACCGCCGAGTGATACGATAACACCGTCAGGTTGTTCAAGGTCAATTATATTCATTACATCCTCAACCGTCAACGGTTCAAAATAGAGCTTGTTGCTTGTTGTGTAGTCGGTTGATACGGTTTCGGGGTTGTTGTTTATGATTATAGCTTCATATCCGGCATCGCGGATCGCCCAGATTGTGTGAACTGTTGAATAATCAAATTCAATTCCCTGACCTATTCTAATAGGACCTGATCCGAGAACTATGATTTTTTTCTTTTTATTTATTATCGATTCGTTTTCTTCTTCATATGTTGAGTAGAAATAGGGCACATAGCTGTCAAATTCACTTGCGCAAGTATCAATCATCTTGTAGACAGGGATGATATTGTTCTTCTTTCTAAGCTTGTACAGCTCGTATTCCTTAATTCCCCAAATCTTTGCGATGTATTTATCGCTAAAGCCCATCTTCTTCGCATCTCTCAGGACTTCGATATTGTTTTTATTTTCTTTGACTATAAGCTCAAAGTCGACTATATTCTTGATTTTTTCAAGGAAGAACAAATCTATCTTTGTTATATCCTGAATAATTCCGATATCAACACTGCTTCTGATAAGTTGTGCAATAGCATACAGTCTGTCGTCGGTGCAGTCTTTAATGTATTTCATCAAAGTTTCAGAAGGAACTTCATCGAATTTCGCAAGGTGTATATGACATACTCCTGTTTCAAGCGAACGGACTGATTTTAAAAGGCTTTCCTCAAGGGTTCTACCGATTGACATTACTTCACCGGTTGCTTTCATCTGAGTACTCAATTTGTTTGAAGCTGATGCAAATTTATCAAACGGAAAGCGTGCTATTTTTGTGACAACATAATCGAGTGTCGGCTCAAAGGCTGCCGGAGTATTTGATATCCTTATTTCATCAAGCGTCATACCGACTGCAATCTTTGCAGAAACACGAGCTATCGGGTAACCGCTTGCTTTTGAAGCAAGCGCTGATGAACGCGAAACACGAGGATTTACTTCGATTACATAGTAATCAAATGAGTATGGGTCCAGCGCAAACTGCACATTGCAGCCGCCCTCAATCTTCAATTCTCTGATTATTTTAAGTGCTGCATCACGAAGCAACTGATATTCTTTGTTTGTTAGCGTCTGACTTGGGCAGACAACAATGCTGTCGCCTGTATGTACACCGACAGGGTCGATATTTTCCATGTTACAGATAGTTATTGCAGTGTCGTTTTTATCTCTTATTACTTCGTATTCTATCTCTTTATAACCTTTAATGCTCTTCTCAACAAGAACCTGCTTGACCGGTGAAAGCTTAAGCGCGTTCTTCATTATATCACGAAGTTCTTTTTCATTCTCTGCAAAGCCGCCTCCGGTGCCGCCGAGAGTGAATGCAGGTCTGAGAATTACCGGATATCCGATTTCTACAGCTGCTGAAATTGCTTCCTCGATGCTATGTGAAATCTGTGATGGAAGAACAGGTTCGCCAATTTTCTCGCAAAGCTTTTTAAATAACTCTCTGTCTTCAGCTCTTTCGATACTATCGAAGGTTGTTCCGAGAATTTCTGCCTGGCACTCCTCAAGAACACCCTTTTTCGCAAGCTGCATCGCAAGGTTCAAAGCAGTCTGACCGCCAAGGCTGGGAACTATAGCATCAGGGCGTTCATATCTTAGTATTTTTGCTACATATTCAAGTGTCAGCGGCTCCATATATACTTTATCTGCTATTTCAGTGTCTGTCATGATTGTTGCGGGGTTTGAGTTGACAAGCACAACCTCATAACCTTCTTCGCGAAGTGCGAGGCATGCCTGAGTTCCTGCATAATCAAACTCTGCTGCTTGTCCTATTACAATCGGTCCCGAACCGATGACAAGTATCTTCTTCAAATCGCTGCGTTTAGGCATTACACTTCACCTTCTTTGTTAAGTTATTTAAAAATTTATCGAACAGGTATGCACTGTCCTGCGGACCGGGTGCGCTTTCAGGATGATACTGCACACTGAATACACGGTCTTTGATGCATTCGACACCTTCAACCGTATTATCAAGCAGATTTATATGTGTAGCAACAAGGTCTGTATTTTGCAGGCTTGCTTCAGATACAGCATAGCTGTGATTCTGACTGGTAATTTCGATTTTACCGGTTTGCAGATTCTTGACCGGATGGTTCCCGCCTCTGTGACCGAACTTCAACTTATAGGTTGTTGCTCCATAAGCAAGCGAAATCATCTGATGTCCCAAGCAGATACCGAAAATAGATACCTTCCCTCTCAGGTCTCTGACAAGCTGAATTACAGTTTCAACATTCTCAGGATCCCCGGGGCCATTTGACAACAGCACACCATCGGGATTTAGAAACATGACTTTTTCGGCTGTTGTGTTGTATGGCACAACGGTTACATTACAACCTCTTCTATTTAAACTTCTAATTATATTTAACTTGATACCGCAGTCTATTGCAACTATATTGTATTTCGGATTAGATGTTCTCGAATACCATTTCTTCTTACAGCTTGATCTTGCGACCGCATTATTTGGAATCTCATACGTTTTCATTGCTTCGATTGCTTTTTCCATCGGCATATCGGGCGATGTTATCATAACCTTCTGGCTGCCTTCATTGCGGATAATCCTTGTGATTTTTCTGGTATCAACACCGCTGATTGCAGGAATGTTGTGTTCAACAAGGATTTCAGACAGTGTTTTTGTATATCTGAAATTTGAAGGTGTATCGTTATATTCCCTGACTATAAGTCCGCCTATCATCGGTACCTTTGATTCAAAGTCGTCATCTGTTATTCCATAATTCCCAATTAGCGGATATGTCATTACAACCATCTGATCGGTGTATGAAAGGTCAGATACGATTTCCTGATAACCGACCATCGATGTGTTGAATACGATTTCGTTGATTGCATCGCATTCGGCGCCAAAGCCTGTTCCGTAAAACTCATATCCGTTTTCAAGAATTATCTTTCTGTTAAACTCCATATTATCTCCCCATCTTTTATAGTCATTATATTTTTACCTTTTACTGTCCTGCCATCGAAAGGTGTTGACCGCCCCATTGAAAGAAACTCAGCCGGGTTTATTGTGTACTGCTTGTCAAGATCAAGAACCGCAAAATCGGCTTTCTTCTTTATTCCGAATATTCTGTCGGGAGCGCAGCTCATCAGGTCAATAAGCTTCTCGAGTGATATGACCTTCTGATTCAACACAAGCTCAGTATATAATATTGGGAATGCACATTCCAATCCGGTAACACCCATATTGCTGTTAAACAGTCCCTTGCTCTTTTCGTCTGCCGAATGAGGCGCATGGTCGGTTGCAATCACATCGATTGTTCCGTCTGCCAGTCCTTCGAGCAGTGCCTGCCTGTCCTCAGCCGAACGCAGTGGAGGATTCATTTTGAATCTGCCATCATTGTGCAGATCATCTTCGCAAAGTATCAGGTAATGCGGCGCTGTTTCGCAGGTAACCGGCAATCCTTTTCTCTTTGCCTCTCTTATCAGCTGAACGCTTTCCTTTGTTGATATATGACAAACATGATACCTGCATTCCGTTTGTTCTACGAGCTTCAGATCGCGTTGTATGGGCATGAATTCGCTTGCTGAGCATATACCCGGGTATCCGTATTTCTCCGCATATCGACCGTCGTGGATGACTCCACCTTTGAGCAATGAGTTGTCTTCGCAATGCGCAGCCAATATCTTGTCAAGCGACTTAATTTTTTTCATTGCAACAATCATCATTTCTTCAGATTGTACCCCTCTGCCGTCATCAGAAAATCCTATGACAAATTCAGCCATTGCATCCATATCGGACAATTCTTTCCCGTTTTGCCCTTTGGTTATGGTACCATAAGGGTAAACTGCAATCTTTGCATCTCTTTTGATGATGTCAAGCTGCAGCTTCAGAGCTTCGTAAGAGTCAGGTACAGGATTCAAGTTGGGCATTGTACAAACAGCGGTGTAGCCTGAAGCTGCTGCTGCTGTCGTACCGCTTTTTATTGTCTCCTTATAAGAAAAACCGGGTTCTCTCAGATGAACATGTACATCTGAAAAACCCGGTATTATATATAAATTATTAAAATCGAAAACTGTACCCGAATGTATCGGCTCTGAGTGAGGAAAGATAGTGAAAGAATTTTTTGAAATAGCTAAGCTGCCCGGACAAAAGCGTCCGTCGATATATATTCTTGCATTCTTGAATATCATCGTTCTTTCCCTCTCTTCAATTTTTGTTATTATAGCACAATGAACCGATATATGCAATATCAAATTCGAATTTTTTTCTGTTTTTACACTTTGTTAATTATTGATCAATACCTGAACGAGAACTAATATAGTGAGAAAGCTGAAATTTATTGCAGAAAATTTTAAAATATATTTTCGCGTATCATTAAAGTGTTTCTTATATTCATTGAATGTTATCAGACTTGCGAGTGATGCAACTAGTGTGCCGATACCGCCTATATTAACCGCAACTAAAAGACTAGCATAATCATTCGTAAACCTTGATAAGAGAACAGCACTTGGAACATTGCTGATAAACTGGCTTGAAATTGTTGCTGTAATCAAGGTGTGTTCGGGTAAAAAATTCGAAAATATTTCTTGAATAGCCGGAATTCTTGACATATTACCCGAAAATATAAAGAACAGACAAAAAGTCAGAAGCAGAGGATAATTGACTTCGGCAACTGCTTTTCTGTCAAGAAACATAAGTACTATAGTTATTACTATTGTACCCCAAAGATAAGGTATCAGACGAAAAACTATTGAAATTGACAAAATAAAAAGCAATGAATAAACGATTGTTTTCCTTATATTAAGTTTCTGCTCTGTCTGAACCTTCAATGTCATAGGTATTGGTTTTACAGCCAGACAGCATATCAAAATCATAACTGCTGCAGTTATAAACGGAACCAGCATTATACGAAAGAACTCATCTGTTGGTATATTAAAATACGAAAACAGATATAGATTCTGAGGATTTCCGAAGGGGGTAAGCATACCGCCGAGATTAGCGGCGATGTTCTGCATTATAAAAGTAAATGCGATATATTTACGCATTCCTGTTGTTTCAAGCACTAAATAACCGAGCGGAAGGAAGGTTAGAAGTGCCATATCGTTGGCAAGCAGCATTGATGCTATATATGTTATAAAAACAACACCTATAACGACATTTCTGAGATTTTTTAACCTTATAACTATAGCTTGAGCAATTATTTCGAACAGGTAGATATGTTTATATGCTGCCACAACCGCAAGTGTACAGAAAAGACAGGTGAGTGTTCTGACGTCGAAATACGATTTGTATGTACTGTCAACAGGTACAACGATTACTGTCAATACGGTTACAATGATGGCGATAAATAAAACCGGTTGATCTTTAATATAGCTGACTGCTTTATCAGTAAATATTCTTATAGGACTTGGTTTCGGTAATACCGCAACCTTTTCTTGAACTTTGTTTTTATTCATAAAACCTCATATAAGTTAAAAATATACCTATATAAAACTAATAAATGAATTACCCCAACAATCATGAAAAAGCCTATACTTCATGGCTTTTTCATGATTAATAAAATCACAATTCATTTGTTAGTTTAATATATATCAGTATAAATAAATTTGAGAAAAATGCAATATCAGTTAGTGACAAATATTGATCTGATTTTTTAAATAAAAAATGCAAAAACACAATTAAAGCTTTTCAGCCTTAGGTTTTCTGCGGAAGGTCTGTTGGGTTTTGGCTATTGCTGCACAGTATACGTTTCTGACTCCACCGTTCTTGAGTGCATCTGCAACAGCATTAATTGTTGCTCCCGTTGTAACAACATCGTCTATCAGAAGTACACTCTTGTAACTTTTACATAACTCATTTGGATGAAAGACACCCTTTATATTTGCAAGTCTGACGGTATAACCGAGCTTTTTCTGCTGCTGACCGCCACGTTTACGGGTTACAAGACAAACACAGGGTATATTTAATTGCTTGGAGAGTTCTTTTGCAAGCTCAGCTGCCTGGTCATAACCGTTTTTTACAACAGCTTTTTTACTGCGAGGAACATATGTGATAACCTCAAAAGGCAGCTCACCTTTCTTATTTGGTTCAATCTTACTTCTTATTTCGTTTACCATTAAGGTTGCAAAAAAACGATTTGTTTTTGAACACAGAAAAGATTTCTGTCGGTATATCAGGCTTTTCAGTGCTTCCCCACTATACCAGAACAAGAACACCGACTGCTTGATACTTTGCAACCTAATGCATTCACATTCGTGCAATGACTTGCCGCAAAGGACACATTCATCCTTTTGCTGTTTGCTCCAAAGCTGATAACAGTCACTACAAAAAGGTGCATCATTTGCAATCACGTCGTCGCAAAGTATACACCTTTCAGGAAACAGCAGTTTGTATATTTTCTCGATCCAATTATTCATAGCTTTTTCCTTATATAGAGAATGGTATTCTATGTTATGCAAATTCTACAGCTCAATTAATAATGTATTTTCAAGCATTCTGCGAAGCGCTGTATATCTTTTAGTTATCCTGTTATTACTGATCATATATTCGATAGATTCTTTATATCCGACTAGAACAACCATCTTTTGTGCCCTTGTTACAGCTGTATAAAGCAGATTTCGAGTTTGAAGCATTGGCGGAGCATCGAAAACCGGAATAACGACAAACGGATATTCACTTCCCTGGCTCTTATGAACTGTAATAGCATATGAATGTTCAATTTCTTCGAGCATCAGGAAATCATACTCAGCGATCCTGCCGTCAAAATCCATGATCATGACTTCAGCGATAGTATCGATCGATAATATTCTTCCGATGTCTCCATTGAATATCCCTGTTCCCTCAGAATCGCTTTTTTGCCATGGAATATCGTAATTATTTCGTGTCTGCATTATCTTGTCACCTGTCCGAAAAATGACATCTCCGACACGTTTTTCTATTTTAACACTGTTATATGGATTAAGCCTGTCCTGTAATCTTTTATTTAGCTCAGTAGTTCCGAGTATGCCTTTTCTAGTAGGTGACAGCACCTGGAGATCGTCGATATTATTCATTTTATATGTCTGGGGTAGCCTTCTTGAAACAAGGTCGATTATTAACTCCTGAGTCTCTTCATTATTGGATCGTTCAAGAAAAAAGAAGTCTCTTGTTTTATCGTCAACGACCGGCATCTCACCGTGGTTTATGGCATGTGCATTCTTTACAATCAAGCTTTCTTCAGCCTGCCTGAATATTTTAGTCAGAGAAATAACACTGAAACTGTTTGATTTTATCATATCACGCAGAACCTGCCCGGCTCCGACAGGCGGTAGCTGATCAATATCTCCGATTAAAACAAGTAAGGTACCAACCTTAATTGCTCTCAGCATCGAATACATCAGCATTGTATCAACCATCGACATCTCATCAACAATCAATGCACCGCATTCCAGCGGCATACTTTCGTTTCTGCCGAACTCTGGTTCCATTTCATCGCCGTATTTCATTTCGAGCAGTCTGTGTATTGTTGCAGCCTCACAGCCTGAAGCCTCCGACATACGTTTTGCAGCTCTTCCTGTAGGTGCAGCAAGGTGAAACGGGATACTGAGCCGTTGAAAAATACTTATAATTGCTTTTATTACTGTTGTTTTACCTGTGCCTGGTCCACCGGTTACAATTGTGAGACTGTTGCTGACAGCAGAAAGAATTGCTTCCTCCTGCTCGCTTGCATATTCAAAGTTATATTCTTTTTCGAGGTATTTAATCTCATTTTCAACATTTTTCAACTTGTATTCCGGTGCATTCTCCGATATTGCAAGTAGTTTTTTTGCTATATATCTTTCTGCCTCGGCAAACATAGGCAGATAAATTGCTTTCTCATCATTAACTTCTATTGCTATCAGTGCTTGCATATCAAGCATATAGTTGACAACCTCGGTAATTTCCTGTGGCTCGACCTTCAATAATGTGCTTGCAGTGGATATCAATTTATCATAAGGAAGAAAACAATGTCCATTTTGATATGCTGCTGTCATCAGTGTGTTTTTTATGCCTGCAATCATTCTTTCCTTGCTGTTATGTTCAAACCCGAGAGATTTTGCAACCTCATCTGCTTTACGAAAACTGATTCCATTGATTGTATCGGATAGTATATATGGATTCAGCTTTACAACCCCGATTGATTCGAGCCCATATTTTTTATAAATTTTAACTGATAACGAAGGTCCAAAATAACTTCCGCAGAACACCATAATTGAACGAAGACCATATTGCGACATATAGCTGTCATTTATACCTTGAGCTTTTTTAGGAGTTATACCCTTAATGCTTGTCAACCAGTCAGGATTGTTTTCTATAACATCAAATGCGTTGATTCCATATGTGTCAACAATTCGTTCAGCTGTAATTTTACCGATACCCTTGATCGCACCGGAAGAAAGATACTTATATATTGCTCCAACATCCTTTGGCAGCTGTTTCTCATAATACTGGATTCTGAGCTGTCTGCCGTATGAGTTATGATTTTCCCAGGTGCCGTTCACAAGGATGCATTCACCGACCGCTATATATGGCATCACACCTACCGCTGTTATCAGATCAGTAGGTGTGCTTATTCTACAGACAGTGTATCCGTTGTCTGCGTTGGAAAAAACAATATTTTCAATCGTTCCTTCTATTGTTATCAAATCCATCGCAGCACTTCCTTATCTCTATACAACCTGCCTCATATTTATAAATTCGTCCGAATTTTTCACAGAATTCATCAATAACCAAGTCTTTGTCGATATTATCAGTACATAAAACCAGAATTGTTCCACAAAAGCCTTTTGTTTTCTTATCGATAATACTGCCGAGAATTTTTGCCGCATCTTCTTCGTCTTCTTTTTCTGCAGGGATATACAAATAAGTACCTGTTAACCCTTTTTGTCTCGCCCGATATATACTTTCGATAATCCACCAAGCAGCAGAAATCATACCTATAACTGAAAAGAAAGCGACAGATATATCTAAAATTGTTTTCACGGTATAGCACCTGCTTTTATAAAATTACAGTTACGATACCATTATATGTGTTATATATTTGCTTGTGCTTTTATTTTTTCGGCAACATCAATCTTCTCCCACGGTACATCAAGCTCTGTACGACCGAAATGACCGTATGCAGATACCTGCTTGTAGATAGGTCTTCTGAGTTTGAAGTAATCGATAATTGCTGACGGTCTTAAATCGATTGTTTTAACAACAATTTCTGCGAGCTTTTCGTCGTTGATAAGTCCTGTCCCAAAGGTATCAACAAGAACAGAAAGCGGAGAAGCAACACCGATTGCATAAGCAATCTGCACCTCGCATTTTTTTGCAAGTCCTGAGGCAACAATATTTTTTGCTACATATCTTGCCATGTATGCTGCAGAACGATCAACCTTTGTTGGGTCCTTACCGGAGAATGCACCGCCGCCATGTCTTGCGTATCCACCGTATGTATCGACAATTATCTTTCTGCCGGTCAGACCGCTGTCACCGTTAGGACCGCCTATAACAAATCTGCCGGTCGGATTGACATAGAATTTTGTATTATCATCAATATATTCTTTCGGTATAGTTATCTTAATAACATCCCTGATAATATCTTCTCTTATCTTCTCGAGAGGTGTGTTTTCATCATGTTGCGAAGATACAACTATTGCATCAATGCGCTTGGGTATATCGTCTTCATATTCAACCGTTACCTGGGTTTTTCCGTCCGGTCTCAGATATGGCAACAACTTTGTTTTTCTGACTTCGGTAAGCTTCTTAGCAAGCTTATGACTGAGCATTATCGGCAATGGCATAAGCTCGGGTGTTTCATCACAAGCGAATCCGAATACCATACCCTGGTCACCTGCACCGATTTCGAATTCATCCTTATCTATACCGCTTTTTGCTTCAAGCGATTTGTTGACGCCCATTGCAATATCGGGTGATTGTTCGTGTATCGAAGTTACAACTGCGCAGGTGTCACAGTCGAAACCATACTTCGCACGGTCATAACCGATTTCCCTGACGGTTTCACGTACAAGTGACTGAATATCAACATAGGTATCTGTTGTTATTTCACCCATAACAAATACTATACCTGTTGTGCAGGCTGTTTCACAGGCAACTCTTGCTTTTGGATCTTTTTCAAGTATTGCATCAAGCACAGCGTCCGAAACACGGTCGCATAATTTATCGGGATGCCCCTCAGTTACAGATTCTGATGTAAAAAACTTCTTCATTTTCATATCTCTTTTCTTTATATGATATATATTAATCGAATAATCAATTCCATAAATTATTATTTTTTATTATATCATATTTCTTAGCTTATTTCAATAGGAAGTTGTTAATTGCCCTGCTAAGCACGGTTTTTTATAATTTTTTGTATAATCGGAAAAATAACAAATACAACCGCGCTGTTGATACCCGATTTTACAAGGTTGAATGGCACAATAAATGTGAACATCATATTTTCCCAAATATATTTCGCTGTTGTATGAGCAAAAATGGGTGTTAACAACAGATTCATCGCAATCATTACTACAGTCATGGTTAAGCTGCCTAAAATCAATGCAATAACATTTTTAGCTATGTTGTTTTTTGGGTATTTGAAATACTT
Organism: Clostridiales bacterium GWF2_38_85; assembly: GCA_001797275.1. Taxonomy (GTDB): domain Bacteria; phylum Bacillota; class Clostridia; order Oscillospirales; family CAG-382; genus GWF2-38-85. Next base: position 163,701 of record MGOY01000014.1, on the reverse strand, counting down.
ATAAAATAAGCTCGCAACAAGAACCATTCCGCCGGTTGCTAAAGCATGCATAACAAATCCGATCCATCCACTTGAAGCGCTGACTGTCATTGCCTGTATTGCAGAAACAACAACTGCTAAAAGTAATCCGCTTAACGGCCCAAACATAAAACCCCCAAGCAATATTGGTATATCCGCAGGATCATACTCCAAATAAGGTAAAAACATCGGGAATCTGATCAACGCAACAAGAACGATTGATATCGCTGCAAGCATCGCAAGTGTTATAAGTTTTTGATATTTTCTCATCAATTTTTTCTCCTTTCAAAAAGAAAATCGCCCCCGATAATACGGGGGCGTAAATAAACTCTTATAATACAAATATAAAAAAATGATTTGATATTATAATCAATGAACTACCATCCGGACTTTAACAATTATCATAACGACAATTAATCATCACCGTCGACTCAGGAATTTCACCTGATCGGCCTTCCAAGCATAAAACTATGTTTAATGTTAAAAGGTTCGCGGGCTATACCGCCGGTAGGGATTTACACCCTGCCCCGTTCAAAATATTAAATTTTAATTATTTAATTTCAATAACAACGCCAGAACCGACTGTTTTACCGCCTTCACGGATAGCGAAACGAAGTCCCTTTTCAATAGCGATTGGTGTAATGAGTTCAACCTTCATGTCAACATTATCGCCGGGACGGCACATTTCAACATCTTCAGGAAGTGTGATAACACCTGTAACGTCTGTTGTTCTGAAGTAGAACTGAGGACGATAGTTCGAGAAGAAGGGCTTATGACGTCCTCCTTCTTTTTCTGTAAGAACGTAAACCTGACCAACAAAGTTGGAAAGAGGCTTAATTGAACCGGATTTTGCAAGAACCTGTCCTCTTTCAACTTCGTTCTTCTGAACACCACGGAGCAATGCACCGATGTTGTCTCCAGCTTCAGCGAAGTCAAGGAGTTTTTTGAACATTTCTATGCCGGTAACAACTGTTTTCTTAGGCTCGTGACGAAGACCGATGAGTTCAACTTCCTCGTTAAGCTTAATTCTGCCACGCTCAACTCTACCTGTAGCGACTGTTCCACGTCCTGTTATTGAGAAAACGTCCTCAACAGGCATAAGGAAAGGCATATCTGATTTTCTTTCAGGTGTAGGAATATATTCGTCAACTGCTTTCATTAATTCAATAATTGATTTGTATTCGGAAGCATTTATATCTTTACTCTCGGAAAGGAGAGCTTCTCTTGCAGAACCGCGGATAATCGGAATTTCATCACCCGGGAACTTGTACTCTGTAAGAAGGTCACGAATCTCCATTTCAACGATTTCAAGGAGTTCTTCGTCATCTACCATGTCACATTTGTTCATGTAAACAACCATTGCAGGAACACCAACCTGACGAGCAAGAAGAATGTGTTCACGAGTCTGCTGCATAGGACCATCTGCTGCCGAAACAACAAGGATAGCACCATCCATCTGAGCCGCGCCGGTGATCATGTTTTTAACATAGTCAGCATGACCCGGGCAGTCAACATGTGCATAATGACGGTTTGCTGTTTGATACTCAACGTGACGAGTATTGATTGTAATACCTCTTGCTTTTTCTTCGGGAGCATTATCTATCTGATCATATGCAAGGAATTGAATTGTAGGGTCTGTTAAAGCCAATGTTTTTGTTATTGCTGCTGTAAGAGTAGTTTTACCGTGGTCAACGTGACCGATTGTTCCAATATTAACATGAGGCTTACTGCGCTCAAATTTCTGTTTAGCCATTTTTATCCTCCTAAAAATTACTTTTTAATTATTTATAATAATTATACATTAAAATAACCGTATGTCAAGGCTTTTTCTAAATTTCCCTGAAAATACACTCAACAAAATTCGAATATTTATGACTTTGATGAGCTTGATGTTATCTTTTCCATAATTGATTTTGGAACTTCAGCATAATGGCTGGGTTCCATTGTATACGTGCCTCTTCCCTGTGTTTTAGAACGCATATCTGTTGAATATCCGAACATTTCTGAAAGCGGAACCATTGCAGTTATCTGCTGGGCACTACCTATTGGTTCCATGCCTTGAATCTGACCTCTGCGCGAGTTTAGGTCACCCATAACATCACCCATATAATCATCAGGGCATGTAACAACTACCTTCATAATCGGTTCTGTAAGAACAGGATCTGCTTTTCTGAGAGCATCCTTTAAAGCCATTGAGCCGGCTATCTTGAATGCCATTTCGGAAGAGTCAACTTCATGATATGATCCATCGTAAAGCGTTACCTTGACATCAACAACATTATATCCGGCAAGAACACCGCTTTGCATTGCACCTTTGACACCATCATCGACTGCAGGAATATATTCTTTGGGAATAGAACCACCGACGATACTGTTAACAAATTCATATCCTTTACCCGGCTCGTTAGGTTCAATTCTGATCTTGACATGACCGTATTGACCTTTACCGCCGGATTGACGTGCATATTTTGTATCGGATTCAGCTTTGCGTCTGATTGTTTCTTTGTAAGAAACCTGCGGTTTACCTACATTCGCTTCAACCTTGAACTCACGAAGTAATCTGTCAACAATAATTTCAAGATGAAGTTCACCCATACCTGCAATGATTGTCTGACCTGTTTCTTCATCAGTATAGGTCTTGAAAGTCGGATCCTCTTCTGCAAGTTTTGCAAGTGCTAAGCCCATCTTTTCCTGACCGGCTTTAGTCTTCGGTTCAATTGCAACCCTGATAACAGGATCCGGAAATTGCATCGATTCAAGTATGATCGGTTCTTTTTCGTCACAAAGTGTATCACCGGTTGTTGAGTATTTTATACCAACTACCGCAGCGATTTCACCTGCACTAACCTCATCGACATCTTCACGATGGTTTGCATGCATTTGAACTATACGTCCAAAGCGCTCACGTTTATCCTTAACACTGTTATAAACAGATGAACCAGCAGCTGTTCTGCCCGAATAAACTCTGATAAAACAAAGTCTTCCGACAAACGGGTCGGTCATGATCTTAAATGCAAGAGCTGCAAACGGTGCATCTAAACTTGTAGGTCTTTCGTCTTCCTCACCCGTTTCAGGATTGATGCCCTTAATATTGGGTACATCAAGTGGAGACGGCATATAATCAATTATCGCATCCAGTAATCTCTGGACACCTTTATTTTTATATGAAGTACCACAAGTTACAGGTACAACCTTATTAGCTATAGTTGCCGTACGAAGAGCTGTTTTGATCTCATCAGCTGAAATTTCTTGATCTTCAAGATACTTTGCGAAAAGATCTTCGTCAATTTCTGCAACTGCTTCAACTAATTTGCCGCGATATTTCTTTGCAAGTTCAAGCATATTATCGGGAACATCTGATATCTGAATATCAGTACCCTGATCATTTGTATAGAAGTATGCTTTCATTTCAATCAGATCAACGATCCCCTGAAAATCAGCCTCACTTCCAATTGGAAGCTGTATCGGGACTGCATTTGCCTTCAATCTATCACGCATCATTTGAACTACACGGAAAAAGTCCGCACCGGTTATATCCATTTTATTGATATACGCCATACGCGGTACACCATATTTGTCAGCCTGATGCCAGACTGTTTCTGATTGAGGTTCAACACCACCCTTGGCGCAGAGAACGGTTACAGAGCCGTCGAGAACACGAAGAGATCTTTCAACCTCAACTGTGAAGTCAACGTGACCGGGAGTATCTATTATATTGATTCTGTAGTCTTTCCAGAAGCATGTTGTGGCAGCTGAGGTTATAGTAATACCTCTCTCCTGCTCCTGTTCCATCCAGTCCATTGTTGCAGCACCCTCGTGTACTTCACCGAGTTTATGGGTTTTACCTGTATAAAATAAAATTCTTTCTGTTGTTGTGGTTTTACCAGCATCAATATGAGCCATTATCCCGATATTACGAGTACGCTCAAGCGGGTATTGTGTATGCATTGTAAGGTCCATTTCTCCGGCGACATAAAAATATAGTCAGAGAACACACTCCATCTATCGCCGGATGAATGGTTCTTCCTTTAACCAGATTAATCCGGAGTATCAGAATCCGTTTTAATCTTTTGTACTACTTCTCTTTAGAAATAAGAATAAATTCGATGGGGTAATGTTTAATGTATGCATTTTCCCGAAGAATGTTTCGTTATATTTTTTATAAGAAGCAGTATTACCATCTGTAATGTGCGAAAGCTTTGTTAGCTTCAGCCATTTTATGTGTATCTTCTTTCTTCTTAACAGCATTACCAAGATTATTTGTAGCATCTATAATCTCAGCTGCAAGGCGCTCAGACATTTTTTTGTCGCCTCTGTTACGTGAATATGAGATTAACCAACGTAATCCAAGTGTCTGTCTTCTGTCGGATTTAACATCCATCGGAACCTGATAGTTTGAACCACCACGGCGTACAGACTTTACTTCGAGTGTCGGCATTATGTTTTCAAGTGCTTTTTGAAATTGCTCAAGGGGATTCTTCCCTGATTTACTTTCAACTATTTCGAAAGCATCATAAACTATTTTCTGAGCAACACCTTTTTTGCCATCATACATAATATTGTTGATAAGCTTTGTAACTAATGTTGAGTTATAAAGCGGATCCGGCAAAACTTCTCTTTTGAAACCATGTTCTCTTCTTGGCACTGAACTTCCCTCCTTCATTAATTGTGAATGAACTCATTGGTACTCGAAAATTTCTTTCCGTAAGTGCTTTTTTATATATATAAATTAGCACAAACTAAGATTTTCATAGTAATAGAATTATTTCTTTGCTTTGGCTTTTTTCGCACCATACTTTGATCTGCCTTGGCTACGCTTTGCAACGCCTTGAGTATCAAGAGTACCGCGAATAATGTGGTAACGAACACCGGGAAGGTCTTTAACTCTTCCGCCTCTTATAAGAACAACAGAATGCTCCTGTAAGTTATGTCCGATTCCAGGGATGTAAGACCAGACTTCAAAACCGTTTGTAAGTCTTACTCTGGCAACTTTACGCTGAGCAGAGTTCGGTTTTTTCGGTGTCTTAATTGCTACCTTTGTGCAAACGCCACGCTTTTGGGGTGAATGTAAATCTGTTGAGATTTTTTTGATTGAATTGACACCCTTCTGCAATGCCGGTGCAGTTGATTTGTAGGTTACTTTTTCGCGTCCGATCCTAACCAACTGGTTAAATGTAGGCATATTTTTCCTCCTTGTTCAGTTTTTCTATCAAAATTCGAACAAAATTCTATTTATAGCATTCTGCTTGAAATTTTGTCATTATTAATATATTGCGACAACCGCACAGCTAACATCAATTCCACACTGTGCTCCAAGCTCATCAGCATTGAAGCTGTTGTCAATTGGAATTGAACCGTGCTTATTAACCTCATCAAGTATTTTAGCTTTGAATTGTCTATCTGCGTCATTCGCAAGATAAATTATCTTAGCTTTTCTTGTACGGATAAGCTTAATTGTCTGATTCGCTCCGATCGCCCATCGGGTACCGGTATGATCAGCTAACATATATTTCGGATTTCACCTCCAAAACATTTCGATTATATCATTTATATCTATTAAATGTCAATAGTCGCTTTTAACATTTTTTCGCTTTCGGATACATACAGTTTGTATGTATCCGAAATTATATTTATTTTTTTCGAAATATAACCTCAAATTCTACTTAGAATTCAAAGTTGTTCATTAAATCATCATCGTCCATTTCAACTTCAACATTGCGGTATTGTTCCATTCCGGTTCCGGCAGGTATCAGTTTACCGATAATGACATTCTCCTTGAGTCCGAGCAGATAATCACATTTTCCCTTAATTGCTGCCTCGGTAAGAACCTTTGTTGTCTCCTGGAAGGATGCAGCTGATAAGAAAGAATCGGTCGACAAGGATGCTTTTGTGATACCAAGCAAAATTGGTGTTCCGACAGCTTCTATAAGCGACTCGTGTCCCGGATTATTATCGTTATATTGTGTAATCTTTTCATTCTCGATATCAAAATCTGAGACATCGATTGACGAACCCATAAGGAGCGATGTGTCTCCGGGGAAATCAACTCTTGTCTTACGTGTCATCTGACGTGCAATAACTTCGATATGTTTATCGTTAATCTTAACATCCTGTAAACGATAAACTCTTTGAATTTCTTTGATAATATATTCATATACAGATTCAAGCCCTTTAACACGAAGAATATCAGCAGGGTTCTCATAACCTTCGGTCATACACTGCCCTCTGACAGCGTATCCACCGTTCTCAACAAGGAGTCTGATACCGGCAGGTATAACATGCTCTCTTTCTTCACCGGTAGCTTCATCTGTAACTATTACTATTTTGTTCTTTTTGGAATCATTTATAACTGCTGTACCGCTACAATCGGCAAGAACTGCAGTTTTCTTAGGTTTACGCGCTTCAAACAACTCTTCAACACGCGGCAGACCTTGAGTAATGTCACTACCTGCAACACCACCGGAGTGGAATGTACGCATGGTAAGCTGTGTACCGGGTTCACCGATTGACTGAGCAGCAATGATACCTACTGCTTCGCCTATGCTTACAGGTTTACCGCTTGCAAGGTCTGAACCGTAGCAGTGAACGCAAACACCATATTTACATTTACAATTGAGAATTGAACGGATATGAACCTTCTCGACTCCTGCTGCTACGATGTCTTTTGCCTGTTCCTCAGTAATCATCCGGTCATTTTCAATTATAACCTCACCGGTCTTCGGATTTATAATATCTCCGATTGTATATCTGCCGGGAAGTCTGTCAACAAGCGGCTCAATAAGTTCTTTGCCATCGGTTATAGCATTTACCCAGATACCCTTTTGCGAATGACAGTTGTTCTCACGAATAATAACTTCCTGAGATACATCAACCAGACGGCGGGTAAGGTAACCGGAGTCAGCTGTTCTGAGCGCTGTATCAGCAAGACCTTTACGCGCACCTCTTGCAGCAGTGAAATACTCGAGAATTTTCATACCTTCACGAAGGTTTGACTTAATAGGCATCTCGATTGTTTTGCCACTGGCAGAAGCAATAAGACCACGCATACCGGCAAGTTGTCTGATCTGTTTGATTGAACCACGGGCACCTGATACAGCCATCATGTTCAACGGGTTGTAAGGAGCGAGGTTTTTCTGTAATGCACTTGCTATATCTTTGGTTGCATCTTCCCAAACCTTTATGATTCTTTCGCCTCTCTCACGGTCTGATAATCTACCACGGAGATAATACGTTGTAATTGATTCTACTTCTTTTTCTGCTTTTTCAAGGATGTCTTTCTTCGCTTCGGGTATTGTCATATCATAAACCGATATTGTAATAGCACCCTTTGTCGAATATTTGAAGCCTTGAGCTTTTATCATGTCAAGAACCTCGGAAGTAATCGCATTTCCGTGTTTTTTGATACAGTCATCAACAATATTTGATAATTCTTCGGATGTAACAACGAAGTCAATCTCAAGCTTGAACATGTTGTTAGGATCTGAACGGTCGACAAATCCGAGATCCTGAGGAATTGGTTTGTTGAATATCAAACGTCCCAAAGTCGTTTTAATAGTACCTTCTCTGAGTATGCCGTCGACTTCCTTCTGAACTCTGACAGTAATCATTGCATGAAGTCCGAGAAGCCCGTTTTCATAAGCCATCATAGCTTCATCAAAGTTGCGGAATATGCCATTTTCACCTGGTTCACCGGGTTTAGCTATTGTTAAGTAATATGAACCAAGTACCATGTCCTGAGTAGGAACGGTAACAGCATGACCATTGACCGGTTTTAGAAGGTTATTTGCTGACAGCATCAGGAATCTGCTTTCAGCTTGTGCTTCTGCGGAAAGCGGAACGTGAACAGGCATCTGGTCGCCGTCAAAGTCTGCGTTAAACGCTGTACAAACAAGAGGATGCAGCTTGATAGCTCTACCTTCTACGAGTACAGGCTCGAATGCCTGTATTGAAAGTCTATGAAGTGTCGGGGCACGGTTAAGGAGAACCGGATGTTCCTTTATAACACTGTCCAGGGCATCCCAAACATCTGTATTTGCTCTTTCGACTTTCTTCTTTGCATCTTTTATATTTGTGGATTTTCCGGTTGCAACCAGAGTTTTCATAACAAAAGGTTTAAACAGCTCAAGTGCCATTTCCTTAGGCAACCCGCACTGATAAAGCTTTAACTCAGGGCCTACAACGATAACCGAGCGTCCGGAATAGTCGACACGCTTACCGAGAAGGTTCTGTCTGAAGCGTCCCTGTTTACCGCGAAGCATCTCTGATAAGGATTTTAAAGGACGATTGTTAGGTCCTGTTACAGGTCTGCCTCTGCGACCGTTATCAATCAATGCATCTACTGCTTCCTGCAGCATACGCTTTTCGTTTCTTATAATTATTTCGGGAGCAGAAAGCTCCATAAGTCTCTTAAGACGGTTATTTCTGTTGATAACTCTGCGATACAGGTCGTTAAGATCGCTTGTTGCAAAACGACCACCATCAAGTTGTACCATCGGACGGATTTCCGGAGGTATAACAGGTATGCAATCGAGAATCATCCATTCGGGACGGTTGCCTGATAATCTGAAGGATTCAACGACCTCAAGGCGTTTTATGAATTTAATTTTACGCTGTCCCTGTGCGGTTTTCAGTTCTTCCTTTAACTCTTCGGCAAGCTTCTCGACATCGATTTCGGTTAGAAGTTGCTTTATCGCTTCAGCACCCATTCCAACTTTAAAATCGTTTTCGTATTTCTCATAGTAGTCACGATATTCGCGTTCTGTGAGGAGTTGCTGCTTATAAAGGGGTGTATCGCCGGGATCAAGAACTATATATTGCGCAAAGTATAAAACCTTTTCGAGAAGTCTTGGTGATATATCAAGAAGCATACCCATTCTTGACGGTATTGCTCTGAAATACCAGATATGTGATACAGGAGCAGCAAGCTCAACATGTCCGAGTCTTTCACGACGTACTTTATTTGTTGTAATTTCAACCTGACATTTTTCGCAGATTTTTCCCTTATAACGAACTCTCTTATACTTACCGCAATGGCATTCCCAATCTTTGGTTGGACCAAAGATTTTTTCACAAAATAAACCATCGCGTTCGGGTTTAAGTGTTCTATAATTTATAGTTTCGGGTTTTTTAACTTCGCCATATGACCAGGATCTGATCATCTCAGGTGAAGCTAAGCCGATTTTTATTGATGAAAATTCTACATTGTTTTCCATATTAATGTCCATCCTTTCCCACCGAGTCGGAAGTTTTGAACGGTTCGGCAAAGCCGAATTCCCGCTATTTTATTTGCGGGAAAGGACAAAACTTCATGTTTGAAAAATTTTATTTTCAAACTTCAGCTCGCCTCCTTATTCCTCGTCAATATAGCCTTCATAACCACCTATGTCTTCGCCTTCGATATCAGCAAAATCGCCGCTGACAACAGTATCATCTTCCGCGATAATTCCCTCTTCATCGTCAAACATTATGCTGTCATCATCAAGTATATTTGGTCCGAGGTCGTCTGCATTGATCTTAGATACTTCTTCAACCTCTTCTTCACCGTAATCCTTGAGTGTGATTTCCTTATTATTCTTATCACGGACTCTGACATCGAGTGCAAGTGACTGAAGTTCTTTTACAAGAACCTTGAAGGATGCAGGAACTCCCGGGGTGGGAATATTCTGTCCCTTGACAATGGCCTCATATGTCTTGACTCTACCCTTGATATCATCTGACTTGACGGTCAGGATTTCCTGAAGTGTATATGCAGCACCGTAAGCTTCAAGTGCCCAAACTTCCATTTCGCCGAAACGTTGACCACCGAATTGAGCTTTACCACCTAACGGCTGCTGTGTAACAAGTGAATATGGACCTGTTGATCTTGCGTGAATCTTATCGTCAACCAGGTGATGGAGCTTCAGGAAGTACATATAACCGACTGTTACGGGGTTATCGAACGGGACTCCTGTTCTGCCATCGTAAAGAACGGTTTTTCCATCATTACTTAAACCGGCCATTTCAAGGCATTTTTGAATTTCTGTTTCGTTCGCGCCGTCAAATACCGGTGTCATAATGTGCCAACCGAGCTTCTTGGCAGCAATCCCAAGATGAACCTCAAGCACCTGACCGATATTCATACGTGAAGGGACACCAAGTGGATTAAGCAATATATCAAGCGGAGTTCCGTCGGGAAGGAAAGGCATATCTTCGGAAGGAAGGATTCTTGAAATAACACCCTTGTTTCCGTGACGGCCTGCCATTTTGTCACCGACTGAAATTTTACGCTTCTGTGCAATGAATACTCTTACAACCTTAATAACACCGGGTTGGAGTGTATCGCAGTCTTCTCTTGTAAAGACCTTGACATCCATAACAATTCCCGATTCACCATGAGGCAGTCTGAGTGATGTATCTCTGACTTCTCTTGCCTTTTCACCGAAAATAGCACGTAGAAGTCTTTCTTCTGCCGTCAGTTCTGTTTCACCCTTGGGAGTAACCTTGCCGACAAGTATATCACCTGAACGGACTTCCGAACCAATTGATATAACACCGTCTGCATCAAGGTCTTTAAGTGCATCTTCACCGACATTGGGGATATCTCTTGTAATTTCCTCAGGTCCAAGCTTTGTATCACGAGCTTCGCAATAATACTCCTCAATATGTATTGAGGTATATACATCGTCCCTGACAAGACGTTCATTTATTAAAATAGCATCCTCGTAGTTATAACCCTCCCAGGTCATAAATCCGATAAGCGCATTCTTACCGAGTGCAACCTCACCATTTTCAGTTGCCGGACCGTCTGCAATGACTTGTCCTTCCTCAACACGCTGCCCTTTACTGATTGCCGGGATCTGATTTACACAGGTTCCTTGGTTTGAACCCTTGAATTTTATTAATTTATATGAATCTTTTTCGCCTTCATCAGTAATTATGACTACTTTATCTGCGGTAACGCTGTCAACATATCCTGCTCTTCTTGCAAGCACAACAACTCCCGAGTCAACTGCTGCTCTGTATTCTGTACCGGTTGCAACAATCGGGGATTCTGATATCATAAGCGGAACAGCCTGCTTCTGCATATTCGATCCCATCAACGCACGGGTGTTATCGTCATTTTCAAGGAAAGGAATCATAGCTGTCGCTACCGAAACAAGCATCTTTGGTGAGACATCCATAAGATCAACCTTTGTTGTCTCAAGCTCGTAAATTTCGTCTCTGTGACGAACAACAACCTTTTTCTTGATGAATCTATGGTCCGCATCAAGAGGTTCGTTTGCAGTTGCGATGATAAATTCATCTTCTTCATCGGCAGTAAGATATCTGACTTGATTCGAAACAATTCCTGTTTTCTTATCAATGATGCGATATGGTGTCTCTATGAAACCGAAACCATTTACTCTCGCATATGTTGAAAGAGTTGCTATAAGACCAATGTTCGGTCCTTCGGGTGTTTCAATCGGACACATACGACCGTATTGTGTATAGTGAACGTCACGGACTTCAAATGATGCTCTGTCACGTGACAAACCGCCGGGTCCTAATGCTGACAGACGGCGTTTATGTGATAATTCCGAAAGCGGATTGGTCTGATCCATGAATTGTGACAATGGGTTTGAGCCAAAGAAGTCACGAATTGATGATACTATCGGACGGATATTGACAAGTGACTGAGGAGTAACCATGTCAATGTCAGTGGTTGTCATTTTTTCTTTAACGAACTTATCCATTCTTGAGAAACCGATTCTCAAAGCATTGAGAAGGAGTTCCCCGACAAGACGCAAACGACGGTTTCCAAGATGGTCAATATCGTCGACATTACCAACTCCGTGAGTAAGACAAAACATATAGTTTACGGATGAGAAAATATCATCTACAACAATATTTTTCGGTATAAGTTCATTTCTGCGTCTGTTGCATTCTTCAATGAACACATCCTTGTCCTTGGTACCGATTTCATTTATTATTGAAAGAAGTACATTGACCTGTACCTTTTCATTCAATCCAAGCTCTTCGGAGGTATATCCGCAGATATTCTTGGGATCAATCATTTTATTTGAAAAAACACGAATTTCTTTGCCGTCTTCGGCTGTAACATATACAGACCATACACCTGAATTTTCGATAGCTTCGGCATCTTCACGGGTCAGTTTATGTTTTGCGGTGAATAACAATTCGCCTGTTATATCAGAAATAACGGGACGTGAAAGCTCAAACCCTTGAATTCTCTTAGCAAGAGCAAGCTTCTTATTGAATTTATATCTGCCGACAGGCGATAAATCATAACGTTTAGAGTCAAAAAAGAGGTTGTTGAGTAAAGCCTGCGCGCTCTCTACTATAGGCGGATCACCGGGACGCAGTCTCTTATATATTTCCTTGAGCGCTTCATCAGTTGAGGATGAGTTGTTTCTGTTGGCTTCCTCATTCATATTATCTTTTTCAAGGGTAGCCTTCAGCATTGGTTCTTCACCGAATAGCTCGAGTATCTGATCATCACCGTCAAGTCCAAATGCACGAAGCAAGACTGTTACCGGCAGTTTTCTGTTTTTATCAATTCTTACATATAATACATCAGAGGTATCTGTTTCATATTCAAGCCATGCACCTCTATATGGGATTACTGTTGAGGAGTAAAGATGTTTTCCGGCTTTATCGTCTGTCAATTCATAATATATACCCGGTGAACGGACAATCTGAGAGACGACAACTCTTTCGGCACCGTTTATAACAAATGTGCCGCTGTCAGTCATCCTGGGGAAATCCCCCATGTATATTTCCTGTTCTTTTACCAATCCTGATATTTTATTTGTCAGCCGTACTTTCACCTTGAAAGGCGAAGCATAATTTGTATCACGCTCCTTGCATTCCTCAATGGTATACTTAGGGGTCGTATCGATAGAATAGTCCACGAATTCTATAACGAGATTACCTGAATAATCCGTCATAGGTGATATATCAGCTAAAGCTTCCTTTATACCTTCCTTAACGAACAACTCGTAGGACTTTTTCTGAACCTCGATAAGGTTTGGCATTTCCAGCACTTCATCGATCTTGGAAAACGACATTCTTTCAATTGTTCCGAGTCGCTGGGTTTTGACCATATCAACCAATCACTCCATTCAATATTTCGGCTGTTTTGTGAATCTTGCATATTCAAACATCCCGCAGTCGTTTAGTTCATGGGATAATTCAGCCATTATAACGCAGTTTATAATTTTAGCATATAAATCAATAGTTGTCAATAGCTTTTAACTATATTTGCAAAATAATTTTACAAGTGGTTATATTGAATATATTATATAATAATATACATCTCATTTTATTGACAACACTAAACGCCAATGTTATAATATTTTAAATAAATGTTTGGAGTTATTTATATGGATGATAAATTTAATCAATTTTATACCAACCTTGATAAATCTGTTTTGAATCGCCTGAATGAGCAAGCCAAGGTTGCCCAAAATATAAAGATATTCCGTATTGTTTTAGGAATATTAACTGTTATAAGCTTTTTAAGTATACAAGCATCAATGTCAATTCATAATATCAATGGTCTTCCGTTTTTATTATTTATTATATCACTTGTCGGTTTTTTTGGCTTTTTTATATTTTCGCAGAACAAATTAAAGGTTTTTCGGAATAATTTCAAGCAGCAGATAATATCAAAAATTATTACCTTTATTGATCCTGAATTATTGTATCAATATAATTATGGATTTCCTGAGAATGATTATAACAATAGTGGAATATCCGAAAGCTATACAAATTACCATTCGGATGATTTAATTACTGGAAATTTATCCGGTGTACCAATAAGAGCTGCTGAGATATTTACAGAAAAAGTTGTAAGGTCAGGTAAACACACTCATCGTGTTACTTTGTTCAAAGGTTTATTTATGGAAGCCAGATTCAATAAAAGATTTTCAGGTGCTACAACAATTTTCCCAGACAAAGGCTTTTCAATCGGGAATTTCATAGAGAAGACCGGTAAAAAGATATTCAGCGATACAACAGAAGCAATAACACTTGAAAGCTCGGAATTTAATAATATGTTCAATGTTTATTCAACCAATCAGGTTGAAGCTCGCTATATATTGTCTACCTCATTCATGGAAAAATTACCTGAATTTAAAAGAAATTTAGATTTAGAGGTGCTTTTTTCTTTTAAATATTCAAATATATATATAAAGATTGACTTCAACAACGAGTTATTCGAACCGGACACATCAGAAAACTGCGTTAGTAAAGAAAAAATTTATATATTTTATAGTTTTCTTAAGTTTATGGAATCAATTATTACAGAGTTTAAGTTGAATCAAGACATTTGGGATTCAGAGGTGGTATAGTTTATGGAAATATTTATTGGTATTTTAATTTTAATGGTAATTGCTTTTCTTTTTTGTATTTTTACATACAACAGCATAATCCATAAATCAAACCAAATTGCCAATTCTGAGGGTAGTATCAATGTCATGTTAAAAAAGCGTTTTAATTTAATCCCTAATCTTGTAAGAACAGCAGATGCATATATGAAGCATGAAAAGGAATTATTTGTTAATATATCAAATGCAAGATATGCCTTTGATAACGCAAAGTCAACCGGCGAAAAGCTTGATGCAAACTCAAAACTTAACTCATCTTTATCCGACCTTTTTGCAGTTGCTGAAGGTTACCCAGAATTAAAAGCGGACAGGTTGATGCTTGATCTGATGCATTCGCTAAACGAAACCGAAGAGCAACTCTCCGCAGCACGCAGGTTTTTTAACACAGCTATAACAGAATACAATAACTCAATAATGGTCTTCCCTTCCAATATTATTGCTGGAATTGCTGGTTTTAAGTCAAAGCAACTATTTCAAATTGATGAGATCGAAAAGGAGAATGTGCATATAAAATATTAACCTCAATGAAAGGAATCATATTATGAAGAGAATAAAAAATAAAATATTCAATCTCATACGCGATGATGATATTAATGATTTTTGGAGCAGTATATTTGACGGTTTCATAATAACACTGATAATTATAAATGTTGTTCTTGTAATATTAGATACTTTTTCTTTACCCCCATTTATGAAAAAAATGTCGAATATTGTTGAAATAGTATCTGTCATCATTTTCACCCTTGAGTATTCACTCCGAATATGGACATCTGATCTTAGACAACCTGATTTAAAACCTTCCCGAGCAAGATGGAAATATGCGTTTTCCTTTATGGCATTAATTGACCTTTTTGCAATTTTACCATTCTACATACCTTTTATTATATCAGTCGATCTGAGAGTGTTGAGAATGCTCAGAATAAGTAGAATATTCCGACTTTTTAAAGTCAACAGATATACAAATTCACTCAATGTAATAGCATCAGTATTTAAGAAAAAAGCAAGTCAATTGTTATCCTCTGCGTTTGTTGTTATGCTGTTGATGATAATCGCATCAATTCTTATGTATAATGTCGAGCATGAGGCTCAACCTGACGTTTTTGTCAACGGCTTTTCGGGATTATGGTGGGCCATTGCAACGTTTACTACTGTTGGTTATGGTGATATATATCCCATAACTGTTGGAGGCAGGATACTAAGTAGAATGATCGCTATTCTCCTCGGTATTGCGCTTGTTGCTGTACCAACAGGTATTATTTCTGCCGGATTTATTGAGCATATCAATCAGGAAAAAATCGAGGATGCTTTGAAGTATATAGACGAAAATCATGAAAAATCCTCGCTAAAATATTTTTGCCCTTATTGTGGTAATAAATTGGAATAATATTATATAACAACCTTATATATAATCGATTTTTCTTGGTTTTTTGTATTGACAAGCCTTAAAATATATGTTAAAATACTATGCCGCATAAAAGGGGCTTTGCGATATTTCGCACCTAATTGCAACGATCTTCCAATTTCATTTCGTTGCAGCCTCTGTACTTATCTCGATTAAAATGTTTTATGAGGGATTTGTATTTTAGCGAGTCTATAATGAAAGAGAGGTGCTTTTCGTGTACGCAGTTGTTGAGACCGGCGGAAAGCAGTACAAGGTTTGCGAGGGAGATATCATATTTGTTGAGAAGCTTCCGGCAAACAGTGGTGATTCCTATACTTTTGACAAGGTATTGGCTGTATCCAAAGCAGATGGTTTTGTTGTTGGTAACCCCACAGTTGCTGATTGCACTGTAACAGCTAATGTTGTTAAGAATGGCAAGAGCAAAAAAATCCACATCATCCGTTATAAATCAAAGAAAAATGAAAAGACACACATGGGTCACAGACAGCCCTATACAAAGCTTCAGATTATGTCTATTCAGGCATAAGGTCAAGCTTTAAATGATTACATGTAAATTCACGGATGACGGTTTTGTCGTCTCCGGTCATTCGGGTTATGCCGAGCAAGGCGGCGATATTATTTGTGCTGCCGTAAGTGCAATGACAATGCTTGTTTGCAATACTATTACCGAACAGTTAAATTTGAAGGCTGTTGTGGAAACAGATGAAAAAACCACGAAAGTGAGTTTAAAACTCAAAGAAACTGCGGATAATAGTTATGTTAAAGCAATTATATCAGGATTTCGCAGCGAGCTTACAGCACTTATGCAGGAATACCCCAAAAACATTAATGTTTTATAGAAAGGAAATTATCATGCTTAGATTATCAATACAATTTTTTGCACATAAAAAGGGCGTTGGTTCAACAAAAAACGGTCGTGATTCAGAAGCTCAGCGTCTTGGGGTAAAGCGTCAGGACGGTCAAATGGTTGTTGCAGGCAACATTCTTATGCGTCAACGCGGAACAAAGATACATCCCGGCACTAATGTCGGTCGTGGCTCTGATGATACCCTTTTTGCTCTTATCGACGGTAAAGTCAGATTTGAACATTTAAGAGGCGGAAGGAAAAAAGTTAGCGTATACGCTGAGCAATAGCCTATTAAAAGTAACAGCTGATTAAGATAATCATTCTTAATCGGCGGTTGCTTATGTAAAAGAGTGTGTCGGGTTTTCCGACATACTCTTTTTTTCATAATTCGCAGAGCTTAGTTATAAAATAGATCCACATGGTTTCTTTTGAAAGGAAAGTGTTAAAATGTTTTTAGATAAGGTTGATATATATATAAAAGCCGGTAATGGCGGTAACGGTGCTGTTTCCTTTCTCAGAGAAAAATATGTTGCAGCAGGCGGCCCTAACGGCGGTGATGGTGGAAGAGGCGGAAGTGTTATTTTTATGGTCGATGAGGGTATAAATACACTGCTGTCGTTCAAACATCGCCGTAAATATATTGCCGAAAGCGGTGATAACGGTATGCAAAAGAAATTTCATGGTAAAAATGGTAGTGATCTGATTATCAAGGTGCCGCTCGGTACAGTTATACGTGACAAAGAGACAGGAAAAATTATAAAAGATATGTCTGAAAAAGAACCGTTCATCGCACTTAAAGGCGGGAAGGGTGGTTGGGGTAACATGCATTTTGCAACCCCTACACGCCAGGTTCCCCTTTTTGCAAAGAGTGGTATAACAGGTTCTGAATGGAATATAACACTCGAATTGAAAATGATTGCCGATGTCGGACTTGTTGGCTTCCCCAATGTTGGAAAATCAACACTTTTATCTTATGTCAGCTCGGCAAGACCTAAAATCGCTGACTACCACTTCACCACCCTCTCACCGAACCTTGGTGTTGTATCTGTCTACGACTCAACCTTTGTCATGGCTGACATACCCGGTCTTATCGAAGGTGCATCGGAAGGTGCAGGGCTTGGCCACGATTTCCTGCGTCATATCGACCGATGCAGGCTGATACTTCATATTGTTGATATTTCGGGCAGCGAAGGTAGAAATCCTGTTGAGGATTTTCGTATGATAAACGCTGAGCTTACAAACTACAGCCCTGAGCTTGGAAAACGGCCACAAATAATTGCTGCAAATAAATCCGACCTGGGTTATGATGAAGCGGTTATAAAGGAATTGTCCGAATTCGGAGAGGTATTTCTTATTTCCGGTGCAATCGGTGAGGGTATCGATAAGCTACTTATGCATATTACAGCTAAGTTGAAAGAATTACCACCGGTAACAATTTACGAAAGCGAACAGCCATCCGATGAGCATGATAATAATAGAGCAGACCGTCAGACAGAAATTATTGTTGAAGACAATATCTATTATATTACCGGAGATTGGCTTAAGAAGGTTGCCGGTAGCGTAAACTTTGATGACCGCGAGTCACTTCAGTATTTCCAACGTGTTCTCAGGAAGAGCGGCGTCATAGATCTGCTTGAGCAACGTGGCATTCAAGAAGGCGATACAGTTAATATATACGATATGAAATTTGATTTTGAAAGATAAGATAGATCTGAAAGGATATTACCGATATGATTAAATTAATGAACGGCTGCTTTTATTATAAAGGTGAGCTTTACGAAAATGATGAACAATTGAAAGCAGCAACAAGCGAAGAAATCACTCCTGAAGCAGCACGCAAGAACACCATTGCTTACAGGATACTTCAGTACCATAATAAAAGCGGAAACGATCAGAAGCTAAAAATAAAATTTGATGCATTAGCATCACATGATATTACTTATGTCGGTATAATCGAAAATGCAAAGGCAGGCGGACTTGAAAAGTTTCCTGTTCCATATATACTTACAAATTGTCACAACAGTCTTTGCGCTGTTGGTGGTACAATAAACGAAGATGATCATGTCTACGGATTATCTGCAGCAAAAAAATACGGTGGAATTTATGTTCCTGCTCATATTGCTGTTATCCATTCATTTATGCGTGAATACTTTGCAGGCGGCGGTAAAATGATTCTCGGTTCTGATAGTCATACGCGTTACGGTGCGCTCGGCTGTATGGCAATCGGCGAAGGCGGTCCGGAGCTTGTAAAGCAGCTTTTGAATGCCACATACGATATAACTATGCCGGAAGTCGTTGCTGTCAGACTGACCGGCACACTCCGCCACGGTGTAGGCCCGCATGATGTTGCGCTTGCAATTATCGGTAAAGTATATGGTAATGAGTTTGTTAAAAACAAGGTTATGGAATTTATCGGTGACGGAATTGCCAACCTGTCGATGGAATTCAGAAACGGTATTGATGTAATGACAACCGAAACAACCTGCTTGTCATCGATATGGATTACAGACGAAAAGACAAAACAATATCTCAAAATTCACAACCGTATCGGTGATTATAAGAAAACCGAACCGAAGGGTGTTGCATATTACGATGCAGTTGTTGATGTCAATCTCTCGGAAATCGAACCAATGATTGCTCTTCCCTTCCATCCGAGTAATGCTTACACTATCCGTGAATTCCAGGCTAACACAGCCGAGATACTCGACAATGTCGAAAAATACTGTATCGAAAAACTTGGAGTAAGTATTGATCTCAAGTATAAGATAACAAAGGATGGATACAAGGTTGAACAGGGAGTAATTGCAGGTTGCGCAGGCGGTATTTATGACAATATCTGTACTGCTGCAACTATTCTGAGAGGCAAAAACATCGGAACCGACTTCAGTCTGTCGATTTATCCTGCAAGCCAGCCGGCTTATTCTGCACTTGTACAAAGCGGTGTTGTCAACACAATATTTGAAACCGGTGCAACAATGCGTACCGCATTTTGCGGCCCTTGCTTCGGAGCCGGTGATGTTCCTGCGAATGGGAACCTGTCAATCCGCCACACAACTCGAAACTTCCCCAACCGTGAAGGCTCTAAACCATCGGAAGGTCAGATTGCAGCCGTTGCTCTTATGGATGCACGTTCAATTGCGGCAACCGCAGTAAATGACGGTATAATCACAGGAGCCGATACTATTGAATACATTGAATTCATACCCGAATATAAATTCAATGCAAAAATATATGAAAACAGGATTTATAATGGTTTCGGTAAATCAGAGTCCGAAAAACCGTTAATTTACGGTCCGAATATAACAGGAATTCCAACTCTTGAACCTATTCGTGATCATCTGCTTCTGAAAATGGCAGCGGTTATACATGATCCTGTAACAACAACAGATGAGCTTATCCCCTCAGGTGAAGCCTCATCTTACCGTTCGAATCCTTTAAAGCTTGCACAGCTGACTTTATCACGCAAAGCACCTAAATTCGTTGAGGAAACCAAAAAAATAATCGGCACCGAAGGCTATCTAAGAGCCCTCAATGCCGCAAAAATATT
Organism: Clostridiales bacterium GWF2_38_85; assembly: GCA_001797275.1. Lineage (GTDB taxonomy): Bacteria > Bacillota > Clostridia > Oscillospirales > CAG-382 > GWF2-38-85. The sequence continues at coordinate 143,521 of MGOY01000014.1, read as the reverse complement.
ATTAGGTATGGATGCATCGATCAATATAGGTAGTGTTCTTTACGCAAAGAAACCCGGTGACGGCTCTGCACGCGAACAGGCAGCATCATCTCAGAGATTTCTTGGCACACTTGCAAATATAGCTTCAGTTTATGCTACAAAACGCTACCGCAGTAACCTGATTAATTGGGGTATGCTTCCCTTCACCTCATCGTTTGATGATTTCAAAGTCGGTGATTATGTACTTATACCCGATATAAAACAAGCTTTAATAAATGGTCTTTTAGAAGTTTCGGCTTTTATTATCAACGAAGGTGAACCCCACAGAATAACATTAAAGCTACAGAACATGACTGACGAAGAACGCGAAATAATCCTCGCCGGTTGTCTTATCAATACTTATAAAAAGAAATCATAGAAAAACCGTCTCAATAACACGCTCGCAAACATCAGGTGAATAACGCCAATAATCAATATGACCTGAATCGATGAAATATTTAATGTTGAAGCTGACCTTTTCCGGGCGACCACTGTCAACGATAACGAGCTTAATCTTCATCTTGTCGGAAAGTATACTCTTTATATAGACAGCTATATGATTGCCGATCTCAACACCCTCACGGTATTCGGCAAGTCCGGCAAGGTTTGGGGTAAGTTCAACAAATACTCCATAACTTTCTATGCTTCTGACAATTCCGGCGACGGTAACACCCTGGGTAAACAATACTGCATTTTCCTCCCATGTTCCGAGAAGTTCTTTGTGAGTCAAGGTAATCCTTCCGTATTCATCAATAGCAGTTTTAACAATAACCTTGATATACTGCCCTAAATCAAACCTGTCATGTGGGTGAGAGATTCTCGAAATTGAAATACAGTCTATCGGAAGCATGGAAATAATACCGCAGCCTATATCGACAAACGCACCGAAATTTTCAAGATGTGTTACTCTTGCCGGTATAATATCACCGGGAATGAGTTTCTCAATATAATTATGTATACAATCCCGCTGTGCAGCCTTTCTTGAAAGTATAATTTTCTTGCTGCCGTATTCATCATTTATTATATCGGTAACCTTGAAACAAACCGGTTTACCCACGCGTGTAAGAATTGCAATGTCCTTTATACTTCCGTCGTTTGAATAAAGAGATTCTGACTTAGGTATAATCCCCGTATATTGCCCCAATTCAACATATAGATTCTGTTCGGAATCGCACAGTGTTGTTCGAGCCTCCAGTATAACTTCATCCCGTAATGCCTGCTCAAGCTTCTCAATGCCTGACAGATATTCATTATTTGAATATGTGCCTATTAATGCACCTTCCGGACCGAATGACTTTTTCATGGTTAACATCCTTTCTTTTGGGTTTATAAAAAACAATACCTGCATATAACTTTTATTTTATACTTTATTTATATTTTTAATGAGGAAAAATTATGATTGAAAAGCTCAAGCTTATCGAAAAAAAATACAACGAAATCAATGAAAAACTTATGTCTCCTGAGGTTATGAATGACCTTGAGCTTTACAAGAAGCTTATGAAGGAATCAAAAATGCTTTCTCCGATTGTTGAAAAATATCTCGAATACTCTGCTTGTGATAGATTAATTGTCGAAGCAAAAGAAATTCTTGCTTCGAGTGATTCCGAACTTAAAGAACTTGCTGAAGCAGAGCTGGAAGAAAGCAAAGAAAAACTTTTACAAATAAATGATGATCTTCGTGTGCTATTGCTCCCCAAAGATCCTAATGATGACCGCAATGTCATTATTGAAATCAGAGGCGGAGCGGGCGGTGAGGAAGCTGCTCTCTTTGCATCCGTTCTTTATCGTATGTATTCAATGTATGCGGAAACAAAGGGATACAAAACTGAACTAAACTATCTCAACGAAACCGAGCTTGGCGGTTTTAAGGAAGTATCATTTATGGTTGAAGGGTTCGGAGCATATTCTCGTTTCAAGTTTGAAAGCGGTGTTCACAGGGTACAGCGTGTTCCCGAAACCGAGGCATCCGGTCGTATCCACACATCAACCGTAACCGTTGCTGTTCTTCCTGAGGCTGATGATGTCGAGATTGAAATCAATACCGAAGACCTCGAAATAACCCGTCACCGTTCAGCAGGTGCAGGTGGTCAGCACGTCAACAAGACCGAATCAGCTATCAGAATCATACATATACCTACCGGAATCGAAGTTGACTGCCAGGATGAACGCAGCCAAAACAAGAACAAGGACAAGGCGATGAAAATCCTGAAATCCAGAATATATGAACTTGAACGTGCTAAAGTTGATAAAGCATTATCAACAGAACGAAAAAGCCAGGTCGGTACGGGCGATAGAAGTGAACGTATCAGAACCTATAATTACCCCCAGGGAAGAGTCAGCGACCACCGTATTGGGCTAACACTGTATTATCTTGAAAATTTCCTTAACGGAAAACTTGATGAAATGATTGATGCGCTTATCACAGCTGATCGTGCCGAACAACTGAAGGCTAATACAGACTGAACAAATTAATATTAAAATATTTATACATAAATGCGGTAACCCCCATATGAGGTTGCCGCATTTTATTTGGCTATTTCGTTTTGCGGCAGAATGGTACAAATGAATCCCACAGTAGTGATACATAATGGAGATTCAACAATATCTGTTTTACATTTATAAATGATGTTCATTCCCTGCTCTCCTAATATTCATTCAATGCTGTTTTGAACAAATAAAGATATACTTTTACCTTATACTAATTCCGATTAAAAACATAGATAAAATTCAAGAAAAAAACCTTTACTATATGGTTTTTTCGCAGAGTTTTAACGTAATGTTTTATGAGAAATTAGTATTATATTAATATTATAATCAAATAATTTTAATTGTCAAGTATTTTGGTTATTATGTTTATTTTTGTTATTTGAATATTTTTTATAATATTTTATCTTTTTAATTTTATTTTTTATATATAATGTCGAAAAAATATTGACCTAAGAGCTTCAATATGATAAAATAACTAAAATATTAATTTGGAGATGTAGACAAATGAGTAAAATTACAGTATTGGAGCATCCGCTCATCACTCATAAACTTTCGCTGATGCGAATGAAGGAGACAGGATCAAAGGATTTCCGACAGTTACTGAGCGAAATTACAATGTTATTGGCATATGAAGCAACCCGTGACCTTCCGACCTATGATGCCGAAATAGAAACTCCCGTTTCAAAAACCACAGGATATTTCATTTCAGATACTAAAGTCGGCATTATACCTATCCTTCGTGCAGGACTTGGTATGGTCGACGGGTTTTTATCTGTTCTTCCGACAGCAAAGGTTGGTCATATAGGTCTTTACCGTGACCATGAAACCCTGCTTCCTGTCGAATATTATTTCAAGATTCCAGAAGATGCTCAGGACAGACAGCTTATCATACTTGATCCTATGCTTGCAACAGGCGGTTCATCTAATGCAGCTATAAGCTTCTTAAAGGCAAGAAATTGTCATAACATAAAGATGATAAACCTTATAGCCGCTCCAGAGGGTATTAAAGCTGTACAGGCAGCTCATCCGGATGTCGATATATTCATCGGTGCAGTTGACGAAAAGCTTAACGAATACGCATATATTGTTCCGGGGCTTGGTGATGCCGGCGACAGAATGTACGGCACAAAGTAATTATGGTACATATCGGTAACAGCTGGGATGAGCTTCTGAAATCAGAGTTTGACAGTGAACATTATCAAGAGCTGCGTTCATTCTTAAAATCCGAATATTCAAAATACAACATATTCCCACCGATGAATGACATTTTTAATGCTCTGAGATACATAGATTATCAGGATGTTAAAGTAGTTATACTCGGTCAGGATCCGTATCATGGTTTAGGACAGGCACATGGACTTTGCTTCTCCGTTCAGGACGGAGTTGCACCACCACCCTCTCTCCTTAATATATACAAGGAACTGGCGAAAGATATTGATATACATAACTCTAAAACTAACGGAAATCTTACACCCTGGGCGAAGCAGGGAGTACTGCTGCTCAACACAGTTCTTACCGTAAGAGAGTCTTCACCCGGCAGCCATCGGAATATGGGTTGGGAAAAAATTACTGATTCTATAATAGAATTACTTGACAGACGTGACATCCCTATGGTATTCTTGTTATGGGGTGCATATGCAAAGTCTAAAAAGGTATTGATAAAAGATAACAAACACCTCATTCTTGAAGCTGCTCATCCGAGTCCACTATCAGCATATAACGGATTTTTTGGTTGTAAACACTTTTCCAAAGCAAATACTTTTCTTGAATCAACAGGTCAGAGTCCTGTTGACTGGTCATTATAAGAGTTTATGCTCATAGTAAGACAAATGATATCTATTAGAAAGGATATTTAATATACATGAAAAAATTATTTATATTATTGTTAGTGGCAGGTTTACTACTTTCTTCATGCGATTCGGCTGATACAAGCTCAAAGGATATGGTATCTGATACCTCAGATACTTCAGCAGAATCAAGTGTAGTTTCAGAAACCGAAAGCAGTCCTGCGGTAATCGAGAAGGATTATCCTCATGTAATAGGTACATTTATTCAACCATATCTTTTTGCCGACTCAACACAGCAGATATGGGAAAATCATTTTGACGGATTGCTTGAGGCTGGGATAGACATTGTTATTATTCAATGGGCAGCTGAAACACCTTACAGTAAATTTAAATCTGTTTATTATCCATCAACACTTGCTAATTCTAACAAAAGCAATGAAGGATATTCTTATCATCCATATTGTATAGAACGTTGTCTTGCAGCCGCTGAGAAAAAAGGCATAAAAGTATTCATCGGTTTAAATTTATCTGATGAATGGTGGGATAAAGCTGCAACCGACCGTGATTGGTATATGTCACAAGGTGATATAGGCAATCAGATGGCAAATGAAATATATGATCTTTACAAAGAAAAATATCCGAATGCATTATACGGCTGGTATTATGCATGGGAATTATATAATGTCATGGGTAGATATGAAAGTCAGGTTGCAGAATTTTTAAATGTCAATCTTGATTATCTGACAGAACTGGATGCTACGATGCCCCTGATGCTGTCACCCTTTGTTTCAAAGTCAGGTTCAACTGCTGTCCAGGCCGGCGAACAATGGACAAAAGTTTTTGCTGAAGCTAATTTCAGAGACGGCGATATATATTGCTGTCAGGATTCAGTTGGTGCAGGTCATATTTCAATCGATATGCTTGATGCATATTACAGTGAATTGAAAAAAGCTTGCGACACCGAAGAAGGTTTAGTATTCTGGGCAAATAACGAAGATTTTGATCAATCCGACTGGTCAAGTGCTACAATCGGAAGATTTGTCGAACAGATGAATATCTCTGAAAAATATGTTGAAGAACATGTAACCTTTGCATATTCACATTATTATTCACCAGATACCGGGCATGCAAAATTCCACGATGCATATTTGCAATATTATAATACAGGTGTTGTAGAGAATTATGACATCCCTACTCCTACAGTTACATATACCGTATCAGGCAATAATGTAACATTTAAGATAACTGCTGAGAATTCTCCTGTCGGTTTATTTAAACTATATATTACACGCACTGGTCTAAATAGAAAAGTTGTAAGTTTATTAGAATATAATGGTTCTACAATAACTATAAACGAAACTGATTCACTTGACGGATTAAACGCGAATGCTGATGCTTTGTATTCAATCTATGTTGTAGATATTAATGGGAACAAAAGCGAAACCGCAAAAGTAACCATTGAAAGATAGTAATACTTTTCAGAATCGAATTAGTATAAAATTAATAAAACGCAAAAGGGATGGCAAATGCCATCCCCTATTGCACACATATTAGTTCCCGAATTATTTTATTCGGGTTTTGGAGCGTCAACCGGACAAACACCGGCACATGCACCACAATCAATGCATTCATCAGCGTTTATTTTGTATTTTCCATCATCGTCAGACGAAATAGCTGATACAGGACATTCGGATTCGCAAGCTCCACATCCGATACATAATTCTTTGTCAATACGGTATGCCATATACAACACCTCCAAGCGTAATAATAGAGACCGCAAAGCGACCTGTTGATATATTAACATAAAAAATCCAAAAATAAAAGACTTTTTTATAGAAATATTAATAAAAAACAAAGCTATTAATTAGTTTTGATAAAGGAGCCAAGCAATTGAGAAAAACCGAAATTTACAATAGTTTGATATTGAATGAATACAGTGACGGATTATTATTCGGCACCGATGCTCTTTTGCTTTCGGCTTTTACAAAAGGCTCGTCTAAAAGGATTGGCTGTGATCTGGGCAGTGGTAGCGGTGTTATTGCCATGCTGATGCTTTCGTCAAATTATGCAAAAAATATTTATGCTGTTGAAGTGCAGGAAAAGTATGCAGAGTTGATAAAGTTAAATTTGAAAGAAAATTCTCTTGACAACCGATGTGTCGTTATAAACAGCAATGTCAGTGATATTAAACAGCACATTGCTTCAGGTATGTGTGATTTTGTTGTTACAAACCCTCCATACATGCAAATGAACTGCGGTAAAACGAATGAAAACGAATCTAAATATATAGCACGGCACGAGGTTGTTGGAAATATTGATGACTTCTGTCAGGCTGCTGCATGGTGTCTTCGTTCAGGCGGTAACTTCTACGTTGTATATCGTCCGGAAAGAATGTCAGCTCTTCTTTTTTCTATGCAAAAGCATAAAATTACACCAAAGCGGCTATTACCTGTTCAGCCATCTATTGATGAACGCCCGTCATTGATTCTGGTAGAAGGTAAGAAAGATTCTGCCGATGGTCTTATTTTTTATAAACCATTGTATATTTATACTGATAAAAAGCATATCGTATATACCAACGAAATGCAGAAAGCTTTGTCATCATTAATATTATAATAAACTCAAAAGGAAAAACCTTATGCAAATATGGGAACTAATCATATTGTCTGTTGCGTTAGCTGTTGACGCTGCTGCAGTTTCAATCTCAAACACAATGTGTTTCAGTAATATCAGAAAGAAACATTATCTATTAATTCCTTTGTCTTTTGCAATATTTCAAGGAATCATGCCGCTGCTGGGATATTATCTTCTTTATTATATCAATTTCGGCAAATTCTCAGAAATAATTATTTTTATTATATTTGTATTCCTTGGCGGTAAGATGATTTTCGATGCACTTTTCAAGCATGAGGATGAGAAATGCGAGCTTATTAAATTTACATTCAGTATTTTAATGCTACAGTCTGTTTCTACAAGCATTGATGCTTTTGCTGTCGGGATTACTTTTGTTGCAACAGGAATAAATCAGTTTTTTGCATCCGCTGTTATTGCTGTTATTACCTTTATTATTTGTTTTATTGCCATGCATTTTGGAACAAAGCTGAGAAAAGTATTAGGCAGCAAAGCAATGCTTTTCGGCGGTCTTATACTTATAATTCTTGCAATAAAAGCACTAATCTAACAAATATAAAGCCAACATACAGGTTTATTGGTATTTTTCGTTCTTGCGGTTGTCAGAGTCAATATTATTTATTGACTCAAAAAATGCTTCGCATTTTCGGAAGGTTAACGATAAATTATTATAATTTAGAAAGCTGATAATAATATGCCAGCTATAAAATATTGTACTGAAAATAATTTTTTCTGTATCAAAAGTCCGTTATTTTGTATGATGAATTTTATACTGCAATGATGTATATTTATTTATATGAAACTAACAAATGAATTACCTAAGCAATTTGAAAAAGCCTATACTCTTTGGCTTTTTTCAAATTAATAAAATCACAATTCATTTGTTAGTTTTATATAGCACCGAACAAATTATGTTTATATCGGTGTTGACATAATATCATTATTGTGGTATTATTTTAATATAAGTCAATAACTATTTCCTGCAATAATACTGTTTCAAAATCGAATTAGAATAAAATATCAGGGATTTTGCTGTTTGATTTATATGTAGTTTTTATCAGCTGAAAGGAATGAGCTTTCTTTAATGAGAAAACTGCTCGCAATTTTACTTGTTACAATTTTAATACTCCCATTTATACCTGTTTCCGGGTTTTCATTCGAAATCAATCCTTTTAGTGATTTCGATAAACAGCGTGCAGAAAACCTTGAGCTTGCGGTTGAAGACGGAGTCATAATAAATAATACATATAAATATGCAGGTACAGCAAGAATGTTGCTCGCAGCACCTGCTTTTGACATGTCTTTTTTAGGCGAAAGATACATAATTAAATTCAAAGATTCAATTTCGTACAATAAGATTTATGATATAGTCAATAATAATACCTATAAGCTTCTAACGCAAAGCAGCGAAAGATTGTTTATGATGTACATCAAAGATATTGACCTCTTCAATATGCAATATTCGGATTATATCGAATATACTGAACTTGATAAAATCAGGAGTTTGTCATATACTCCCTCAGACCCCTTATATAATACGCAATGGGCGAGCACCGATTTTAACATTAGTGTTGTATGGGATTACAATTCCGGAAGTGAGGATGTTGTTGTTGCTGTTTTAGACAGCGGTGTTGACAGAACCCACGAAGACCTTGCCGGTAGTAATATTCTTACCGGATATGATGCAATAACCAGAAAAAGCGGTGTTTCATCCGATCCGCTCGGTCATGGAACCGGTGTTACAGGTATTATTATTGCACAACATAATGAGTTAGGTGTTGCCGGCGTTGCTCCCGATGTTACTGTTTTGCCTATAAGAGTTACCAGTGAGAAAGATCAGATTTACTCTGCTGACTTCATCGCGGGTTTAAGATTTGCTGCCGACAGTGGCGCGGATGTTATCAACATGAGCTTTGGCGGAATCGGTATGTCTAACACTGAACAAAATGCAATCAAATATGCGGCAGACAAAGGCTGTATTTTAATAGCTGCCGCCGGAAATGAAGGTAACAGTATTGAGAATGCCGGTAAATATTCATACCCGGCTTCATATGATTATGTTATTAGTGTTGCTTCAATAAATTCCAATCTTGAAGTTTCCGGTTTTTCGCAATTCAATGATAGGGTTGACATTGCAGCTCCGGGTGAAAGTATAACAATTTTATCTGTTAACGGAGAAGCAAAATACACCACAGATTCCGGTACTTCATATGCAGCTCCCTATGTAAGTGCAATTGCTGCATTAGCTCTGTCTGCGCTTGATGAAGGAGTCAAAATTAACAGCGATGCATTCCTGGCTCTTTTAAGAAACTCCGCTGGAATGAAAATACATAATAATTATATCGGTTATGGCATTATTAATCCCCATCAAGTAATGGCAACCTGTAACTTCCCTATTGTCTACGGTGTTTACGACGATGAAGTATATTTTGAACCTGTATCAATTTATTACAATCGTGGAACAGCGCTACTTAATGATAATCATATCATTTCCGGTCAGAAGATTGAATTAAACGGTAATCATACTCTTTCTGTTGAAGATGGTACAAATACCGTTATGATCAATTTTATAATAGATACGATGCAATTAAAATATTCATGCCCTACAGGTGATACTTTTTATGAACCGATCTCAATAACTTTTTCACGCGGTACAGCTACACTTAATGGTTACCCCTATTATTCCGGTAAGAAAATTGAGACAAGCGGTCAGTATAAATTTGTCCTTACCGGTCCATATGGTAACAAAGTTGAAAAAAACTTTACTATGCTTACCGATATACCTGTTCTTTTGGGTGTAGAAGATGGTATTGTATATACTACACCTGTCAAGCTGCGTCAGATAGGTGAAGGAAATATCTTATTGAACGGTATTCAAATTTCAGATGATACTGACACTATTATATCTGAAAACGGAGAATATACAGTAATTATTAGCAATTATGGCTTAACAAACTCAAGGACTATAAAGTTTACTATAAACACTGATATTGCATATAACCAAAATCTTGCTATGGCAAATCCGAAGCTGTTACTTGATGAACAAAATTCATTGATTATGTCATATGGCGATAATATGAAGGGCATCAGACTTTACGATACAACCAATTTTACAGAATCGATTAAATTCATTGGACTCGATTATGTAGTTCTCGATGCAATATTGACCGATAAATATGTAATTCTTCAACATATATCATCAATAACCCTGCTTGATCGTTCAAAACTACGCGGAACAGAAAACGCTGTATATACCAATATCTCGTTTACAAATCCGGTCAGAAGTATATTGAGTGTAAATAATACAATATATACTGTAACTTCGAGCAGTTTAGCCTCAATACTCTATTCAGTAAATTCCGAAAATAAAACTAAAAACAAAATTGGGCAGGTAAATTCGAATATCCACAAGGCAATATATTCATCAACAACAAATCGTATCTATTTGTGGAATACAAATGGTTATGAACCTTTATATTTTTACAATATTGCTTCTGCAACAATAAGTAACTATGCTTTTACTCAGGAGCTTTCCGGTAATATACTTTGTGATAATGGTTATCTTTTTATTGCCGGACATATTTATAACGAAACCAATTTGGCTAATACGTTGGCAATCCGAAATATCGATCAAGCTTTGTTATTCAAGAATAGCTTCATAATAACTCAGAATATTATTTACAATGCATTTGATAATACAGAATACGGCAGTTTTAAAAAAGCTGTCAGTGACATCGAAGTAGGCTCCGATAATACTGTTTATATTGCTTTTACTGACAAGACTATTGAGGTCTGCAAAAATGCTGAAAATGTATTTAATAAATTAAAAATCAAACAATCCTTCCGTGCAATAAACCCAGTTATTCAGTTCATCGGAAACGAAACTTCCAACTCTGACTTTTTAAGCGAATGGACCGTAAACTCAGGTTTTGAGCTTATCGATTGGGAGTTGGTTGAATCAACAAAAAACATATATATGATTGCAAAAAACGACTACAACCTATATATCTTGGATTCAAATTTTAATTTGCTAAAGTCTATATCTCTTCCTAATCAACCTAAAGCAATTGCAACAGACAATTCAAAAATATATATTACATTTGAGAATTCAAGATTGGTATATTTCATTGATGCTAAAACATTATCTTCAGCTTCAATGAATCTTACTGCTGCTATTAATACAAATCATATTGAAGCAGCTAATGGATTTCTCTACTTATTATCGGGTAACACCTTTTATTCTGTAAATTCAACAACCAGAACTACCAATACTATAACATTATCATCCGAAATCATATCATTTACGGTAAATCCCTCAACATCAACCTTATACTTTGCTTTTTCAGGGCTTGAGGATTATATCGAACTATATAATCTAAATACTCTCGTAAAAAAAGCAACTTATCCGTTTGTTGCATCTTCATCACTTTTGTTTTGTGATGGTACTTATCTATACTCTTCAAACCTGGTTTACAATTGTAATACAATGAATTTTTTATATGCTATGCCAGGTAAAATCAACACTTCAAACGGTACATCTGTTTTGCTCGACAAGGGTGTATTCAATCACAGCACAATGAATATGTCTGTATCAACATCACTTTTTGGCATTAATAATTGCTTGTTAAGCCATGATAATGAAGTATATGTTTTCATATCGGGAGGCGGTATCGCAAAAGTGAAAAACCCATTCAAGATTCCTCTTGGGCTAACACCTGAAGTGTCATTAAGTGGAATTCAGATTTCTGAAAATGTATACAAAGGCAATGTTACCGTTAACTTCAATTACGGATACGGATATTTAAACGGGTATCCTATATCAAATAGTACTATTATAAAAGATGGTGGTACCCACAATATAATTGTTGTTATGCCGCTTGCGGTAAACTCTGCTGTAGCATTCAATATTAATCCTGTTATTAATGGAATCAGTATATCCGGCGGTAATACCCAGCTGTTTATTAATGAGTCTAAAATGTTATCAATAATCTATTCGCCAAAAGGTGTTTCAAAGGTTCCGGTCAACTTTATCAGTGATAATGATTGTATAAAGGTTGAGCAAAACGGTCAAATTACCGGTATGTGTGAAGGTACCGCAATTATAACAGCAATAACTTCTGATGGAAAATTCAAATCATCAATAACCGTTACTGTATTGTCAAGCCGGATCAGCTTTAATAATACTGTGTTTTCATTAAATAACTCAGGGTTTATACTTGTTGACCGTGCCGGTATTAAAGTAAAAGCGATACTTGATGCTGTTAATGTCGGCAACGGAAGTGCTGTTGTGTATAAGGATCAGAAAGTACTGATATCAACCGATGCTTTATCCACCGGTTGCAGGTTAGCTATATTGAATGTAAACAATGAAGAAATATCAAGCAGCTATATTTCGGTTAAAGGTGATATAGATGGTGATAGTATAATTTCCGTATCGGATTTTCTGTCGTTAAAATCTGAACTTAAATCAGCAGCTTTGGAAAATGAAAAGTTTTATGCTGCGGATATAAACAAAAACGGTGTGCTTTCAATAACCGACCTTGTAATGCTTGAATCTCATCTGCTCGGCAAGGCTCCACTGTCATATATCGATCAAAAGACTTTACAGGAAAAGCAAGGTCTAATATCTATTTCGGAAATTTCAACGGTTCATGTCGGTGCTGAAGCGGTATTTCAAGTTACTGCCGACACTTCCGAGTGTTATGGTGTAAATGGAGTTATCAGTTATAATAGTGATATCATGGAAGTTAAGCTTGCTTCGTCAGCATTAGAAGAATTAGGATGGATTCTCAACACTTATTCCAGTAACGGAAGGTTATACTTTATCATATATTCAAGCAATAAACAAAATCCCATTCAAGGAAAAGCTGTGTTGTTTGAAATAACTTCCGAAATCAGTGAAACTGCTCAGATAGGTGCAGAGCTGTTGCTGAAGCCCGAATATGCAAACACAGATCAACATTCATTGAATACTGAAGCAAAAACACTGCAGTTGTTACAGCCCTTATCTGATGATTCTACATTGCAATCACTTACTATAAAAAACTATCCGTTTGAATTTAATTTTGACAGCTCAATATTTGAATATCAAATCGATTTGCCTTATGAAATTGCAGAACTTGATATTGACGCTGTCCCGCGAAATGAATTTGCATTTATTAAAATTTCATCTGTAGACCTTGTTCCCGGTAAACCAAAGACTATAATAATCAAAGTTACGGCCGAAAACGGCAGCACTTCCGAATATGTAATTATTGCATCACGAGAAACTGATTCTTCGGACATCAAGAGCAGTGAATGCAGAATAAGCTCTGTTAATCCATCTGCAGGAGTACTTTCACCTGAATTCAACCCTGATGAAACCGAGTATACACTCTCACTTCCAAAAGGAATATATTCGGTTCAGTTTAACTGCACAACAATCGATTCCAACGCAAAATATGAGTATTATCTGAATGCAAACAAGCATTATATAATCCAGTGCACTGCTGAAGACGGAACAATAATGCAATATGATATTACTCTTGCTGTCGATGATACAGAAATTTCAAAACCTGCTGATCCGATTACAGAAAATATAGCATTTTACAGTGCAATTCTCGCATCACTGCTTATAATTGGTTTCATACTCGGCTTTGTATTACACTGGCGCAAAAAATAAAAGCAGCGTTCAGACTTTAATCGATTCTGAACGCTGCTTATGATTTTGAATAAAAGTATTATTATAATTCTCTTACTTGTGCTGTTGTATTCTGTACCTGGATTTCGTTATTAACCTGCTTAAATACACTAAAACAACCTAACCCGGTAAATAAAAAGCCAAGCCCAAGGTTTTCTATTAATATCGCTTGATTATCAGGATGAAACATTATTTTAATTGTTCCAGTAATTAATTCAATAAACGATGGGGAATAATTCTCTTCCATAAAATATCCATATGTTGCTATTGCAAAATTACAAAATGTTGCAAAAAAGACACCGATAAAGGCAAAGGTAATTATTGTTACAAGTTTACCTTTACCAAACTTACCGCCAAGAATCTCGTATCCCTTTTTAATAATTATTCCTAATAACAAACCTGCTAATCCTGCATACCATCCCATTTGAGCTAATATTATCATTGGTATCACACCGATAATCATACCAAGAAATGAACCTATTACGCCTTTCACATATGTCTTATTGTCTTCGACCGGCAGTTCATGATCGTTCTCCTGAGTATCCTTCTGCATACAGCTTTGGTGACCGTAATATGTAGTATCTCCACGAAATTGATAAAAAGGTGAACCCTCTATTGTATTTCCACAAACTGCGCAATATTTGACACCCTTGGCTTTGTAGTTGTCAAGCACAGGAATAAACTCCTGAAGGAAGTCTTTAATTCTGGTCATTGTCCCAAATGTATCTGAAAATACGATTGCTACTCCCGTAAGTGTCTGTGTATATGCATTAATCAAATACTTTTTTTGAACCTCACCAACGAATTCATTAATTTTATATTGATTCTCTGAATTTTCAACTGTGAAGCAAAAATCAATCTTCTTATAACCTGCTCCTTCGTTCATGCGGACAAAATAACCCTTGTAGTCACCGCAAACACTTCCGGAAACTACTTTAAGACCATTTTCTTCACCTAACTTTTTTAGTCCGTTACCTGCCATTTAGTTACCCTTCCTTTGTTAATATCAGATTTTGTCACATCTTTATTTATATTATACTGATTTATCCATTAATGTCAATATATTTTTTTAATTTCTTCACATTTAGTTATTTCATATAAATAAATTACTGAAAGCATATATAATATCTCAACAAAGTAAATATTAATACATTGATTTTTGACTTCTTATATGTTAATATAACAATAATAAATAAGCAATCCCTGCATTACATCATATATCCGGCGTTTATTCATGCCCAATTATAAATATTAAAAACCACGTATCCGGTATTATTCTGTTTATTGGAGATGTTATAAATATATGCGTCTTTCCAATGCATTGAATTTAAAAGTCCTTGCTGTGGCGGCTATTTTATTTATTTCCACTACCTCAATGTCATACATTGAACCGGAAGCTGTAAAATTACCGGATAAGTGTATAATTACTGACGGCAAGTTGAATATGGATGAACCGAAAAAAGTCGAACAATATGATTCATTACTGCAAAGTTATGAAGACTCAATTATATCCCCAATTCCCAAAGTGGATGTATCGGAGGTCACAGATACATCAATAAACCAGACACCCGAAACAGAAGAGGATGTTGAATCAAAGACGAATGATGAATCAGAAATTGTTGAAGACAAACGAGTAATTTACCTGACCTTTGACGACGGACCATCGTTAAAATATACAGAGCAGATACTTGATATTCTTGCTGCACACGATGTGAAGGCAACGTTTTTTGTTATCGGTGATTGGGCAACTTATTATCCAAACATAATAAAGCGTATTTATAATGAAGGGCATGCGTTGGGCTGTCATTCAATGATACATAAAACTTATGATATATACAAATCCGTTGATGCCTTTGAAGCTGACCTCAAGTGCTGGGAAAGTAAAATAAAAGAAATTCTATGCGAGCTGCCGGATTATAAACTTTACCGGTTTCCCGGCGGCTCATCCACTGCTAATATTTATGGCACCCGTGATGACTGCATTGCGATGCTTGAAGATAGCGGATATTTGATTTTCGACTGGACAGCGGCGAACTGCGACAGATGGAAGGACAATAAGAATGAAGGCGAATCGACAGATGCTTATCTTCGCCGAATGTTATTCAAAACCATAAGAATGTGCGAGCAAAATGAAGAACAACCCCGCATTGTCCTGATGCATGACACATCAGGTAGTACGCTTGCGATGCTTGACTGGGCTATCGGTGAACTTCAAAATCAGGGTTATACATTCGATGTGCTTGCAAATATGTCATCGAGCTATATGTCATAATAACATTTTAATTTTTTCCTGTGACCGGTTATAAAAAATCACTCAGGATTTCTCCATGTAAAGAAAGAGAGGTATCATACAATGTTTATACTGTTAATTAAAATACTGCTTGTTATTTTACTGCTATATCCGGCAATAGTGGGGTTCTATTTTGGTTCAGTAAAACCGAAAATACTTTCAAAAATAACCTATGGTTCAATTGCTGTCCTACTTGCTATGACCAATATGATTCTTGTTATTGCTACTTATACCGGCGGCTTTGTAAGCGACAGCTGGCTGACATTTATCTTTTTCTTTATATTTGAAATATCGCTGCTTATAAGTATTATAATGCATTTTATTATGATTATAAAAAAGAATTATATGTTTAGATTCTCTGCTATTATTGCAATTGTACTTGGCGTCAGCGGTGTCATTTTTGTTATTTCTCTTGCTATCTTCTCGCAACAGGACATCTCCGCTGGTGAAGGCATAGCATTTATAGATTCGTTGACTTGCCTTATTCCTGTTGCTCTTGCCACTGCTTTCTTTGTCATTGCAGCAACAGATCGTAATACTTTTCTTTATAAAAGAACAATTACCAAAGTTGATATAAAAAATAAAAAATAAATTTTGAAAGAAGGAACCCTCTATGCAAAAAAAACATCTTAAATATTTAGTCCTCACAGCATTGTTCGCAGCAATTATTTATGTTGCGACCGGAGTATTACCAAGAATCGATATTGGCCCCGGCGGTTATATTCACATTGGAGACGCATTTATTTATCTTGCTGCTTGTTTTCTGCCTTTACCTTACGCAATGGCTGCAGCGGCTATCGGTGGCTCAATGGCAGATATTCTGTCTCCGTATATAGTATATGCACCGTTCACTTTTGTAATAAAAGCTTTGCTGGTAATAGCTTTTACGAATAAGAGCAATAAATTAATGACATTACGAAGCTTCGTTGCAACCATTATAGCAATACCAATTACAGTTATTGGATATTACTTTGCTGAAGCAATTATATATGGTAGTTTCTATACACCTCTTGTAAATATAGTTCCCAGTATTGGTCAAGCAGCTGCAAGTATGCTTATATATATCTTAATTGCTTTTGCTCTTGACAAAGCTAAATTAAAATATAAATTAATGCAATAATTTTTAATACCTAAACAAATAAAAAAACGCGCCAGAATGAGGACTTTCCATAAGGAAGTAGCGTGAAAAATGAATTTTCACGCAGGAAAAACCACTTGCTACTCCGCAACAGTAAACAGCAATCCGCAAGCGGAATGTGCTTTTTCATATCTATTTATATCGCCGCAAGCGGCGAGATGGAGAGTTTTATAAAAGACCTATCGATTTATTTTCGGTAGGTCTTTTTTCAAATCTTCTATTACTCACGAGTAATAAAGTGCTCAATACCATCGGTTATATTTATTATTTTGTCTTTTAGAAATTCAGGATATATTTTATACTAATTCGATTTAGAAACAGTGATAAAATTTGAGGAAAAGTCCTTGCTTTACGGTCTTTCTCGAAGAATTTTTCTATTGTTTCTTATGAGAAATAGTATTATAACCGCCAAGTTTATTAATATCAACCCACTGAAACAACAATCTTGATTCATCCGTTTCTAAAGACTTAATAATACCTTCATTGGGTATCTGTGAAACATCTGTCAAAGCAATCAAATGATAATGGCAAAGAGTGTGAGCATTTTTATCTCCCCATTTCCAAAAAACCTCTTCAACCCATATTAATCTTTTAATAACTATATCTACACCAAGTTCCTCTTTAAATTCACGCACGAGAGTTTCAGCACTCGTTTCACCCCAAGCAACACAACCGCCCGGTAAAGCAAATTCAGTATCGTCAACGCCCCTTTGAATCAATATCCGTCCGTTGTGAATTAACACACCAGTACTACGAAAACCAAAAAGTTTATTATCTTCATTGAATCGTAAATCGATTTTTCTCAAACTTGAAGCTTCCAAATAAACACAAATAATGTCCATTTTAACCCGTGCAACTTAGAATGTCAATACTAAAACCTAATATTTTGTCCACCTTACATTGAAATATTCAAAAAAGTATGTTAAACTATATAATAATTAATATAACCTTGACGAAAGGCAAGTGGCAAGGATACGGAGAAAATTTATATTATGGACAGATTAAAGCACAAAAAGACAGGATTTAATCTATTATTTAATTTATTATATATTCATGAAGTGAGGAACTAAAATGGATTGGATTAATGACACACAAAAAGCAATAAACTTTATTGAAGACAATTTAACGGATGATATTTGCAACGAAGTGATTGCAAAATATTTATATTCATCAAATCATCACTTTCAAAGAATATTCAGTATTGTTACAGGTTTTACCATAAGCGATTATATTCGAAACAGAAGATTAACGCTTGCCGGTCATGAATTATCTGTATTAAAATCCAAAGTCATTGATGTTGCTTTGAAATATGGATACGATTCTCCTGAGAGCTTTACCAAAGCGTTTATGCGATTTCATGGTATTACTCCTTCAGTTGCGCGTGAATCGAACGATAATCTGAAATATTTTAGTCCACTCACAATACAAATAAACATAAAAGGTGGATTTATAATGACTAGAAAGCTAATACCCAATATTGTTAAATTATGTGATGTTCAATCAGAAAATTATATGTTCGACAGTTGTATGCGTACCGTCATGAGGGCATTTAACGAAAATGAGAACTATAATTTCACTTTTTTTGCCGGAATAACGGGTGATTTATTTACACAAACATGGGGTAAACCAGATTGGCAATATAATAATGAATATTCATTAAAATGCCGGAATACACAAGTGCCTATTCGAGCTGCATTTGATGCCTGCGGATATGAATTCGAATATATTCACGAAGATGATATACAGAGAAACAAGCCGGAGTATGTCAGAAGAATTGTTGAATCAATAGATAAAGGTTATCCCGTACTTACATTCGGTATAGTCGGACCCCCAACTTGTTCAATTATATTTGGCTACGATGAGAATGGCGATGTATTAATAGGATGGTCTCAATTTACAGATGAGGTTAAGGAAGATAACCCCATGGATCTTGAATTATCCAATGAATTTTTTCAGAAAAGAAACGGGTTGGATAGATCAGAGGGATTGGTATTTATAAAAAAGAAGATAAATACGCCTTCTATATCTGATAGTATTCGACGTTCAATATTAAACATTCCAAAGTTGGCTTCGCTACAGTCAACAGAAAAAACCAGCTTCGGTAAACAAGCATTTGAAGATTGGGCAGATTCATTATTATGCGATGAAAATTTTCAAGATGAGAGCATGCTCGCAAGACCTTTAGATACATACGGAAGCTGCATGGTTATGGTTGGAACTAACATGTACAATAAACAAAGTTATTTGGAACGCGCATTGAAAATCTGCCCCGATATGAAAATACAAATTGAAAAACTTAATCAGGCATATAATAAAGAAAATAAGGCAATACAAAAAATATTAGACTTTCAGGGTGGATATTTTTTTGATGCAGACCGTAAGGCACTTTTAAATAGAAATTTTCGCATTAAGCTTTCGGAGCTAATTAAACAAGTCGGACAATGTTACGCTGATGCGGCGTTTTCTATTTGATTTTTAATGGAGATACAGTTTAATGATTGATAATTATACTTTCCCGAAAGATTACAACCCATATTAAAGGATTCTTTTAGTCTCTTATAACCCTATTTATATACTGGACAGAAGATTTGTAAAAATAATTTTAGGTTTACTTTTATTAAATACAAGAAGCACACCGTCAAATCAGTGTGCTTCTTTTGTTTATCAACTCTATTGTTTATCTTTTTACTGTTCTTCTTGTTATTACTGCGAATGCAGCTGTTGCAAGAGTTATTAGCAGTACAACTACCGCCAGATCAGCACCTTTATCACCTGTATCCGGGATAGATACAATTTCAGATGAATCGTTCGTTGATTCCGAAGATGTTTCAATTGAAGTATCAGACGAAGTCTCGGATGATGTTTCAGACGATGTCTCGGATGAAGTATCTGATACTGTTTCTTCCTTAATAACAACGACATCCTCTGCTGCAAAAACCTCAAGTTCTGAAACAAATGTGAATGTACCACCCGATGTGAATTCGAATTTTACATAACGGGCAGAAACTGCTGAACTCGGGATCAAATCAATGTTGAATAACTCTCTAACATTTTTGCTGTCAAATTGATTCGCTGTGAGTCCGGTAACAGATGCTACCTTTGTAAAGGTTGTTCCGTTGTCTGATATCAAAACATCAACTGCTGTAGGAAGCGGTACACCTGCTCCTACATCACAGAGGAACTGAGCTTTGAATGAAAGTATATCGGATTTGACTGAGCCGAGGTCTATAGTTGCAAAATGCTTACCATTTACTATATCTCTATTCTTGTGATATCCTACCCAGTGTACACCATAATCCACAGCACCATAACCGCCATCTGTTAACTCTGCATTATTTGTATCTGCATAGTTTCCATCCCAGGGTTGAGATGAAGTATATGTCTTGCCAAATGCAAGATTCTTGTATACACTGCCTTGATTCTCATAAGCATCAAGTAATCTTGTTAATGCTCCTGTATAATCACCGATCATTGAAGTTGAAGTTGCAAGAACAAATTTTGCTTCTGTCCAGAATTTATTGATTGTAGCAGGCATATTGAATTCATACGCTGCAGTTATATCGTCAACAAGGTCTTGAAGTGCATCAATCTTTGCTTGAGCTACTGTCGGACGTTCTACAATAAGAAGGCTGTTTGCAACCGAACGGGTTGAAGCATGAACATACTCAAGTGTGCCTTCCGAATTTTCTTTTATCATTTGAGTTGAACCGCCACCATCAAGATTGAAAGCTTCGACGCATCCCATTTCAAGCATAAGCTTTGCAACTTGGTCAAAGTTCAGACCTATTGCTCCGCCTGTATCAGCTTTTCTGCCGTCACAAGCCATGAAAACAACCGAGCCGTCAGCCTTAACACCAACTGCTGTTCTCTGTGCGGGATCATTTGTTACTCCGTAGTTTGTAAATTCGGCTGTTCCGACAATATTAACACCATTCTTGACAACCTGGATCGGAACCGGTATTGTTGTCAATGCATTTTCCATAGTATCTTTTGACACTGCTATTGTTTCGGTAACCAGAATATCAATTTTATCACCGGCAACCAATGAATCAGCTAAAGTCTGAAGCTGCGAGCCGTTCTTTATGTACAGAATATATTGATCGGCAGTTAATGAGGAATTGAAAGAATCTTTTCTTACTTCAACAACTTCTCCCTTTAAGGTTCCGCCAATAACAAGATCGGTTCCATCAAGTTTTTTTACAACAATTTCTGTTCCCGCAAGAGTGGAGTCGGTCTTTGTTCCGCAGCTGCTGTCATAATAATATATACGATCCGACCATGTATCAGAGCGTTTGTTTATATGCACGAGAGCTGTAGTTTTACCGAGATATGTTGGATCTATATAAGTCCATTCCTCACCTTTAACAAAAATCTTATAATCCAATTTGGATGTTACAATCGATGCGTTTCCAGCGCTGTCAAAAACAAGTTGTTTCTGAGTAGAGCCAACACTGTCGGTTGCTACTTTGCCATTTGAAATATACATATTGTTTGTAACACCATATGAACCGGTACTCATTGAGAAAAAGTCTGCGTTTATACCGCCGACAACATCAATGCCAAGGTCAGTTTCAGCATAATTGCCATCCGAAAGTACCTTTACACCGCTACCATTATATTTATGATACATGTAAGGTTGTAAATTGCTTGTCTTAGGATTGAATTCCATAACATATGCAAGTTGTTTTGCACTGTTTGAATCGGTAAAATCGTATGTTGCCAGGTTTAATCCCGAAACAACCGTAGATGGGGTAGAACTGTTCAAAGTTCCGAGTGTCGAAAGGTCTACAGCATAAATTGATACTGCAAACGGTAAGACAAGGAGTAATGATAATGCCAATGCCAAAATCTTTTTCATAGCAACCTCCAAATTTTCTATCCATTTGATGTAATTATATTATCACATTTACCCTATTTATGCAATACATTTTTAATACTTTTAATAAATTTGTTTATGACAACATAGTATTTTTATAACAAAAAACACACTCTGTTATACAAATGTTTAACAGAGTGTGTTTTTTAAATAAACGTGTAAATATAATTGAAAGATTAAACACCCGAATATGCTGAGAATCCACCGTCAACAGGTATTACCGTACCGGTAACAAATCCCGATGCGTTATCATCGATAAGCCACTTTAGTGTTCCAAGCAATTCATGAGCTTCACCGAAACGGCGCATTGGAGTTGCGGCAAGGATTTTTTCGGTCCTCGGTGTGGGATTACCGTTTTCATCAAATAACAACGCTATGTTCTGGGTGGTTACAAAAAAGCCGGGAGCTATAGCATTAACTCTGATGCCCTGACCGGCAAAATGCACTGCAAGCCATTGGGTAAGGTTTGATATACCTGCTTTTGCAGCGCTATAAGCCGGGATTTTTGTCAGAGGTCTGAAAGCATTCATTGATGATATATTTATTATGCTACATCCTTTTTTGCCAAGCATATCAATAGCAAAGCACTGTGTGGGAAGCAGTGTTCCTATTATGTTAAGATCGAAGACAAACCGGAAACCGCTCTTGTCAAGATCGAAAAATGTCTTGATACCGCTATCAAGATCACCCTCATTGTATATCTCTTTGTCGGTTGTACATTTGGGACTGTTTCCGCCCGCACCGTTTATCAGCAGATCACAATCACCAAGCTCACTCTTAACTTTTTGATGAACGGCCTCAAGACTCTCCTTCTCAAGTACATTTGCACCATATGCAATTGCTTTGCCGCCACTGCTGTTTATCTCATCAGCTACCGCTTGCGCTGCTTTTTCGTTAAGGTCGAGAAGAGCGACCTGATAGCCTTCCTTAGCCAACATTCTTGCAAAATCGGAGCATAAAACTCCTCCTGCGCCGGTTATTACCGCTGTTTTCTTTGTGCTCATTTTAATATTTATCCCTTTCAGATCAGATTTAATAATTTTTCGGCATTACCGCCCATAATGTTTATTTTATCAGATTCAGAAATATTCAATGATTTTATCATTTTGATAGATTCAGAAGGAATTTCCCATGGCATATCACTTGCCATAAGTATTCTATCGGCTCCGTGAGCTGCGATTATTTCTTCTGCTTTTTTTACAGGCATCGTAACACCGCAGTATGCTGTATCAAGATACAGGTTGTTAATACCGCAAAGCTGTTCGAGTACTTCATCCCAGTGCCAATAACCGCCCATATGTGCCGCAATGAAGGTTGTCCCAGGGTGCTTTTTTACTGCTTTTGCTATCATTGTCGGTGTTGCGTGCACAATTTGCGAAAGTCCGAGATCAACACCGGCATGAAATGATATAATCATACCGAGCTTACCGCATTCCTCGTAAACACAATCCATACATGGATCATCAACAAAGAAATTCTGGTAATCGGGATGAATTTTAATTCCTCTAATACCGGCATTATGTAACCTTTTTAACTCTTCAATCTTATCGTCACAAAACGGGTGAATGCTTCCGAAGGGTATAACCGTATCATCATTGATCAGTGAAATTGCCCAGTCATTGATAGTCCTTTGTTGTTTTGGCTTGGTTGCAATGTTCAACAATACAAATTTATCAACACCCGAATCTTTTATGTGCTTAACAGTACCATTTATTGTTCCGTTACTGTGTGGGTACAAATTTGCACGTTCAGCAAGCTCATGGATAGCTCTTTTTGCAAGTGCATCGGGGAAGCAATGCACATGAAAATCTATTATCATTTTTTATACCTTCTATTTACTATTTCAAATCTGAGCGAAGTAGCTTATAATTGTCTTTTTTCAGGACAGAAATCAGCTCATCGTTCGTCTTTATCGGGATATCTGTCACTAATCCGTTAACTGTCAGATCAGCCGGATCATGATAATCCGATCCGCTTATTTTCTTCAGATTATATCTGTCTGACCAAAGCTCTGCAATCGGGTTGCTTGAATCATGCCTGATGTTTCCGTTGTTGACTTCAATTCCGTCAAGATACTCAGGTCTGACTATTGCCATGAATTTTCTGAACGGATGTGCCTGATATAACGGTAGTCCTTTGCTTCTGCATAGCTCTGAAAGACTGTGAAGATTCATTTGTATAAGTTGAGGATTGTCAAGAAAAAATTTTTCATCCACTCCGTAGACAAGATAATCGTTTGTCGATCCTTCAAGATTTATCTCTGTGCCAAGCAGAATATTCATTTCAGTACCTGCCAGTTGTTTAAGCTGCTTGTATCCGTTTACATAATACCTGACTTTATCTTTCCATGAGCCTGAGATGTTCTCAAATGTCGCCATTGACATATGATTTGTCAGTACTACGGTTGTATATCCTGCGGCCTTATATTCCGATAGCAGCTTTGCTGCATCCGAATGCGCACATCTGCTTACCGGTGAGGTGTGGCAATGCAGCTCTGTTTTAAATTGCATATAATATATTTGCTCCTTGAAATCTAATAATTCATCGAATAATTATAACATGACGGAATTTAAATTGCAATCATTTCGGCATATTATTTGTTTATATTAATTCTATTTAGAAACAGTGATAAAATTTGAGGAAAAGTCTTTACTATATGGGTTTTTTCAAGAAATTTTTCTACTGTTTCTTATAGAAATAGTATTACTTGCTTATTTTTTTCAAAAAATACTTGCATAAAGTAACGACTGTATGTTATAATTATATGATAAAACATCTGAAAGGAAATTATTATGAAAAACATCAAAACAATCAATAAAAAGACATACAGCGATACAACCTTTGCAGGCTGCGGAGAATGCCGTTCATCCTGCCAATCAGCATGCAAAACCTCCTGCACAGTCGCTAACCAACAATGTGAAAACAAGAAACGCCTTAATAAGGACAACAACAAATAATGTTACACACCTTTGAAATCGGCGGCGAATACCTTGCTCTTGATGTAAACAGCGGAGCTTTGCATTCGTTTTATAAGCTGGCGTATGATATATGCAAACTGCTTACACCACCGCTGACAAAAGAAACCCCTGAGATCCTGTATAATCTTGAATACGATAAAAACGAAGTAAAGCTTGCTTACAGCGAGCTTTACTCTCTGTATGAGCAAAAATTATTGTTTTCACCCGATTTTATCGTCGATCTTCCAAAAAATTCAGTCATACCAATCAAGGCTTTATGTCTTCATGTTGCACACGACTGCAATATGAGATGTGGCTATTGCTTTGCGGATGCAGGCGAATACTGCGGCAAGCGTGAAATAATGGCTCCTGAAGTAGGTATGAAAGCGATCGATTTTTTGATTGAGCATTCAGCAAAAATCGAGAATCTTGAGGTTGATTTCTTCGGTGGTGAACCGCTTATGGCAATGGACACCGTAAAAGCTGTTACCGAATATGGGAAGAAACGTGCTGCCGAAGCCGGTAAACACATTAACTTCACGCTGACCACAAATGGTGCGCTGCTCGATGACGAAACAATCGAATATCTTGACCGTGAAATGTTCAATCTCGTTCTTTCGGTCGACGGCAGAAAGAGTGTCAACGATTTCATGCGCCGTTTTCCCGAAGGCGGCAGTACATATGATAAAATAATGCCTCAATTCAAAAAGCTTGCGGAAATGCGTCAGCAGAATGGTAAAAGCTACTATGTCAGAGGTACATTTACTGCGAAAAACCTCGACTTTTCGAGTGATGTTTTTCATCTTGCGGATTGCGGCTTTGAAGAAATATCTGTCGAACCGGTAGCGCTTGAAAACAACCACCCACTCGCAATAAAAGAGGAAATGCTGCCCCGGATATACAAAGAATACGAAAAACTTGCAATCGAACTTGCAAAAAGAAAATCAAGCGGCGATAAGATCAACTTTTTCCACTTCAACGTTGACCTTGAAGCAGGTCCATGTGTTTACAAGCGTGTAAAGGGCTGCGGTGCCGGTTGCGAATATCTTGCGGTTACACCTCCCGGTGCGCTTTTCCCCTGCCATCAATTTGCCGGAATGGACAATTACAAGCTGGGAAATATATATGATGGATTCAACGATGAATCTGCTCAGTTAAGAAAGAAATTTAAATCTACGAATATATACACAAAACCCGAATGCCAAAACTGCTTCGCAAAATTCTTTTGCGGCGGCGGATGTGTTGCCGCAAGCGTTAAGTATGAAGGCGGAGATATGAGTAAATGCTATCATATAGGCTGTGAGCTGGAACGCAAACGCCTTGAATGTGCGCTGTACCTTCAGGCAAAGCTTGCAGAATGATAGATTACAGTAAAAGCGATATTATTTAATACACTAATAATGAATAATGCTTGACATTCAATGAATACGGTGTATAATATACATATATTTTTATGAAGGAGTTTTACAATAATGAAGAAATTTTTAGCTATACTTTTAGTATTCACTTTTGTTCTTTCATTTGCAGGATGTGATGGTGATACAACAAACACCTCAAGTGCTGCTGATACTTCAGGTTCAGCATCAGTAACTGAATCTGAAAACGAATCCACAGCTGTATCTGATACAGAATCGACAACTGCCGTCGTTCTAAAGGTCGCAACAAACGCTGAATTTGCACCTTGGGAATTCATTGATGACAACCAAGAGATCGCCGGATTTGACATTGATCTTGTAAATGCAATAGGCGAAAAACTTAATATGACAATCGAGTTTTCTGATATGCCTTTTGAATCTGTTGTAGCTTCCATTCCTACCGATGCTTGCGATATCGCAGCTTCCGGTCTTACAATTAATGAAACAAGACTTCAAGCCGTTGATTTTTCAGAGCCTTATTTCGATGCCTCACAAATTCTTATCGTAAAAAGTGATGATGCAGTTTTCACAGGTACAACAAAAGATGATATAGATGCTCAGCTTGTTGGCAAAAAAATCGGTGTCTGCACAAACTTCACAGGAGAAGCATATGCAAATGGTGATGAGGATTGGAAATTTCCGGGGATTGCAGATGCTGAAGTAAAATCCTATGCAAATATTAGCCTTGCAATAACAGACCTGCTTAACGGTAATGTTGATGTTATCATCATGGATAATACTGTTGCTGAGCTTGCATCAAAAGATAATGACAGCATAAAGATTGTTGATGTTGCTTTAACAACCGAAACCTATGGTATCGCTATAAAGAAGGGCAACACAGAACTTAAAGAGAAAATTGATAATGCGATTCAGGAACTCAAGGATGAAGGATTCATTGACAGTCTTCTCGCAAAGTGGTTATCATAATAATTAAGTAAATAATAAAATAAACAGAATGTTATAATGGGCAGATAACCGTCTGCCCATTATCTTCATTAGATGCGGGTTGTTATGTTTGATAAATTTTTTCATGATTTTTATTTTGGTATAGTTGAAAAGGAAGGTTACAAGCTAATCCTTGAAGGATTGGGGAATACCCTTTTTATTTCTCTTTGTGCTCTGATTATCGGAGCTGTTCTTGGTACAGTGGTTGCTATTGTTAAAATTTCAAAATCTAAAAATGTATTTATGGTTCTTTTAAAACTTTTATGCTCATTGTATACTACAATAATTCGAGGAACACCTATTCTTGTTCAACTGCTATTAGCACATTTCGCAATATTCCCCGCAATATATAAAAATGCACCTATTGTTTTAACTGCAATAATTGTTTTTGGTATAAACAGCGGAGCTTATGTTTCTGAGGTTATTAGAAGCGGTATACTTGCTGTTGATAAAGGTCAAACCGAAGCAGGAAGAACACTCGGACTAAGTTCATTTAAAACAATGCGGCTTATTGTATTACCTCAAGCAATTAAAAATATTCTTCCTGCTTTAGGAAATGAATTTATTGCTTTGATAAAGGAAACTTCAATTGTTGCTTATATCGGTATAAGAGATTTGACACGTGCTGCACAACAAATTACCGGGAAAACATATGAATTCTTCGCTCCGTATATCACTGTTTCAATTGTATATCTTATGATTGTAATAGGGCTTACCCAGTTGCTCGGATTATTTGAAAGGAGGCTGCGCAAGAGTGATAACCGTTAATAATCTAAACAAATTCTTTGGTAAAAATCATGTTTTAAAAAATATAAACGAAACCATAGAAAAGGGTGAAAAGGTCGTTATTGTCGGACCTTCAGGCTCAGGCAAAAGTACATTCTTACGCTGCCTTAACCTTCTCGAAGTACCAACAAGCGGTGAGATATGGTTTGAAGGTTTTAATATTTCATCACCTAAAACCGATATTAATCTTCATCGCAGAAAGATGGGAATGGTTTTCCAGCAGTTCAACCTATTCCCTCACCTTACTATACTTAAAAACATCACCTTAGCTCCTGTTACTCTGGGACTCGAAAGTGAGCAGGCAGCAAACGCAAGAGCAAAGCAGCTGCTTGACAGAATCGGGCTTACCGACAAGGCAACAGCATACCCATCGCAGCTTTCAGGCGGGCAAAAGCAAAGAGTTGCTATCATCAGAGCACTCGCAATGCAACCTGATGTAATGCTTTTTGATGAGCCAACCTCAGCGCTTGATCCCGAAATGGTCGGTGAGGTGCTTGTAGTAATGAAGGAGCTTGCTGAAGCCGGAATGACAATGGTTGTGGTAACACATGAAATGGGCTTCGCACGAGAGGTTGCAACTCGGGTTATGTTCATTGACGAAGGCGTTATCCTTGAGCAAAATGAACCGAAAACATTTTTTTCCGAACCAAAACACCCGAGACTTGTTGACTTTTTATCAAAGGTGTTGTAAAATATAATATTACCACACTACATCGTATTATTAAAATAGGAAATGCGGATTATGGAACAGATAAAAGAACTAATAGCACGAAAAATAAAATTGTTGCTGCCCAACACAGACATCGATATTGCTTCAGCTATTGAACTGCCGGCAGATTCGAAGCTTGGCGACCTTGCTGTGCCCTGCTTTAAATTCAGCAAGGCACTAAGAAAAGCACCGCCTGCAATTGCAGCAGAGTTAAAGGCAGGACTTGAAACAGAAAACTTTGAATTTATAGATCGAATAGAAGCTGTCGGTGGATATTTAAATTTTTTCGTAAGACCGGATTACTTTATTTCAATTCTTAAATTGATACTTGATGCCGGAGCTGACTTCGGCAAGAGTAATATTGGTGTAAACAAAGTCGTTGTTATCGATTATTCGTCACCAAATATCGCAAAACGTTTTCATATCGGTCATCTTGGTACGACTATCATCGGCAACTCACTGAAAAAGCTGCACAGCTTCTGCGGTTATAAATGTATCGGCATAAACTACCTCGGCGATTGGGGTACTCAGTTTGGCAAGGTTATCGCTGCATACAAACTCTGGAGCAGCGAAGAAAAGCTGGCAGAACGCGGGATGGATGAGCTTGTTGACCTATATGTCAGGTTCACAAAAGAATCCGAAGAGAACGAAGAACTTCATGAATTGGCAAAAAACGAATTTCGCAAATTGGAGCAATACGATGAAGAAAGCACATCGCTCTGGAAAAAATTCAAAGCAATCAGCCTTTCTGAATATGAAAAGACTTATAAGCTGCTCGGAATAGAATTCGACAGCTACAACGGTGAAAGCTTTTATAATGACAAGATGCAGACAGCAATTGATGAGTTGAAAGTAAAAAATCTTCTTGAGCTTGACAACGGCGCATACATCGTCAGACTCGACGAATTCAAGCTGCCTGTTGTTTTAATACTTAAATCGGACGGTTCAACAATATACGCAACCCGTGATATTGCCGCAGCTATATGGCGTCAGAACGAATACAAATTCGATAAGGCACTTTATGTTACCTCAGCAGGTCAGAGCCTTCACTTTACACAAGTGTTCAAGGTGCTTGAGCTGATGGGCTACGAGTGGGCTGGCAGGCTGGTTCATGTCCCGTACGGGACATACAGCATAGGCGGCGAAAAAATCGCATCCAGAACCGGTAATGTCGTTCTGCTTGATGATTTATTCAAGGATGCAATCGAACATGCCGCCGCTGTTATAGAAAACAAGAACCCCGAGCTTGAGAACAAAGCTGAGGTTGCGGAAGCTGTCGGTGTCGGTGCAGTGGTATTCAATTCCCTGCTAAACAACCGTATCAAGGATGTAAACTTCGACTGGGAGGAAGCGCTTTCATTCGAAGGCAATACCGGACCTTATGTACAATACACTTATGCGCGTACAGCAAGCATACTTCGAAAAAACGAAAGTGAAGCCGAGGATACAGACAGCTGTGATTATACCCCTAACGCTGAAGAAATAGCACTGATCAAATGCTTATCCGACTTTCCCAACAAAGTTATTCAAGCAATCAATACTTATGAGCCTTCGGTTATAACGCGTTTTGCACTTGAGCTTTGCTGGGCGTTCAATCTGTTTTACCATAATAATAACATTTTAAAATCCGAAATCGATTGCAGACAGTTCAGACTTCAGCTTGCCAAAGCTGTAAACACCACTCTCGGTAATACACTCAATCTGATTGGCCTTCGCGAGACAGAAGTTATATAACATCATATAGGAGAGTTTTATATGTCAGGGCATTCCAAATGGAAAAATATTATGCACAAAAAAGAGAAGACAGATGCTCAAAGAGCAAAGGTCTTCACAAAAATAGGCAAAGAAATCGCTATTGCAGTAAAAGAAGGCGGTTCTGACCCGAGTATCAACAGCAAGCTGCGTGATTTGATTATGAAAGCTAAATCTAACAATGTACCCAATGACAACATTGATCGTGTTATCAAGAAAGCAGCCGGTGGTGAGGGTGTGAATTATGATGTCATATTCTATGAGGGTTATGGTCCTTTAGGAGTTGCTATCATTGTCGAAACCACTACTGACAACCGTAACAGAACCGGTGCAGATATGCGTCACTACTTCGATAAATACGGCGGTAATCTCGGTACGACCGGATGCGTTTCATTTATGTTTGCTGACAAGGGTGTAATAGTCATTGAAAGCGAAGATATAAACGAGGATAAATTCATGGAGGATGCTCTTGAATCGGGTGCTGTTGACTTTGCAAAAGAAGATGAGGTTTTCGAGGTATTCACCGATCCGACAGAGCTTGATGATGTCAAAAAAGTACTTACCGACAAGGGCTACAGCTTCCTTTCTGCTGAGGTTGAAAAGATACCTTCCACATATGTCCGCATCGATGATGAGGAAAGCATAACCAAGATGAACAGATTGCTTGAGATGCTCGAGGATAACGACGATGTCCAGAATGTATGGCACAACTGGGAAAACGATGAAGAGAGATAGATATAACGAAAAACAATGTAATTCTATTATTTCTCATACGAAATAATAGAAAAAATCAACCCTCCGGATTGCTTCGGAGGGTAACTTATTTGGTATTGTTATTTATTTAAATTTAAATGTATTCAGTACATTGTTATAGACGTCAATTGTCTCGTTATAATCATCGGGTGTTGCTGTAAAGGTTATCAGGTACACAGTTCCCTGTTTGATAACTATAGTCTGCGCATACTTGTATGTTGCATCGGTTATTTTCGCTGTATAAACAACAGTGCATCCGATATTGTCATCAACTGTTACTTCAGTCGGTTCTTCAGCTGTAAATTCCTTAAATGTACCGTCAAAAGAAGCTTTATATTCATTCCAGAAATCAATTGCTCCGACATTCGGATTTGCAAGATCAAGCACCATTACCGATATGCTTTTATTTGCCGGATGAAGTGCTGTTCCACCGCCGATAACCGACATCATTGTAGAATTCATGTCAAGCTCCCAGTCCTCCGGATAACAGAAGGTGTAATCTGCCAGGTCATTTTCAGCTATAACCATTCCATCGGGTATTGATGTATCATTTCCAATACTATTGCAACCGCCGAGTATCAAACCGAATGCTAAGATAATCACGAGTGATATTATTTTAATTCTCATTCCGGAATTCTCCTTAATTTCTAATGCTGTAAATTAATTCATTGTTTTAATTATACAATAATGCCAACACTAGGTCTGATAGTGTCTTTTCGTCTGTTCAGTTGGCATTTGTGAAAATGCTTCGCATTTTCTGTAGGTCTGCTGAAACTTATTATATCATATGATACCATCACAGTTCTAAATTGTCAAGCGAAATGTGTTTTGATGTATTGATTTCTGCCGATTGTTAATATATAATGAATATAAGAGATTTGGGAAGTTTATTAATACGGAAGGGATATAACGATTAAAATTGACATTTCAATCGTACAGGTATTAAATGTGCATCATCTTTTTATTATCAACCCTACAGCAGGTAAAGTTGACAAAACAAAAGAATTAACCGCAAAAATAAAGGAATGCTTTATAAATCGGACCGACAATTATGATATTGTTTCAACAACACGTCCATTTGAAGCAACCGAAATCGCTGACAGCTGGGGTGATAAGATGGGTACCAGCCAGCTTAGAATTTATGCCTGCGGCGGTGACGGTACGCTCAGTGAGGTTGTT
The DNA here is from genome assembly GCA_001797275.1 of Clostridiales bacterium GWF2_38_85. Lineage (GTDB taxonomy): Bacteria > Bacillota > Clostridia > Oscillospirales > CAG-382 > GWF2-38-85. Next base: position 111,119 of record MGOY01000014.1, on the reverse strand, counting down.
ACAGGTGCGTACAAGCACCTAAACTGTGCAGTTGGTGCAATACCGATTGGTTCAGGAAACGATTTTGTAAAAGCATATGAACCGCTTGTAAAAGCTGATTTTCTCTCCCTCGACCGTATGATTGACGGTGATATCGATGCGATTGACCTGCTTACTGTCAATGATAAAATTATTGAAACAAAAGCGAGCATTAATATTGTTTCTGTCGGCTTTGATGCAGCTATCGCAAACGGAATGAAGAAATATAAAAAGCTGCCTTTTGTCAGCGGTAGTATGGCATACAACCTTTCCTTGATTCAAAACCTGTTCACCTCGCTTAAGCACAGATTCATTTTTGAGGTCGACGGTAACCCAATTGATGCTGTTAACCGTGATTACCTTCTCGTAATTGCAGCAAATGGCAGATGGTACGGCGGCGGCTTTAAAGCAGCTCCTATCGCAGAACTGAGTGATGGACTGCTCGACTTTATTAGAATTCCATCAGTTCCTATATCAAAAATCATAAATCTGGTACAGATATTCAAACGCGGTGAACATCTTGAAAAGTTAAAAATAGTTGAGTTTTTAAGATGTCGAAAGTTGAAAATCCTTGCTGAAAAGCCGATCAATGTAAATGTTGACGGTGAAATTTACAAGATGACCAATCCGGAAATATCACTGCTGCCGAAATCAATGAGGATCATTGTACCTAAACCGATTGCGGTAAAAGCATAATTAAAAATAATAGTAAAGAACACAGAGTATAATCCCTGTGTTCTTTTTATTGTATAGAAAATAGATATATCAAGTTAGTGATAACTTGTCTGATTTTTTTATTAATCAAGATACCCTCGTCTTGGGGTGATGTTGAATGCATTTGCCAGCTCTCTGAGCTGGGTATTCGTAATACCGGGAGTTATGGCTGATTTATTTATTTTCATATATATTTCAGCTGCTATTTCGACCGCCTCCATAAGACCGAAGGCTTCGTCAAAATTATTCCCTGTTCCAAATATACCATGATGTGCCCATACCACAAGTCTTCTGTCCTGAAGTAGCTCAGCATTGCGGGGATATTTTTATGTTTTCGAGTTTTTTCATCACTGCATCGGTATCGACACCGATTTCAGAATACATTTCTTTTGCAATCAGGTATGCTTTCTCTGTGTTCATTTTTCGACTTCCTTTCTGATTTCTTTAAAACGTATATATTCCGAATCCCAATAGGCTCGGCTCTCTGGATAATATGTTATTGTTTCGATACTGTTTTGTATTATATGTTTTGCGTGTTCGTAATCCTTTATTTCGTCGGCTCCGATAAGACAGACAACCGCATTCCCGATTGCTGTGGCTTCAACAGGACCTGCAATAACATCAACACCGCAGGGTTAAGTAGATTTGTTGTTGATACATTTGTCAGCTCAAGCCGCATCTCGCCTGTCAGCAGATATGCGAAATAATCTGCAACCATAAGTATTTTATCTGTTCTTTTAATAATATCGGATTGGTTATATGAAAGATATGCAAGTTGATACAATGTATTTATGCAGTTATATTGAGTTCCGCAGCGTGAATACAGCTCTTCGGGTGATATTCGTTTGAATACCTCTTTTTCGATGCCTTCCGTACGGTTGTCACGGTAATGGACAGGTAAATCAACAAGCTTACCGTTAAATCCGATTAGCGCAAAGTCAACGCCCCAGGTGTCGATGCCGACTGCGTCGAATCCACCCGACTGCATAGCTTTTTGTATGCCGGTAAACAGATTATTCGTCAGGCTATCAATATCCCAGCAGAGAGTATTATTGATTGTAATCGGATTGTTTTCGAACCTGTGTTCCTCCTGCTGCTGCTGTAAACAGCCGTTTTCGAGCCGGAACAGAATTGCCCTTCCGTTCGATGCTCCGAAGTCAAAGCTCAATATCCGCTTCGCATTATTTAACATACTTTCCATGATTTTTTTCCATCCTTTTTGCTGAGCCGGAGGTTTTGAGCAGTTCGTTATAATCGAATTTTTGTTTTAACTTTTACATTTAAAACAAAAATTGTCAATTGAAAAAGTATCATTAAGTTAATTTTTAATTTTATTATATATCTGTTGATGTTGGTTGTCAACATAACTACCTTAAAAAAAAGAACAACTTCTGTTGCTCTTTTGGAGGATATAAAATCAGTATTATGCGTTCCTTCTTATCATCTTGACGACTTAAAAACTATATTTTGCGATTGCCTATTCAATATGAATTGCTGATTAGTTGCTTCAGCATATTTTTTTACGATAATCGGAGGGTGTTGCTTTTAAATTCTTATCAAAGCTTCTATATTAAACTAACAAAAGAATCAAGATTTTATCATTCGAAAAAAAGCCGAAAAGCATTGGTTTTTCTCGAATGTCTTAAGAAATTCATTTGTTAGTTTCATATACTAAAATATAATTGATTAACATATCCTACACTTTCAGATATTTTATATATTCAAGTCACTCTGCAATAATAATTTATAGTTATTTTTTTTCGTTTATCTTGATATAGATTAATCGTTGATTATTTTTTCTTTCTGATTTAATCTCATAGTTATGCAGCGAGCGTACGAGCGGAGTAAGTTTGTTATAACCATAGTTTCTGACATCAAAATCTGGAAACCTTTTTGTTAATATATTCCCTACATCGCTGAGCGGGCACCAACCGTCATCATCGGAGGTGTCATTGATGATAGATGATATCGCTTTTATTAAAATGCTGAGTGGTGTCATCGATTCATCTATCAATTCTTTATTATCTGTTTTATTTGTACTTCCTGTTGAAACTGTAGCGATAATTTCCGGTTCATTACTTTGAACAAGTATTTCGAGATACTTAAATTGGTTACATGCTGCAACGAAAGCTGAAGGTGTTTTCTTTTCGCCCATCCCGACAACAAACATACCTGATTCTCTAAGCCTTGAAGCAAGTCTTGTGAAATCGCTGTCGCTGGACACAATACAAAAGCCTTCGACATTTTTGCTGTATAAAATATCCATAGCATCAATTATCATAGCTGAATCAGTCGCATTCTTGCCGATTGTATAACCATACTGTTGAATCGGAGTTATGGAATTATCGAGCAGCACAGTTTTCCAGGCTCCAAGCGCTGGTTTTGTCCAGTCCCCATATATGCGTTTGTAGGTGATAAGTCCGTAGTTTGTCATCTCGTCGAGAATATGCTTGATATATTTATCCGAAACATTATCTGCATCTATTAACACAGCAAATCTCTTGTCATCATTCATGGCATTTCCCTCACATTCTAAAGCTATATTCTCTTATACTAATTCTATTTAGAAACAGTGATAAAATTCGAGGAAAAGTCTACTGTATGGACTTTTTCAAGATGTTTTTCTACTGTTTCTTATAGAAATAGTATTATATGCGGTTGCATTTATTGTTTACATGATATTAATTTTCATTATTCTATAAATTAAATATACTACAAAACATTGTCGCTGTCAACGCTGCGAAAACGAATAACTCCAATCATTTTAAAGCCACATGACTTTGTTTCTTAAGTGTTATTTCATTGACTTATCCTTACATTATACGATTTATTTATACTATATAAGCTGCGAATTTCAATTATATTGCAGCTTAATTTTACACTGTTCTCCGTTTGCCTGTAATTCCATTTAGTGTGATTTTATAAACTGTAATTAAGTCTTTGACAGATTTATTATACTGATAATTCTCAAACCCACAGTGTTTTAGAAGCAGGTCAAGTCCATTTGCTGCTTCATAATCAAACACCTTGACTGCCTTGCCAAAACCAATGACACTTTCATACTCTGCTGTTACATTATGTCCGGTATCGACGAAGCGATGACAGATATCAGCTTCAACACAAACACGGTTATTATTTACAAGTAACTCATGTTTGAGTCCTTCTTTTGCACCGTGAAAATATATATTAACTTTGCCATTCTCAACTTCAAATCCGAATGATAATGGTATAACATATGGATAATCGTTTCTGTTAATTCCAAGTCTTATTGTATCGCAACGCGATAAAACATCAACAATATCATTGAAATTCTTAATTTCTCTGTCACTTCTTCTCATATGAACAATTACTTTCATAGCTTATATATCATTCTTGCCATAATATATTTATCATCAAAACTGTCTTATGATAAATAATGAAGGTCAAGAAAGTTTATCATAACAACCCTTCATTTCAACGGCGTTGTTTGCATTGCCGTTGACGGTTTCCGGATCATCATATGTTGATACAACATTTTTCATAGCTCTTTTTATCACATCTGAATCGACTGCGTTCGTGCAATCAATTAATGCTGTTCTTAAAATGTCAAGCTTGTCATCTATCTCAGCTCTTGTGAAAGGTGTGTCTTTCTCAATAAATATAAGTTTATTTACCGTTACTGTCAGGTCTTCATTTTTCAGAAGAAGCTCTTCATACAGCTTCTCACCCGGTCTAAGCCCGATTTCAACAATATCTATATCTTTATACGGAGTCAAACCTGATAACCGGATCATGTTCTCGGCAAGTTCAACTATCCTGACCGGTTTGCCCATATCAAGTACGAACAGCTCGCCTTTTCGTGCCATTATACCTGCATGCATTACAAGCTGACTTGCTTCCGGTATGGTCATGAAATATCGGATAATGCGTTTGTCAGTAATAGTTATAGGTCCACCGTCTTCGACCTGCTTTTTAAACAGCGGTATCACCGAGCCGTTTGATCCCAATACATTTCCGAAGCGTACAGATGCAAAGGATGTCTTGCTGTCTGTACGGCATTGGATTATCATCTCGCACATACGCTTAGATGCACCCATTATATTTGTTGGATTTACAGCTTTATCGGTAGAAATGAGAATGAACTTCTCTGCGCCATATTTCTCTGCCATGTCTGCTGTATTATATGTGCCCATAATGTTGTTCTTGACAGCTTCACAACCGTTATGTTCCATCAACGGCACATGCTTATGAGCAGCGGCATGAAATACAATATGTGGCTTATAACATCTGAATATACAATCCAGACGCTCCCTTTCTCTGACTGATGCTATCTCGACAGCAAGGTTGAGCTTACTACCATACAGGCGTAACAACTCTTGTTGTATTTCATATGCGTTGTTTTCATATATATCAAGTATTATAAGCTGTTCGGGTTTGCATCTGGCGAGTTGTCGGCAAAGTTCGCTGCCGATTGAACCGCCACCGCCTGTTATGAGAATGCGTTTGCCCTTATAAAATCGGATTGACGCTTCATCACCAATATTTATAGATTCGCGGAACAGTAAATCTTCGATTTTTATATCACGAATGACGCGTTTATTTTCGTCTGAGCCTTCTTGGCTGAACATAAAGTCATATATTTTTATCTTAAGTCCGGTTTTTTCATAATACCTGTATAGCTTTTGTTTTTCATCACCGTTGAGCTTTGGTATGGCAATAATAATTTCTTTAACCGGCATCTGTTTAAGTTTTTCTATTATGCTGTTATCAGCTTCAATAACTTTTATTCCCGATATTTTATTACCGATCTTTTCTTTATCTATATCTACAAAGCAATATGGGTTATATCTCGATTTGCTGTTCATCTTTAATTCACTTGCTAACAATACGCCTATCTGACCGGCGCCAATAATAACAACATTTATTTTTTCTCCTACAAGTGATTCAAGATGATGGCAGCGACTATGATATTGTTGATATACAAAACGGGATGCCAAGGTAGCTAAAGTAATAATACATACAATCGATATCGATTGCCATCCTCGTGTATAAATATATCCTACCATAATTGTTATAATAAAATATGTTATTCCGGCAGCAAAATCTAAAATTATTAATTTAAGATATGAATATGAATTTGCATATCTCCAGACACTTGAATAAATACCGAATACTAATCTAAATAACAACAAACAAAATATTAATACACCGGCATTCATAATATTAAGATGCATAGATAACAATTTATTCAGAGCATATAACCAGAACATGAATGTTATGAATGCATAAACCAATACTATAATTGTAATATCTATAAGAATTAAAATAAGTTTTCGTGCGGAAATTTTCATATTAAGAATTTCTTTTATCGATCTCTTATCCGACATATTTTTTCTCCAGGATTTGAATTTAAATACTCATGTATAGATTATACATCATATAATTTTATTATTCAAGATACATATTGATTTAATATAGACATATGCATTTAATTGTTTATAATTGGATTTATATGCAGAAATAATATTATTGTGGATACTGTACTTGTACAGATATCAAATTTATATTTCTATTCCATCAATATCATATATTATATCTTTTATGTTTATATGTAAAAATAATTTGGCTGGTAGAAATTTAAATTGTATTGAAATGTAAATTGAATGCTGATATAATATAATATAATATAATATACATTCACACTGAGGCTATATTAAACTAACAAATGAATTGTGATATTATTAATTTTAAAAAGCCATGCCGTATCGGCTTTTTCAAAATTGTTGAGGTAATTCATTTGATAGTTTCATATAAATGAAATAGAGAGAACAATGAAAACAACATTTATAACAACTATGCCCGATAAATCCGGAGCATTCTTAAAAGCAAGCAGAATTATTGCGAAATATAACGCTAATATAACAAGGGTGAACTATAATAAAGCAGTTGATATTCATACACTTTTCATTGAAGTGGAAGCAGATGAATCAATACTGTCCCAGATTTCACAAAAGCTATCTTCTGTTGGATATTTAAAGGACAACAACAAAAAAGTTAAAGTGATTTTAGTTGAATTCAAATTGCAGGATAAACCGGGAGCTGTTTTTCCCGTATTAAAAATATTGAATAAATATAAAATTAATATTTCCTATATTAGCTCTCAGGAAAACGAAACAGAATATCAATATTTCAAAATGGGACTTTTAATTGATGATCCCGATGCTGTAAAAAAGATTCTTGATGAAATTTCTACAATATGTGATGTCCGGTTTCTTGAATATGATTCGAGTGAAAAGGTACTGGATAATACAATTTTTTATATTGACTTTGCAAATGAAATGAGAGAACTGTTATCGCTTTCACAACAGGAAACAAATGAGTTCACTGTTAACTCGAACCTGATTATGCAAATGCTTGATGAGCGAAATGAGTCGCCGCAAAAAACCTTTAACTACATCAGGGAATTCGCAAAATCAATTGTTAAATATAAAGGCAATGAATTCTGCCCACGAATAACCACTCGACAAATAACTGAGAGAGTCAGGCTTCATAACATAGAACCGCCATGCGGTAGTAATACATATATCCTCGAAGACAGCGATGAACTGCTGTTTATCGATTCGGGATTTGCTTATTATCAGTCTGAAATGCTATCTTTACTTAGAGGTATGTTTGCAGACTTCGATACCAAAAAGAAAAGTTTATATATCACACATCCAGACATGGATCATTGCGGATTGTTTTCTATTTTCGATAAAATTTTTGTTAACAAAACAAGCTATGAAAATTTCGTTCTTGAAGCAAGAGGATTGGCTGATTACAGAGAACAAAACATAAAGTGTGCGCCATATAGCAAATTAAGCCGTATCATCATGCAATATAAATCTCCGGATTTGAAGAAGCTGATAATTATTGATACAATAGAAAGAAATACCGACGAATATCTTTCTAAAATCTCAAATTTTACTTTTGAAGATATGGATTTTGAGGTTTTTGAAGGCTGTGGGGGACATGTTCAAGGCGAAATGGTTTATATATGCCAAAATAAACAGATTATATTTACGGGTGATATACTTGTTAATATAAAAGGTTTTACAAAAGAGCAAGCGGAGTTTAATGTTATCGCACCTTATTTAATGACAAGCGTTGATATGGATCCTAAAAAAGCAGCTATCACAAGAAATAAGATCATTGAGCAAATCAATAATAAGAATTATTTGGTTTGTCCCGGACATGGAGAGATATTTTATAAGTAACTACAAATAGTTTAGCAATTAAATATAAAATTATGGAGAGATAAAAATTGTACATAAAAACAGAACGATTAATCATTCGTAACTGTCAGATGTCTGATGCTGAGGTTTTATATAAAATCAAATATGATCCGCAGGTGTTGAAATACAACTCGACATTCTTTAAGCGTGATGCAACTATTGATGATATCAAGGAAGCGATATCATATTTTATGACAGCTTCGGATTCAGGCAATTTCAATAAAGAAATATATTATGCAATAGCTTTGAAAGAAACAAATACTGTGATTGGTGTAATAACAGTCTCAATTCCATCCTATTTGAACGAGGTACAGATAGGATGGATGCTGTGCGGTGAATATACCGGTAAAGGTTATGCATCAGAAGCCGGTGCTGCAGCTTCAGATTTTCTGCTCGATACATATTCATTGTATTATATGATTGTTTTAATGGATGTTGACAATCCGGCATCTTTTCGGACTGCGCAGAAAAGTGGCTTCAGGTTGTCTGAAAAGCGGGTAGGTTATTATTACTTTTACAGCAAATTCAATGTAGAAAATTTTAATGAAGTTTCAAAATATTTTCAGACAAATCAAGCAAAAGTCGGTTCATGTTATTATTATTTTCGTAAATATAACCCGAAAACAAAAATAAAAAGCCAGTTTTATGGTGATACACAGTACGAAGGCATATTTTCATGAATATTTTAACAACGAAAAATTTAAATTTCAAATACTCTATTTTGGAGAAATCTAAACATTAATTTCACTGACAATAGAAGGAGTAAAATATAATGAAAATATGCAAAGACAAAGATATAAATTATGATGCTATGGGTATTACCGAAGAAAATGGATGGAAGGTAAGCTATGATTATAGTAAATTAAAAAAAGTTTTCAATTTTATATTTTTTACAATATGGATTATCACCATTGCCTTGACCTTGATATTTAAAAATAATATAGTAAGTGAATATGGCAAAACAAATTTTTTATTATGTTGTTTTATATTAGTGTTGGTTTTCATAGTAGTTCTTACACCGATTCATGAATTGTTGCATCTTATAATTTTTGCTGACTTTAAAATTGATGATAAATGTTGTATCGTAATAAGTTCAAGAGCGGTATCCGCCTTTTATAAAGGTGAAGTAACAGCGAGTCAATTGCAAAAATCATTGATTACGCCTTTGATCATTATTGGAATTGTATTGGTTATTATTTCAATATTCGTATCGGGTATTTACAGATTCAGCGCTTTGTTTTTGCTCTACCTACATATATTAGGATGTTATACTGATATTTATATGTTTTTCTATTATAAGAAACGCTTTAAGAAAGATGTAATTTTCTATGGTAATCGTTATCTTGATTAAAACAAACAAATGAATTACATCAGCCATTCAATAAAAAATCTTTGATTTTTGGGTTTTTATCTAATGATCAAATCAATATCCATTTGTTTGTTTAATACATACAGCAAAAAAGTATTAGAATATATATTATAGAAGGATATAATAAGCATGAAAAAAAACTTTAGAATAACTTTCTTTATTATTTTAATTACATTTACATTAGGCATTATTGCATCATGCTCAGGTAATAAAGACAATACATCAGATATACAATCTTCCGAAGATAATATGACAAGCGAAGCTGACAAATATCCATATCTCAGCGGTTTTGAAAACAGCTATACTCAAGCATATATATATCAAAATAAAAATAAGGTCTATAATCTGCAACAAAATAAAGGTATTACCTTTATCACTGTTCAGGATGTTCATGTCAGCTCACTTGACGACTCAAGATATGACCAGTTGCGCGACATCGTTATTATTACCGAACAACTTGATGTGGATTATGTTATTGTACTTGGCGATTTAACAAGCAGCTTGTACGACCACGATACAGCGATTGACTTGATCAAAAAAGTCAAGGAAATCATGGATCAATGTCATTGCCCAGTCTATTATACAAGAGGCGACCACGAATACAATGCTACAGATGAAAACTGGGGAACAAATGAAGATGATTACAATAATATTGTTACCGGTATGGACTGGTACAATATTTTCGGCATATATGATGATCCCAATGTTGTAATAGATTCATCAAATCCCTACGGCTGTTATTTTTATGTTGATATTCCCGAACTCAAAAACCGTGTAATAGTCTTGAATTCATTTGAATTCAAAGCCAATCCTGACGGTTTACCATATATAAATGATGATGGCACAATGGGTTATTGGGTGCGGAAGGTCGGCTCAAAAGAACAAGTTAAATGGCTGACAAAAAAGGCTTTGGATATGACAGGAAAGACCGATTGGACCGTCACCTTTTTCAGCCACATGATACCGTATAAGGATACATCGTCAGAGGTTGATACCATATTCCACGGATACGCTACCGACAATACCCCTCTAAGAAAAATTGTTCAGGCTTTTAAAAACGGTTCATCTTGGTCTGGTGAATACAATGATGATGTCGGTCAGATATCTGTTGACTTTTCAGAACAGGGTAAAATTGCAGTTGCCGGCTGGTGGTCGGGACATATCCATGACGATTGCTTTAAACGGGTTGATGATTTGAATATGTTCGTATCAACCAATACCTGCGCTCATTATCGTGATTCATGGGCTGAAGATGAAAATCCTGTTCATTTACCACCTGAACGCAATGATACCGATAAAGCTATGTCAGTTAATATGTTTATCGTCGATTATACTGAGCAAGCAGTCAATGTCGTTAAATTCGGTTCTGAATCCGCGCAAGGAATGACTAAGTATTTTGAATACTAAATAAAAACAAGAATACAGAGTATACTCCCTGTGTTCTTGTTTTTATTTATTTTATATATTCCACATATATCTTCTCAACGGAAGGACTTCAAATTTAAGCTCATTTAATACCGCTTCAATCTGACCGGCAGCTTCACCGCTCCAGCCGTAGATGCCGAATGCAAGCCCGATCCTCTTCTGCGGTCTCAGACCTCTCATATAGGTTATGAATGCAGCGACACTCGGCAGCATATTACGGTTGAGCGTCGGTGAACCTACAGCAATATATTTTGCTTCAAGCAGTCTTGACATTGCATATGAAATATGCTTTTCCTTGAGCGAAATAAGCTCAACATCAATTCCCACAGCGCGCCACTCTTCGGCAATGCTGTCTGCAAGTTTTTTTGTTGCACCCCACATTGTGTCGTATACAACAACCGCTCTTTTTTCGTCAACCTTGTCGGTTGCCCATTCGCTGTATTTTACGACTGTATCAGCGATATAGCTTCTCAGCATAACACCGTGTGACGGACAGATCAAGCTGATGTCAAGCCCTTTGGTGTCGTTCATCAGCTTCAGTACCTGTTTACCGAACGGAAGAACAATGTTTGCATAATAATCGCCTGCGCGTTCAAAGAACAAATCTCTGCCAAGCTCATCATCAAATTTCTCATTTGATGCGATATGCTGACCGAAGGCATCATTTGAAAATAAAAATTTCTCTTCAACCAGATATGTCGACATACTGTCCGGCCAGTGAACCATTGGCATAGGAACAAATCTGAAGGTGTATTTGCCTGTGTTGAGTGTTTCACTGGGTTTAACTATTGTCGTGTTGAACTCGCGTTTGTATATTGCCTTCAGTTCTCTGTCAGCAGCTGCGGTACAGAAAATTTTTGTGTCAGGCAGTAACTCTGCAAGTCTTGGCAATGAACCCGAATGGTCAGGCTCTGTGTGATTTGAAATTATATAATCAATCTTTTTCGGATCGATGATTTCTGATATATTTGCGATAAGCTCATCGACAAAAGGTGCTTTGACTGTATCGATTAATGTAATTTTCTCGTCCAGAATCAAGTAAGCGTTATATGTTGTCCCTCTCGGTACTTCGTAACCGTGAAATATTCTTATATCCCAGTCGACAGCACCGACTGAATAAATATTGTCTCTTATTTTATAACTTGCCATAAAAATAAAACCTTCCTTTTCTATGCGTTAAGTCCGTAACCAATAAGTATCTGCCTGATCTCCTCTACCTGTTCGGGTTCGGGCGGTTCAACATTTCCGAGCGAATATTCAAGATTCAATGATTCCCATTTATATTCGCCGAATTTATGGAACGGAAGCAGCTCTACCTTCTCAACGCACTTATAGTCCTTTAAAAATACTCCCATACTGTGTGCCTGCTCCTTATCAAGAGTCCAGCCCGGCAACAGTACATGCCGTATCCAGACACGTTTGTTAATACTCTCACAATAGTTGAGCAGCTTAATCGCATTCTCTATACCGGCTCCGGTAAGCTTCTTTGCCATGTGTGTATCTATCGCTTTTATATCAAGCAGCAGCATATCGGCGGCATCAACTGCACCCTTGCATACCGACAGCGGAATATAGCCCGAGGTGTCGATTGCGGTATGCAGTTTATTCTGCTTACAGAGCGTTATTACTGCTTCAGCGAATTCACTTTGTAAAAACGGTTCACCACCCGAAAGTGTAACACCGCCCTTGCTGATGAAACTGCGGTATTTTAATATTTCCTTAACAAGCTCTTCGGCAGTAATTACTCTGCCGATATTGGTATTCCATGAGTCGGGATTGTGGCAGTACAGACAACGGAGCGGACAGCCTTGAAAAAAAACGACAAAACGCACGCCGGGACCGTCTACAGCACCGAAGGTTTCGAAGGAATGAATTTGTCCTGTTGTCTTTGGGTTCATGCAAATATTTCCTTTCTCCGTTATCTTAAAGTTTACTTTCAGATTTACAGTTATCTCTTTTTCAGATGCGATTTCTGAAAATTTTCTTTCCGAATTTTAGTCATTTCTTATAAGTTGCACGGAGTTTTGTGCCATTCTTGCGAAGCAAGATTGACTTTTACTGTATAGTCAAAGGCACAAAATTCTTTATCTGAAAATTCATTTTCAGATTAGAACCTGGTATGGAAAGTTCTGTTTATAACATCAAGCTGCTGTTCTCTTGTCAGCTTGATAAAATTCACTGCATAACCGGATACACGGATCGTAAGCTGAGGATAAAGTTCGGGGTGATCCATTGCATCCATAAGCACCTCACGGTTGATAACATTGACATTTATATGATGACCGCCTTCGGTAAAATAACCGTCCATCAGAGATACCAGGTTATCGGCTCTCTGCACCTGATTTTTGCCGAGTGCACCCGGAACTATCGAGAAGGTATAGGAGATACCGTCCTGCGAAAACTCAAACGGAAGCGATGCGACCGACATCATTGAAGCTACACAGCCGTTGGAATCCCTGCCATGCATAGGATTTGCACCGGGGGCGAACGGTTCGCCTGCCTTGCGTCCATCAGGGGTTGCGCCTGTCTTCTTGCCATAAACAACATTTGATGTTATTGTAAGGATTGACATTGTTGGTTTGGACTGACGGTATGTGCGGTGTTTGTACAGCTTTTTCATGAAATGCTCGACTACCATTCTTGCGATTTCATTTGAACGGGGATCGTTGTTGCCGAACATCGGATATTCACCCTCAATTACGAAGTCTGTCGTCAATCCCGCTTCGTTTCTGACAGGATGAACCTTTGCGTATTTTATTGCACTGAGTGAATCGACAACAACCGAAAAGCCTGCAAGACCGCAAGCTGATGTACGGAAAATTGATTCATCATGGAACGCCATCTGGATGCGTTCATAGCTATACTTGTCGTGCATATAATGGATTATATTAAGTGTGTTTATATAGAGTCTGGACAGCCAGTTGCAAATCTGGTCGTATTTTCTCCAGACCTCATCATAATCGAGTGTCTCATCAGAAACAATCCTTGCCATTTCGGGACCGACCTGTTCCCCGCTCTTCTCATCCTTGCCGCCATTGAGTGCATAAAGCAGAGCTTTTGCAAGGTTTGCTCTTGCACCGAAGAACTGCATCTGTTTACCGATTTTCATCGGCGACACGCAACAGGCTATACCATAATCGTCACCATATTCGACACGCATCAGGTCATCATTTTCATACTGTATCGATGAAGTTTCTATTGACAGCTTTGCACAGTATTTCTTATAACTTTCGGGCAGTTTGACACTCCAAAGCACCGTCATATTAGGCTCAGGAGCTGAGCCGAGGTTAACAAGCGTGTGCATAAAGCGGTAGGTCATCTTTGTGACCATATGTCTGCCGTCAATACCCATACCGCCAAGCGCTTCAGTAACCCAGGTTGGGTCGCCCGAAAAAAGCTCATCATATGTCGGAGTGCGAAGGAAACGTACCATACGCAGCTTCATTACGAAGTGGTCAACTATCTCCTGTATCTCAGCTTCGGTGTATTTGCCGGATTGCAGATCGCATTCAGCAAAAATATCAAGGAAGGTTGAAACTCTGCCGAGTGACATTGCTGCGCCGTTTTGCTCCTTTATCGCTGCAAGATAACCGAAATACAGCCACTGTACAGCTTCTTTGGTATCGGTTGCCGGTTCTGATATATCATAACCATAATTTACAGCCATAACTTTTAACTCGTCGAGTGCGCGGATTTGTTCGGAAATTTCTTCACGCTGACCGATTATTTCTTCGTTTATTATATCAAATACAAATCTTTCTTTTGCTTCTTTTTTTTCTTTTAGTAAATAATCAACACCATAAAGTGCAATTCTACGATAGTCTCCGATAATTCTGCCTCTTCCATATGAATCGGGCAGACCGGTTATGATACCGCTTCTGCGAGCCTTTTTCATATCTTCGGTGTATGCGTCAAAAACACCGTCATTGTGAGTTTTCCTATGCCGGAAAATGCGTTCGAGTTCCGAGCTAAGCTCACGATTATATGCCGCAAGCGAGGATCTGACAGTACGAATACCGCCATATGGCATTATTGCTCTTTTTAAAGGCTCATCAGTCTGAAGACCGACAATATCCTCAAGCTCCTTATCAATAAATCCTGGTGCATGAGCAGTGATTGTTGAAATTGTCTTATCATCTATATCAAGTACTCCGCCGCTATTTCGTTCTTCTGTCATCAGCTCTTTGACTTTTTCCCAGAGCTTCAGAGTTTTCTCGGTCGGAGCTGCAAGGAAGCTTTCATTTCCGTTATACGGAGTATAATTTCTTATAATAAAATCTCTGACATTAATATGTTTTTGCCAGTTGCCACTTGTGAATTCCATAACAAGCTCCTATCTCCGTCATCATAAGGATGAAAAGCATCAGAATCTGATGACAGATTGAATTCTGATGTAATTCTTATGTTTTTATTCTACACTATATTAAAGTAATAAATGAATTACCTCAGCAAGTCGAAAAAAGCCTATACTTTTTGGATTTTTTCGAATTAATAAATATTAATTCATTTGTTATTTTAGTATTTTTTACTCGAAATTGCAATATACCAGTTGATATTTATGATGCTTGCAATGTAGAATTTTGATACATCAAAGTTAAAAATTATTATATATATTAAACTAAAGCTTTGTTATATTATAGTTTACATTGGTTGATAATAATATCTTGACATATTATGCTATCAGTTGTATACTGTTGTTAACAAGCCGATTGAATTTATAACATCAAGATTCGCAAAGAAAGGATGCCATGTAATGATTCATCATAACACATTTTCGGGACAATCTCAAGTGTTAAAATATATAGAAGGAAATAATTAAAAATCATATTACTTTTGTAATGCTTCCACACCCCAAAACTGGTGTGGAAAATTTTATTTTCTTTGATTAAAAATTTTAACTTTACTCCTTATAGTAATCAGAGAGGAGCGATACCGGCATGGATAAGCAAATTGCAGACAAATATTTTGGCGAGATATATGACAAGTCATATAAGGAGCTCAGTACCTACGTAATCGCACGGATCAAGAATGTTGATGATGCTAAGGATCTGCTACAGATAACATATACTTCATTTTACAAGCGTCTGCTTAATAAAGGTGCGATTCCGTTCGAAAACGCTGTACAGTACCTGAAAACTACGGCAAAGCATGAGCTGGGTAGGCACTATGGCTATCTGAACAAGCAAGCTATAACAGTTTCAATCGACGACGAGGAAAAACCTCAGGATGTACTTGAGGAGCTTGCCGGCGACAGCTTTGAGGACAGCACACTCGATGAGCTGCTGCTGAGCGATATCTGGAAATACATCAAAGGCAAGGACAGCCTGACCTACCGCATTTTTGTACTGCGGTATTCGTTTGACTTGTCGCTGCAGGAAACCGCTGACCGGCTTGAATTGCCGCTTTGTGCAGTTTCAAACAGAATCTACCGCACTCTTGATGAGTTAAGAATTAAATTCAATGAAGGGAGTAAAGACAATGCTGAACCACAACGACTTGAAAAAAGCCTCGGTTAATTTCGATTTTGACAAGGAGTCATTGTACTCGGACATAATAAAAGCAACAGAAAATAAAAAAACATTATCATTCAAACGCCGAATCAGAGGACTTATAACCGCGACTTTGATATTATGCATTATGTTAACCGGCTGCTTCACCGCATATGCAGTTTCACCAGAATTCCGCAACACTATCAACCTCTGGTTCTTAGGCGGAGAGAAAACCGATGAAATACCCGAAGGATTCACACCTATATACACTGTTGAGGATCTCGACAATATCAGAAACAATCTCAAAGGCAACTATATTCTGATGAACGACTTATACTTCGAGGACAGCGACTTTGAGGAAGGTGGCAGGTTAGAAGGCGGCTGGAAACCGATCGGGGGAGGTATTACTCAAATAAACTATACGAAAGATACAAATATATTCACTGGCATATTAAATGGTAATGGTTACATTATTTATAATTTGCGATATAATACAGAAAGTAATTATATAGGGTTGTTTGGTTATACTATTAATTATACTCAATCGGTAAACTTAGAAGAATCAACCGCAGATGAATTTGATTTATATAAAGGTCTGATAATGAATCTCGGAATATCCGGAGCAACTTTGGATATTAAGCTTAGCAATTATTATAAAACCGAAAATCCATTCAGCTATTATTCTATTGGACTTATCGCTGGAAGGGGAAGTTATTTTGCAGGATGTTTCATTGAAGATTCTGAAATAAATGTGCATCTTTCAAATGTCAATGTTGGCACATTTAAATCAGTAACTAGCTATACCGCACAAATAGGTGGGATATGCGGCAATGCTCATTTAATCGATAGTTGCTATTCTGATGTTGCAATTAATATAATAAGTGATAATCATGTTGTTGACGAACAATCTACCTTATATGTTTCAGGTATGTGTTCAAATAGTGCAGCAATGTTAACTTCAATTGATGCAAGCAAAATAAATATAGATGCTGAAGAAAACGTTATTATAAAAGATATAAATAATAAAAAAGATTATTTTATTCCCGTTTTGATTAGTAAAGATAATTTTGAGATGATTATAAATAAAATTAGAGCAGAAAGTCAATATGATGCTGATAAATTTCAAGCATATTATGTTTATGTTACCCCTTCAACAGATTTATCTGTATATACAGCAACTAAATATAATTTATACACATTAGAAATTGATTCTGAATCTTATCTTCTTGATCCACGGGCAATTCCTGCAGAAATTATAAGACTTGAAAAGATACTTACAAAGTTTCTTTTAGATGAATACACTGTTGATGAAATTAAAGCATTTGGCAAAGGTACTATTGTTGGTGTCAAATACTGCTACACTCTTGACGATGATACCATCTACACCGAGGACAGCTTTGAGGGCTTCGACTTCGAGAAGATATGGAAGATTGTTGACGGAAAACCCAGGCTTAGAATATTCGATTAACCCATACCTCAATAATTTTTGCCAAAAGCGTCAGGATATTTTCCCTGACGCTTTTGGTTGTTTTTGCCGAAAAGATAACTTAAACTTTGTATAATATTATATAATAATACCCCTTGACACATTATACTATGCGGTGTATAATATAACACAAAAGGAGGCATACAAAATGGATGTGCAATTGAAACGGGGATTGCTTGAGGTCTGTGTTCTTTCAGTGTTGAAGAATAGCGATTCCTACGGCTACCAGATCATCAAGGATGTATCGTCCTGCATAGAAATTTCGGAATCAACGCTGTATCCGATATTAAAAAGACTTGAAACCAGCAATCATCTTTCGGTCTATTCGGTTGAGCATAACGGACGGCTCCGTAAATACTACAAAATCACTCCGCTGGGTGAGAAAAAAATAATAGAATTCATCGAGGAATGGAAAAGCGTTATGGATGTCTACAACTTTATTAAAGGAGGTCAATGCAGTGAACAAAACAGAATTTCTTAATGCATTAAAAAATAAAATATCAACTCTGCCACAATACGAGATCGACAAATTCATCAATTATTACAGCGAGATACTTGATGATAAAATCGAGGATGGCATGACAGAAGAAGAAGCTGTCGCCGGTCTTGAGGATGTTACCAAAATTGCAGAAAAAATTATGTATGAGATGCCGCTGCCGGTACTTATCAAATCAAGGTTTAATATTGACCAGACTGTTATTACCGTTTTGATAATTGTATTCGGATTTCCGATCTGGTTTCCGCTGCTGATGGCTTCGCTCGGTATTCTATTCGGTATTTACATGGCAATCCTGGGTGTAATCATTGCCTGCTACGCAGTTGTCTTCGGACTCGGGGTTGGTGGTATAGCATCGACTGTGGCAAGTATCTATGCGTTCACGCTAAGCCCAACAACAGGACTGGTGGCACTCGGGGGCGGACTTATCTGCATAGCACTTTCGATTTTTGCTGTATTCCCTGCTATGACCGTAACAAAAGCGATGTGTAAGCTGACAGCATGGATCGGCAGACAAATCAAATCAATATTTATTAAAAAGGAGAAAAAGGTATGACAAGAGGATTGAAAACAGCTCTAATTGTTGCGCTTATACTTTTCGGAATCGGTATTGCCTTGATTGCTGTCGGATTTGCTGTATCGGGTTTTAACTTTGAAAACTTCAGCACAAGACCTGACAGAACCGAAAAAACATATGATACCAATGTTGAAAGTATAAAGGCATTTATTCTTGACGACTCAAATAATTCGATTGAATTCATTGAATCAACCGACAATAAAATCTATATCACTTATTTCGAAAGCGAAAAGGAATATTATAATATTGAAAAAAGCGACAGTGGAACACTTTCGATGGAATTCATATCTGAGTTGAAGTGGTTCGAATACTTTGTTTTCAATTTCAGCTTCGAATCTACAACGATAACAGTATCGCTTCCATCAGAATTTAAGGGAAGTATTAATGCAAAAACCAGTAATGGCGGCATAACTATGACCGAACTTGCAGTCTCCGATGATGTCAGACTGAGAAGCTCAAACGGAACCGTCGAAGCGACCGGTGTTGATATCACAGGTGATCTTGATGTGCATTCTTCAAACGGCAAGCTGATCCTCACCGATATTACAGCAGACAATATTATCGGTGATACAAGCAACGGAAAAGTTGATGCAAAAAACCTGACTGCAGCCGAAGATATCGAGCTTGAAACAAATAATGGCAGTATTTATATTACAAAGATCAATGCAGACGAACAAATAATTCTTAAGACATCAAACGGAAGCATCAAAGGTTCAATCATTGGCGACCGTAGGGATTTCGAAATAACAAGCCACACTTCAAACGGTCATAACAATCTGCCGGAAGATCAAAGCGGTGGTGATATATATCTTGATGTAAGAACCTCAAACGGCAGCATCGATATTGACTTTGTAGATTAACATAAAAAAATAAATTGGCAGTGTCTTAACCGGCACTGTCTTTTTTATTTGAACAAATCGGGTTTAGGATTACGGTATTTTCTGAAAACATACCATACAAACTGAGCAATAAGGCTGATACCTAACCCGAACAGATAGATGAAGAAAAGCGACATTAAACCCGCGAGATCACCCCAGCCTGCCATATCGGCATTAAATATTGAAAGCATATAACCGAACCCGATAAACAATGAAATATAATAAATCACCAATGCTATCTTCAGCCTGAAAAGGCTGAGAAGCGCTGCAGGTATTGCGAATATCAGCGACAGTATTGCAAAAGCGAGCAGATTTTTGCCTTGGATATCCTTTAGCAACACCCATTTTGTTTCTGAAAACAGTATAATAAATGAAGCAAGTAATGTAATTATGCCCGGAACCCAGAAAAATTTATAATTGTATCTCTTCATAATGCAGACTCCTTTGATTTTACAAATGTGATATACATTTTACCAGTATTGACATAAATGACTTTCGGGAGTATAATAACTATCGGAATAATTTAAAATTTTTAATGTAACATTTCACGCTTGTAAAAAGTATTATTTATATTATTTATTATATACTCAAACATGAGGAATTAATTATGACAGAAAAAATAAAAAAACTATATAACGAACACAGAAGTCTGATATTGGAATTTATCAGATATTGTTTTGTCGGCGGAACAGCATTTGTGTTTGATTTTTTAGCTTATTGGGTTTTAATAGATATTATATTTGTTCCATGGTTAGGACAAGCCTACATAGACAAATACTATTATCCTTATGCTATTGCAATTACGGTTGGATTTATCATTGGATTGATTATAAATTATGTATTATCCATACTTTGGGTTTTCACAACCCAAAAACAACAGGAACAAGGTAAAAATGCACGTGCTTTCTGGATTTTCACCATAATCGGTATAATCGGTTATGGCTTAAAGCAGCTGCTCATGTTTATTGGTGTTAATCTGCTTGGAATAGATGATATCTTATTCAATATGATCGCAGCCGGTATCGTTTTAATATGGAACTACCTTGCAAGGAAAATTATTGTTTTTAAGAAATAAAAGCTTTCTATATTTTTGAAAGGAAATACTTTAATGAGTAATAACGAAAAATACGCTGTTATTATCGGCGCAGGTCCTGCGGGTCTGACTGCCGCATACAAGCTTCTCAAGGAAACCGACTACATACCGGTAATAATCGAAGAATCGGATAATATCGGAGGTATTTCGAGAACCGCTGTTCATAACAACAACCGTATGGATATAGGCGGTCACAGATTCTTTTCCAAGAGTGATGAGATCATGAATTTCTGGATGGTGCTGATGCCGTTGCAGGGGCAGCCTGCATATGATGACAAAAAGCTCGGAGTTGAAAAGAAGCTTGCTGAGGGTGGCCCCGATCCCGAAAAAGAAGACAGGGTATTTCTTATCAGACGCAGAGTATCCCGCATATTCTATCTTCGTAAATTCTTCGATTATCCGATCAGTATAAAACCCGAAACCATTAAAGCGATGGGATTTGCCCGCACAATGAAGGCGGGATTCGGTTATGTCCGGGCAGCCATATTCAAACTCAAGGAAAATTCACTTGAGGATTTTTACATAAACCGCTTCGGCGTTCCGCTTTACAAAATGTTCTTCAAAGACTACACGGAAAAGGTATGGGGTATCAGTCCAAGCAAGATTTCAGCCGACTGGGGCGCGCAGCGTGTCAAGGGATTGTCATTAATGAAAGCTGTTTGGGCAATTATATCAAAACCGTTTAAAAAAGGCAATTCGAAAAATGTCGAAACCTCACTTATCGAAGAATACTACTATCCTAAAAAGGGCCCAGGTCAACTCTGGGAAACCCTTGCCGGTGAGGTTGAGGAACTCGGCGGTAAAATTATAATAAATACAAAGGTTGTCGAAGTTAAATGCGAAAACAATAAAATTACCGGAGTTGTTGCTGAAAACAAAGACGGTGTTAAGGCAACACTCTCTGCCGAGATTTTCTTCTCCACAATGCCTGTTAAGGACCTGGTTGCCGCCATCAACATGCCGGTACCCAAGGATGTTGCAGAAATAGCATCAAAGCTTCCCTACCGTGATTTTATTACGGTCGGTCTTCTTGTAGATAAACTCCTGATTGAAAACAAAACAAAAATGAAAACTCTCGGAAATATCGTTCCCGACTGCTGGATTTATGTTCAGGAACGCGATGTTAAGCTGGGCAGAATACAGATATTCAACAACTGGTCGCCATACATGGTTGACAAGGTTGATGACAAGGTGTGGATCGGTCTTGAATACTTCTGTAACGAAGGTGACGATCTCTGGGATATGACAGATGAAGACTTCATCAACTTTGCAATCGATGAGCTTGTTAAAATAAACATTATCAACCGCTCTGATGTCAGCGACAGTGTCAGAATCCGTGTCAAAAAAGCATATCCCGCTTATTTCGGTACATACAAACAATTTGATAAGGTGAAGGACTATCTTGATACCTTCGACAACCTCTACTGCATAGGCAGAAACGGTCAGCACAGATACAATAACATGGACCATTCTATGCTTTCGGCAATGGAAGCTGTAAAAGCAGTAAAGGGGGAGAGTGACAAAAACGCAGTCTGGAATGTAAATACAGAGGGTGAGTACCATGAAAAGAAGTAGAATATGGATCCTTTGCGGCATTGCTCTATTGTTGTCTGTCGTAATTGAACTGTTTCTTTTCAATTCATCGTATTTTACACCAATATTATCAAACCTGAAGGTTATTGATATCGATATATCTGAAGCCGAATGCGGTCAGAGTATATATTATACCGAAAATAACGTATTGTATGTAAGTGAAAACGGAACTGTAACCTTTTATAACCTTGATGTTTCAACACGTTATGTACGAATTTATGCAACCGGAGATAAAAAACTCGCATCCCTCGATATTTATACAACTGACGATAACTCATCACAGCTGTTCGTCAAAACGGGCAAATACTATTTTTCTCCCGATACACCCGATTCAATGGTTTTTGGAGTATATTCGCAGGGTGCAATTCATGACCTTCAGCTCCGGTTTGATTCAAGCTGTACCGGGATGCGTATAAACAGAATTGTAATTAACCAAGGCAGAAATTTCAACTTTAATATAATCAGATTCATCATTACCCTGTTAATTCTGCTTGCTGTTGCGGTTATTATCAACTTCAGACTTTGGAAAAAGGATTTTGATTATCAGAATAAGAAACATAATACAGCAATTTCAGCATTGGTGTTATTCCTCTTAATGATATCAGCGTTGGTCTCACAAGTGGGCGGTCCGCTTGTTCACGAATACCCTCTCAAGGGTGATTATGAAACCTATGGCAATTACATACAACAAACCGACGCATTTATAAAAGGGCAGATTGAACTCGATTTAGCTGTACCGACTGCTCTGACTCAGCTTGATGATCCTTACGACAGAAGCCAGCGTTGGGGAATCTCGATGAGTTGGTTATGGGATAAGGCATTATATGACGGTCATGCCTATTCATATTTCGGGATTGCACCTGTTGTACTCATTTACTATCCCTTCTATGCATTGACAGGCTATATGGCATCGGATATACTGGTATGCACCATACTTGTGATGGCGGCGATAATATTTCTCTGCCTGCTGTTGCGTGAGATAATAATCAGATTCAATATAAGGGTCAATTTGTTGTTGCTACTTCTCGGTATGACAACCGCTGTATTTGGAGGAATGATCTTTCTTCTGCAGTCAAGCGCAAACTTTTATACTGTTGCGGTTATTTCGGGACTCAGCTTTTTGTTTGGATTCATGTACTTTGCATTCAGAGCATGCAGATGCAAAACTTATCCGGCACGTTATATATTGTTTGCTCTGTCGGGACTGTATTTCGTTTTCACAATCGCTTCCCGCCCTAATATGGCATTATATATACTCGGAATACTGCCACTTTTCGTTGCAGTGTTGATGGAAAAGGAAACGAAGCTGTCTCAACGTTTAATGGCTGCAGCTATATTCACTCTGCCGCTTGTATTCGGCGGTGCCGCAATTATGTGGTATAACTCAGTCAGGTTCTCGTCACCCTTTGATTTCGGCAACAATTATCAACTGACGGTCAGCAATGTCAAGTACAATACTATTAAACTTTATCTGATACCCCAGACAATATTCCACTACTTCCTTCATGCTCCGAAAATAATCGAACGATTCCCGTATCTCTATATGCCGGCAAGAAACCTTGAAAACTACAGAACATATGTATATCTCGGTCAAAACATGGGTGCATTCTGGTACCCTGCAACCTTAGGTATATTTGCAATTCCGGGTATACTGAAGAAGAAAGACAAGGTTAAAATTTTTGTATATACAATACTCATTGCAATAGCATTATTACTATCATTCCTTGATATGTGCCTTGCGGGTGTTCATGTGCGTTATACAGCCGATATAATACCAATTCTGGTATTGGTCGGGATCTGTATTCTGCTTGAATTATCGGGAAAAAAGCATAGGGTTTTCGGAACGATCGTAACAATTATACTCTGTGTTATGACAATAACAATAGGATTCGCATTTATATTCGATAATGAAGTGCATAATATGCTGCATAACATACCCGGTATCTTCAGTATTTTCGCAAAGCCATTTATTTAATGATCAAATATAAATAAATTCAGGTACAGTTTTCAGACTGTACCTGTTATTTTTTGTGTTTAACCTTATGTTTCTTCTGACGTTTCGTTTACCGATGGGATTGTGCTTTCGTTTACCCTCTCTGATGTTGATGGAAATTTACCGACAAAAGTAAGCGGTTCCTGAGTTAACATTACCGTGTATTTATCCTTCTTTTCATCAAACTCAACAACGATGCCTTTCATATAATTATCAATAAATTCAAGTGGTATATAATAGTCATCGCTTTCAAACAATACCGGTGAGGTTAAGCGGTAGGATGAGCCGCCAATATATATAAGGTCAGAATTGCGATAAAAAGCTACATAATCGATGCCGGAGCTCATGATCAATGTGATTTTATTGTTGTCCCCTGTCAAAACAAAGTTGCATAAGTTATCAAGCTTTTCATATGGTATATATAGAATGTTGTCTTTATAAATCACATCTGCGTTCAATTTTATTGTATTTTCTTCATCAACTATTACTTCAAGATAATCAACCTGCTCAGTTTTGGTACTGTTTTTTAACGAAAGTACAATAAAACCTGAAAAAGCAAGACTAATCAGAACATAAAAGGTCAAGAATATTATTAGCTTAACAGTAAAGAATTCGCGTTTTCTTCTTTTTCTTTCTTCAATTATCCTCTTTTGACGTGGAGTAATTTGTTTGCGAACCGAATGTGCTGTTTGTGAAGCCGGTGTCTGACGCTTATTCCGGTTTTCCGGTCTGACTTTATATTTTACGGGTTCATTTTTCGTACTTTGAGGTGATCGTTTGTGCTGCGGAATTGCAGACTTTTGAGGCGGTTGTTTCACTACCGGTTTTTTCTGTGGTATCTGATCATTACCGCTTCGCTTACCGTTCAAATGATTGCACCTCCATTCCATATTTTATGTCTTTGGATTCAGTATAGCATACAATTTACCATTATGCAAACTATAATTTGAACTTTTCAAAAATAATTTCATAAACTATACTATATAAAACTAATAAATGAATCATAATTTTATCATTCGAAAAAATCGAAAAGCATCATCTTTTCCCGAATGACTTAGAAAATTCATATGTTAGTTTTATATTGGAAAACAACCCATACATAGGTTCACTGACTGACAAAAAATTAATGAATATAATGAAGGGAGGAGCATGGCATATAGTTTTCATAAAATCATTCAAGCATTGCCATGCAGCTGATTATGACAAGCAGATTTACCGAAAATGCAAAAAAGGTATTAGAAAACTCTCTGTTGATTGCGAGAAGTCTTGGTCACACATATGTCGGCAGTGAACATCTGCTGCTCGGTATTCTCAGTGAACCTGCTTCGACTGCAGCAAAGCTTCTGACAGAACGCGGAGTTACTCTCGATAAGATTCGTGTCCGTGTTATAAAGCTTGTCGGTAGCGGTAGTGCAAGCAATGTTGCTGCTTCCGATATGACACCGAGATGCAAGCAAATATTAAAACGCGCAGCTGACGAATCAAAGTCTCAGATGCAGTGTTACATCGGTTCGGAACATATCCTGATGTCATTACTTCAGGAGGATTGCGTAGCTTCAAAGTTGATTTCAGCAGAAGGAATCAAGTTGACTGAACTATATCTTATGCTTGACGGCATGATTTCAAAAGGTAGCTATGATGCAGGCTGTGTAAGACTTCGTGACGAAGAACGGACTCCCTTGCTGAATAAACACGGCAGAGATATAACTAAGCTTGCGATTGAAGGACTGCTTGATCCTGTTATAGGCAGAAACAATGAGGAGGAACGGATTATCCAGATATTGCTTCGACGCACAAAAAATAATCCCTGTCTTATAGGCGAAGCGGGTGTTGGAAAAACTGCTGTTGTCGAAGCTGTTGCACAACGGATTGCCGAAGGCCGTGTTCCGCCCAGCTTGATGAATAAAAGACTTGTATCGCTCGATATATCTGTTGTTGTTGCAGGAACAAAATACCGCGGTGAGTTTGAAGAACGAATGAAAAATATTATATCTGAGGTAAAAGCAGACGGTGAGGTTATACTCTTTGTGGATGAAGTTCATACCTTGGTAGGTGCGGGAGCTGCCGAAGGTGCTGTTGACGCTTCCAACATACTCAAACCGGCTCTTGCAAGAGGTGAAATCCAGCTAATCGGTGCAACAACCCTTACCGAATATAAAAAGAGTATCGAAAGAGACGGAGCATTGGAAAGACGCTTCCAGAGTGTGATGATAAATGAACCGACAGAATCGGAATGTCTTGAAATACTCAAAGGCATCAGACAAAAGTACGAACAGTTCCATAATGTACTAATTGCCGACGAAGCACTTGAAGCAGCCGTAAGGCTTTCATCATGCTGCATCGGCGACAGGCATCTCCCCGACAAGGCGATTGATTTAATTGATGAAGCTGCTGCAAGCCGTAACTCAATGATTTTCGGAAAGAAAACTGTTTTTGTTTTAAGTGAGATAGCCAGGCAAAAAAATGAAGCTCTCAGATACGCTCAATTTGACCGTGCCGCAAGGTTGAGGGATGAAGAGTTTGCATTAAAAACCGTATCTGAGGATCCGAAGGATGAAGTTCAAATTGTCAAAGCTGAAGATATTAGGAGGATAATTGAACAGAATACCGGTATTCCATGCAACACAGACGAAAAAGAACGCGAAAAGCTTTTAACCCTTGAAAACGAGTTGTCAAAATCGGTAATAGGTCAGCCGGTAGCTATCTCTGCACTTGCTTGTGCCATCCGCAGATCGAGAACAGGTCTTAGCGATGAAAGCAGGCCTGTCGGTTCGTTTTTATTTCTTGGTCAGCCTGGGGTTGGTAAAACCGAAACCGCTAAGGCTCTCGCAACAGTTCTTTTCGGAAGGAATGACAGGTTGATTCGTTTCGATATGTCTGAATTCAGCGAAAAGCACAGTATATCTAAGCTGATCGGTTCGCCGCCCGGATATGTCGGCTACGGTGAAGGTGGAAAGTTGACAGAAAGAATCAGGCACTGTCCTTATTCGGTTGTACTGTTCGATGAAATTGAGAAAGCTCACTGCGATGTTACAGCTCTGCTTCTTCAGATACTCGATGAAGGTGTTTTATCTGATGCAATGGGTAAAACTGCATCTTTCCGCCATTCTATAATAATTATGACCTCTAATATTGGCAGTAATAAAGCTACAGTTGGTTTTAATAATTACGATGGCAACGAGAAGGAGCTAAAAGAGCTGTTATCACCTGAGCTTCTGAGCAGAATTGATGAGATTATCCACTTTCAACCACTCGATAAAGCAGCTTTGATTCAGATTGCATTGTCGCAAGCACATAAGCTGCGTCAAAGACTTGCCGAAAAAGGTATTTACGAAGAAATTCCGGATGATATAACGATTGCAATTGCCGAAGAATGCGTTGGCTTTGGTGCAAGAGAGTTGAAAAGCAGGCTCAGAAGGCAGATTGAAAATAACCTGGCTACAAAATTAATCAGTATTTAAGTAGTGTTTATGTGATATAACTATTTCTCATAAGAAACAATAGATAAAATTCTGCGAAAAAGTCCTTATATCATAAACTTTTCCTTGAATTTTATCACTGCTTCTAAATCGAATTAGTATAAGTTGATAAAAATATTGTAAAATGCAAATTGGGTATTTCAATTTGCATTTTTTTATGCTATACTTTTATTCGTGAAAAATGCACTATCCACTGATTCAGCAGTAAAATAAGGAGGATAATTTGTCCGGTTCTTTTTAGGGCAATAATAAAATATTATGTTTGATATTTTTTCATTGTTGACAATGATCGGCGGTCTTTCGCTTTTTCTTTTTGGTATGACAGTGTTAAGTTCGGGGCTTGAAAAATTGTCCGGTGGCAAGCTTGAAAAACTCTTGGAAAAGCTATCCGGAAATTTATTCAAAGGTGTTCTTCTCGGAACTGTTGTAACCGGATTGATACAAAGCTCATCAACAACAACCGTAATGGTTGTCGGTTTTGTTAACTCGGGAATTATGAGGCTCAAACAAGCCGTCGGTGTTATTATGGGTGCCAATATCGGTACAACAATAACAGCATGGCTTCTCAGTATTATAGGACTTCAAAGTGATAATATAATAATCAAATTTTTAAAACCATCTTCTCTGTCAACAATTGTCGCTGCTATAGGTATTATTCTTTATATGTCAAGCAAACGTGAAAAACGCAGGTCTGTAGGTCAATTAATGCTCGGTTTTTCAGTTCTTATGTTTGGTATGATGACTATGTCGAATGCTGCCGGTATTCTTGCTGAAAATCCCAAACTTGCTGAAATATTCACTATGTTCTCAAATCCGATATTTGGCATTCTTGCAGGTATTTTGGTTACTGCACTGATACAATCATCTTCAGCCTCTGTCGGTATCCTGCAAGCGCTTTCTGCAACCGGTGCAATAACCTTCTCCAGCGCATTACCAATAATAATGGGGCAGAATATCGGAACATGTATAACAGCTTTGTTATCAAGTATAGGTGCATCGAAAAATGGTAAACGTACTGCGATGATACACCTATATTTTAACCTTATAGGTACAATAATATTTATTATTCTCGCATATACAATTAATTCAATTGTCCACTTTGCTTTCTGGAATGAGAATGTTAATCCCCTGACAATTGCAGTCATTCACTCAATATTTAATATAACCAGCACTATATTATTACTTCCCTTTGCTAAGACGCTTGAGAAGCTGGCAATTCTTACAATTAAAGATAAAGAAACCAAAAAGGTTGAGAAAAAACAATCGCTTCTTGATGAACGTTTTTTGCAGTCTCCATCATATGCAATATCTCAATGTGTAAATACAGTTAATGACATGGCAAATAGCGCTATTGAAAACTATCAAGCTTCATATAATCTTATAAAACAGTACAGTCCTTCAGATTTCGAAGCTATCGTTGAAAAAGAAGATAAAATCGACCTTATGGAGGATGCACTCGGTACATATCTGATTAAACTTACCGACATCGATCTGACATTAAACGAGTCTAAGCAGGTTTCAAAACTTCTGCATTCTATCTCCGATTTTGAGAGAATTGCAGATCATGCAATGAATATTGCTGATCTTGCTCAGTCAATGAATAAAAAAAGTATTATATTTTCAGAAAAAGCTCAAAGAGAACTTCAAATTTTCAATAATGCCGTCGAGGAAATTCTCGGTCTTGCGTCAGTGGCATTCAGAAGTGATGATTACGAAATCGCGACAATGGTTGAACCTCTCGAAGATATAATCGACATGATTTGTACCGAGCTGAAGAATCAACATATCAACAGACTGCGTACCGGTGACTGTACAATTGATGCGGGTATAGTTTTCCTTGATCTGCTCAATGATTTTGAAAGAATTGCCGATCACTGTTCTAACCTTGCTGTTTATGTTATCGAACTTAAGGATGAAAAGCTGGATGCTCATAAATACTTAAAATCCATGCATGCCCAGACTCCTGTAGCATATACTCAGCTTGCTGAACAATTTAAGCAAAAATACTTTGATAAATTAGGAGAGGCAGTCTGAAATAACTCTTTCAGACGACGAGTTTTATGCTTTTAGGCATAAAGTATTGCCGAAATTTCGTAAACGCTCCCAAAAAACATCAGCTATCCTAAGAAAGGATGTATAATAAACTGAAAAAAGCTATTTGTATACACGATATCTCATGCCTCGGTCGCTGCTCGATGCAAGTTATAACACCAATGCTTTCTGTTTTAGGTGTTGAGCCTTGTGTTCTTCCTACTGCCCTGCTTTCGACTCATACAGGTGGTTTTGATGACTTTACATTCCTCGATCTGAGCGATGAGATGATAAAAATACTTAATCACTGGAAGCAATTGAATTTAGAATTTGATGCGGTTTACAGCGGTTTTCTTGCAAATGAAAAGCAGATTGATATTGTAAACAACGCAATTGATGACTTTGGTGAACAGCTGGTGCTTGTAGACCCTGTTATGGGGGATAACGGTCATGTTTACTCAACCTATACCCCTCTGATGTGTGAGCGGATGAAATATTTAGTCAGCCGAGCTGATATAATAACTCCTAATGTTACGGAAGCATATATTCTGGCAAACCGACCGCACAATGACAAGCCGGATATTGATGAGCTGAAAGACATTGCTGCCGAACTCGGTGATATGATACAGACCAAACATAAATACTCAGCTGTCGTTATAACCGGTATTCATAAAGCGGATCAAATTGGCGCATTAATTTATGACCGTAAAAGCAATAATTTCGATTTTGTTTCAGCTCCGAGATGTGACTGCTTTTTCCCTGGTACGGGCGACATATTTGCATCGATTCTGCTCGGAAAAATTCTTAATGATGAAAACATAAACATAGCTGCGAGAATTGCTGTCGACTTCATCTCCGAAACCTCTTTTTACACCCGTAAAGCCGGAACACCAACAAGAGACGGACTTGAATTTGAAAATCAACTATATAAATTAAACCAATAACGATTCTATATTAAACTAACAAATGAATTGTGATTTTATTAATTTGAAAAAGTCCAAAAAGTATAGGCATTTTTCAAATTGCTGTAATAATTCACTTATTAGTTTTATATAACACAAAAATTAAGTTAACAGTAGTGAGGTTATTATGAGAACAAACGAACTGATTGAAAAAATTGAAGCTGGAGACTTTGATAAGAATTTTTTCAAGCTTTATAATGATAATATTGAATATGTCAGAAGCAGATACATAAAAACAATCAACAGTTTCACTTCGATTTACGGTGAAGATGATGTGTTATTGTTTTCGGTTCCCGGCAGAAGCGAAATCAGCGGCAACCATACCGACCATAATCACGGTAAAGTAATTGCTGCTGCCATTGATCTTGACATTATTGCTGTAGTTGCAAAAAGAGACAGCGACATTATCCGGATTACCTCGGAGGGTTACAAGGAAGATTATGTAATCGCCGCGTGTCTCAGCTCCAATAAGTTCAAGAAAGGTACATCTACTGCTCTGACAGCCGGGATGTGCGCTTTTTTCAAGCAAAAAGGTTATAAATACGGTGGTTTCGATGCATTTACAACATCACAGGTTCTGACCGGCAGTGGGCTGTCATCATCTGCGGCCTTTGAGGTTATGGTTGGCAACATCTTTAATTTTCTGTATAATGACGGCGCGGTTTCTGCAGTTGAGATAGCAAAAATCGCTCAACAATCTGAAAATGTTTATTTCGGAAAGCCTTGCGGGCTGATGGACCAGACCGCTTGTGCAGTCGGAGGATTTGTTGCCATCGACTTTAAAGATCCCGAAGAACCGATTGTTGTAAAAATCGATAAAAGCCTTTCTGATTACGGATATACTCTTTGCATTACAAACACAGGCGGGAACCATGCCGACCTGACAGACGATTATGCGTCGGTACCCAAAGAAATGAAGGTTATTGCCGAACATTTCGGAAAAGCTGTTCTCAGAGATATCGATGAAAAAGAATTTTATTTACATATACCAGAGCTGCGTAAAGCATATGGTGACCGTGCAGTATTGCGTACCATACACTTTTTTAACGAAAACAAACGTGTATCGATGCAAATATCCGCACTCGACCTTGGTGATATCGACACCTTCCTGGCACTTGCAACCTCATCAGGTGATTCATCCTTTAAATATCTTCAGAATGTATATACAACCAAAAACCTTTCCGAGCAGGGATTATCGCTTGCGCTTGCGCTCAGCGAAGGATATAAATGCAGAGTTCACGGGGGTGGTTTTGCAGGGACGATCCAGGCATTTGTACCACGTGAAAAGGTTAACGAATATAAGTCTAAAATCGACGGTGTTTTCGGCAAAGGCAGCTGTAGTGTATTATCTGTCAGAAATTACGGTGCTATAATGTTGAGTGAGTCAGGAATTTCTGTCCCTCCGACAGAATAATAAAGGAGTATCGCAAGTTGAAAGAATATCAGAAATTAGCTGTAATACTATTCGGATGGGCAATACTGTCGTTTGCAGTATATATCCTTTTAATTATGTTTGAAGTGATATGGGGGCCTGTAATTTACCTGTCTGTTGCAGGTGTTTTAGTTCTTACATATATAATACGCAACAAAGGTTTTAAAACAGAAAAGCCAGCATGGGATGCACCTGAGAAAGAGAAGAAAAGGTATTTGCAAAACAAATATCTGCTGCTTTTTGCTCTACCCTTAATATTGGTTGCTATGATTGACATTCTGCTGCTGTCCTTTGGTCTGAACCTTGCATTGCTCTTTACACAAAATAATAGCTGAAAGGGATTTTACATGATTGATGTTGAAGCATATACGCTGTTCTCCGGATCCAGCGGTAATGCTACATATATAAAAAGCGGACACGATGAATTTCTGATTGATGCCGGTGTTTCGTGCCGTGCTATAAACGAAGCTCTAGGCAGACTTGGCAGTTCTCTCAGTAAAATCAGAGCTATATTCATCACGCATGAACATACTGATCATATTAAAGGACTTGAAACAATATCAAAAAAATATAAAATACCTGTCTTTATAACAAGTGTCAGCGCAAAAACTTTATCAAATTATAATTGTTATGTCGGAGGATGTATTATAAACAACGAAATCGGTGATAAGGTATATCTTGATGATACTGTAATTGAAACAAATGAAACTCCGCATGATTCGCTCAGCTGCACCTGCTTCCGCATAACACTTGCAA
The DNA here is from genome assembly GCA_001797275.1 of Clostridiales bacterium GWF2_38_85. GTDB lineage: Bacteria > Bacillota > Clostridia > Oscillospirales > CAG-382 > GWF2-38-85. The sequence continues at coordinate 78,075 of MGOY01000014.1, read as the reverse complement.
ACGGAACTAAGCTCGGTTATGCAACCGATATTGGGAAGCTGTCTCAAAGCGTAAAGGAAAATCTTCTTGGCTGTGATTACATTGTAATCGAGTCAAACCACGATGTACAAATGCTTAAATGCGGTGCGTATCCATATTATCTGAAGCAGAGGATACTATCTGACAGAGGGCATTTATCAAATAAAAATTGTGCAACATATCTTCCCTCTTTAGTTGAAGCAGGAGCGAAATGCATAGTGCTTGCTCATCTAAGCAGAGATAACAACAGGCCTGATATCGCATTTTCGGAAAGCCGCCTGTCTCTGAACACTGCCGGAATACGGGTTGCGATGAAGGATGTTGACGGTGATATAACGCTGCGAATAGCCCAGCCCTGCGAACCGGTAAAGATAATTTATTGAATGCAATAATAACAAGATGATCATAATCTATAATAATTTAAAGTGACATTTGTATAAAAACAAATATACCCGCTGAGAATGTGCTTCTTTCAGCGGGTATCTATTTGCGAAAAATTATGTGTCCATTTTATAACTCTGCCAGCTTTGTTACAGCGACGAAAATATTTGATATCTGATACCAGGTTGCATAATCAACAATACCGGTTACGGGAAGCCTGAATATTCTCTGGAAGGTTTCAACCGATTTCTTTGTCAGCGGTCCGTAGATGCCGTCAACCCTCAGCTTTGGGATTGCGGAATAATTATTTGAGATTGCGTTCAACTGAAGCTGTATGGTACGTACATTTGCTCCTCGTGAACCTACCCTCAGCGGTGTTCCCGGGTATGAGATCGGAACGCCCTCAACCTTTTCGGCATCCAGCAGAAAAATTTCCTGACCGTAATAATATTTCAAAATATTTATCGGTGTATACCCTCTCTGCCCCAGCTCTTTTGAGCCCCATTGCGATAACCAACCCGGACAGGATGATCTCGAGCCATCACAATACTGCGTAAACAGCGGCTGCTTAATATCAGGCTTGGTAACAAAGGTGGTGAATATCTGATCAACTATGTTTGATATATTGCGGTATATATTCCTGCCATAAACAAATGCCTGGTCATATGCGGTTGAATTGGTTATTGTAAAGTAATACCCCTTACCGCGGTACCATTCGGTGTATACTCTGTTTAATGTGAAGGAGATGATCGCCAATACATTCGCTCTTATCGTTGAATCCGGCCAGGTTGAGTAGATTTCACAGCTTGCAACATTCTTTATGTAATCAGTGAAAGGTATCCAGTAATTCGGCGCTCTATTGTTAGTCGGTACCCCTGCATGAACAACAACATATTCAGGCACGACAACCTTAGGCAGCACAACAAATCCCTTGGATTCAGGCAGCGGTTTTACAGATTCCTCGGGAATTTTCGGTGGGAAGGTTCCATACAGTGTATGAGCTTCGATATCAATCGACTCAACCGGTTCTCCGGGGACTTCGAGCGGAAATAAATTAACATTCTGATATGCAATACTGTCGGGTAATATCTGTACTCCCTGTATAATCGCCGGTTTATATCCCTCGAAAACAACACTGACGTCATATTCGCTGTATGGCTGAGGTTCATTCGGCTGTTGCGAATATTCCAGCGGTGGCGCAGGCAGCTCGACAAGCTGAGTCTGACCTGAGATATCTGTTTGTAATTCTTCAATAACCGGTTGTCTTTCGTTAAACAGTGTGATTCTTACTTGCGCATTGTTAATTGGCTTTCCGATATCAGTCGCATAAACCGCAACCTGCAGGCTGCCTATATCAGGTGTATTACTTGAGTTCATATGCTGCTCCTAATCTATATTAAATTAATAAACTGGCTTATACTCATTCGATTTAAAAACGGTGATAAAATTCGAGGAAAAGTCCTTGATTTACGGACTTTTTCGTTGAATTTTTTCTATTGTTTCTTATGAGAAGTAGTATTATATTCAATACATATTATGATAAAACAAACAGATATATTCTATTGTATGTGTACTTTTCGTCCTAAAACCTCATATAATAATATAAAGCTAATAAATAATTATATATTCGAGGTGAGTTATTTGGCTGAGAATTTGTCACAAGAAAAAAAGATGCCGCCATCTCCTGCACCAAATACGATACCTAACTACAGCTCAATTCTGAAGAACTGCAATCCGGATCTACTCTATCACTATTTAGATAAATATATTTATGTTTGGCTCCGCACAAACAGTGCCTTCTGGTTTTATCCGACTGTTATTTATGAGAATACGATTTCGGGTTATGCATGGGATATTTTCGGCTGGCATGAAATCAAATTCAGTCTGGACAATCTGGACAGTTTTTATTAAAAAATATTACCTATTTGGAGAATGCAATGAATTTTAACGACCAAGAAAATGATTTTTTTACTTCACCTAATATAGTTGATTTTATTGTAGAAGACAACGAATATTTCGATAATTATATGAAAGCGCATCCGGAAATAGTTGCAACACATGCTTACCGCGGCGGTTATAAGGTTGCTTATACTGACAGAAAAAATCTTGATGAAGTAATACGTGATCTTGGTCAAAGCTATATCAGCTTATCTGTTGTGTTAGGACTGCTTGACCAACAGGCTCTTGATGCTTCGGGGATAACACAGGTGCAGCAGAAAAATACACTCAATCTAAGAGGTCAAGGTGTTCTAATCGGTATTGTGGACACAGGAATAGATTATACGAATGATGTTTTCAGATATGCTGACGGTTCAAGTAAAATCGTCGGTATATACGACCAGACTGTCATAGGTAACGGCCCGTATGAATTATCCATCGGAACAGAATATACAAGAGAACAGATTAATGATGCACTGAACTCCGAAAATCCTTATTCTATTGTACCTGAGCAGGATACGGTCGGTCACGGTACATTTCTTGCATCGCTTGCCGCAGGCAATGAGGTAGACGATTTTATCGGAGCAGCTCCCGAAGCAGAATTAATTGTAGTCAAGCTCAGAAAAGCACGTCCTTATTATATCGAGAAATATCTTATCCCACCCGAACAGGAAAATGTCTACGAATCATCTACTGTTATTGCAGGTATCGAATACATACTCGGGAAAGCACAGGAACTCAACAGACCGGTTGCAATTTGCCTCGGGTTGGGAACAAATCTGAGCAGTCATAACGGTTTTTCGATTTTTGAAGAGTATCTGAGTCATATCAGCAAGTTCGCCGGAGTATGTCTTTGTATTGCAGGAGGCAATGAAAGCCAGGCAAAGCATCATTTTTTAGGATTTATTGATAAAGCAGAGGACAATCAGAAAATTGAAATTCAAGTCGGAGAAAACTCACAGGATATTTATTTATCGATATGGAACAATGCACCCGACAGACTTTCTGTGGCAATAATGTCGCCAAACGGCGAATTCATAAATCGTATTCCCGCAAAAACAAATACAATCTTTACTGCAAGGCTGACAGATGAAAACTGTGTTGTTATAGTCGAATACACTTTCCCGACACGCGGTATGGGCAGTCAGAATACTGTTGTAAAAATAATTGAACCGACTGCCGGTATTTGGATTGTTTTTGTATACGGGGATATAATTATAGATGGGACTGTACATGCATGGCTTCCTCTTACAGGACTCGGCCCTCCTGATGTTGAATTCGTTTCACCCAATCCAAACTATACTATTGTTGTGCCTGCAACAGCCATCGGTCCTATATGCTGCGGAGCATATAATACATTAAATAACAGCCTATATGAATTATCATCATGGGGTCCTTCAAGAATTTCTATCATGCTTCCTGATTTCGTTTCACCGGGTGTAAATGTTGGCGGTGTCTTTCCTGATGGTTATGGGAAGCTAAACGGTACAAGCGTTGCTTCCGCAATAACAACAGGAGCAGGTGCATTGATGCTGCAATGGGGGATTGTCAAAAAGAATGAAATAGCGATAAGCACCTTTCAGATAAGAGCATATCTTATCAGAGGTTGCAACCGTTCACCCAATACAGAATATCCGAATACTCAATGGGGCTATGGCAGAATGAACCTTCTGCAAAGTTTTAAAATGATGCAAACGAATATATAATATGAGGTGGTGGATTTTTTGAACGGATACAATTCGATAGGTGAATTCATTGATGCACCGAATACTGTTGATTTTATTGCACAGAACAGTGAATACTTCATTGAATATATAAAGGATAAACCATACATATACCCGACCACCGTTCTTACGGGTGGATATCTTGTTTCGTATGTTGACAAGTCATATATTGATGATGTTATAATAGATCTGGGTTCCTCATTTGTAAGCTCAGAGTCGTTTGTATGCGGTCTTATGGGATATCAGGCACTCGAGGCTTCAGGTATTATTCAGGTTCAGCAGCAGCCGTTTCTTGACCTCAGAGGTCAGGGTGTACTGGTTGGCATTGTTGATACTGGTATAGATTATACTCTTGACATTTTCAAATACGAAGACGGAACAAGCAAAATCGTAGGTATTTTCGATCAAACGGTAAGAGGCACTGTACCGTATAATTTGAGTATCGGAACAGAATACACACAGGAAATGATAAATGAAGCGTTAGCTTCCGATAATCCTTATTCTATCGTACCGCAAACGGATACTGTCGGTCACGGAACTTTTCTTGCTTCAATTGCTGCCGGGCGCGAAATTGACAATTTTATCGGTGCTGCACCGGATTCGGAGCTTCTTATTGTCAAGCTGAAAAAAGCCCGATCATATTATCTTGAAAAATATCTGATACCACCCGAGCAGGATAATGTTTTCGAATCCTCAGCAATCATGGTCGGTGTTGAATATATATTAAAAAAAGCACAGGAGCTTGGTAGGCCTGTTGTCATCTGTCTGGGAGTGGGAACAAATCTCGGCGGTCATGACGGATTCACACTTTTTGAAGAGTATCTGAGCAAAATAAGCAGTCTAACCGGAATTTGTCTCTGCACCGCAGCCGGTAATGAAAGTCAGGCAAGACATCATATGCAGGGTACGATTGCAAAAGAGGATGAATCTCAAAACATTGAACTTAGGATCGGAGACAATCCAACTGATGTATATATGACTGTCTGGAATAATGCCCCTGACAGATTATCGGTTTCTATTAAATCTCCAACCGGTGAGCTCGTTGGCAGAGTTCCGGCAAAAACAGGAACGAGATATGAAGCAAAACTGGTTCTCGAACGGGCAACGGTTATTGTTGAATATATTTTCCCGACAAGAGGAAACGGCGGGCAGCTTACTGTTATCAAGCTTATTAGTGCAACTCCGGGTATATGGACAATTATCGTTTATGGTGATCTTATTCTAAACGGTGAATACCATACCTGGCTGCCAATAACAAATTTTATATCGCCTAACGTAGAATTCCTGACACCCAATCCCAACTACACTATTGTTGTTCCCGGAACTGCGATCGGACCCATAACCTGCGGAGGTTATAATTCACTTGACAACAGCTTGTATCCACAGACATCCTGGGGACCGACACGCCTGCCGTCTATGTCTCCCGACTTTGTTGCTCCCGCAGTTGATGTTGAAGGCTATTTTCCAACCGGTATAGGTAGAATGAGCGGTACAAGTGTTGCAAATGCAATTACTGCAGGAGCGGCGGCATTGATGCTGCAATGGGGTATCGTTGAAAAGAATGACATTGCTTTAAGTACCTATCAGATAAGAGCCTATCTGATCAGAGGTGCAACAAGAGCTGAAGGATTAATTTATCCGAATACCCAATGGGGTTACGGCAGGTTGAATTTGATTCAATCCTTCATTCTGATGCGTGAAGTATAAATATATATTAATACATAATTGATAATTCTGTGGAAGGAATGGAATCTGACATGATAGATACGGAACGGTTGAAAGAATTTGTTGATTCTCCGGATACAGTGGCTTTTATAGTACAGAACAGTGTTTATTTTATTGAATATCTTAAAGATAAGCCTTATATATTACCAACGAAAGTATTAACCGGTGACTATTTAGTCGCCTATACAAAAAAAGGTTCTCTTAAAACTGTTATAAGTAATATAGGTTCTTATTTTACAAGCTCAGAATCTATAGTTCTCGGTTTATTAGATAAGCAAGCACTTGAAGCATCCGGAATTATACAAATGCAGCAACAACCGTATTTAAATTTGCGAGGTCAAGGCGTTCTGGTCGGAATAATTGATACCGGTATCGATTATACAAATGAAGTATTTAAATACGAAGATGGTTCAAGTAAGATAAAGGCAATTTATGATCAGACACTTAGAGGTATAGTACCGTATGAATTACCGTTCGGAATAGAATATACTCAAGAGGAAATAAATTCAGCATTGAAATCTGATAATCCTTTATCAATTGTACCCGAAACGGATACTTCAGGGCATGGTACTTTCTTAGCTTCAATTGCTGCCGGTCGTGAGCTTGATAATTTCATCGGAGCTGCACCTGACTCAGAATTGCTTATTGTTAAACTTAAAAAAGCAAGCCCGTATTATTATGAGAAATGGCTTATACCACCAGAGCAGGAACATGCATATGAATCAATTTCCATAATGATAGGTATTGAGTACATATTGAAAAAATCTCAGGAGCTTGGACGGCCGGTTGTAATCTGTATAGGCCTTGGGACTAATCTCGGAGGACATAACGGGTTTTCACTGTTTGAAGATTACTTAAGCGGGATAAGTAAAATAACAGGTGTGTGTATTTGTATTGCTGCAGGTAATGAAAGTCAGGCAAAACATCATACTAATGGATACATAACAGAAACAAATCAAGTACAAAATATTGAGTTAAAAGTCAGCGAAAATTCAAGTGATATTTTTATTAATACATGGAATTATTCACCTGACAGATTATCCGTTTCTATAAGATCACCTACCGGAGAAAAAATAAATCGAATCCCTGTAAAATCAGGAGTTCGATATGAAGCTAAGTTAATTTTAGAAAGATCAACAGTTATTGTTGAATATATCTATCCTACACGAGGACTTGGCGGTCAGGCAACAATAATAAAAATATTAAAACCCACCACAGGAGTATGGATTATCACAATACATGGTGATTATATCGTGAATGGTGAATATCATTCGTATCTTCCTATCACCGGATTTGTTTCACCTGGTGTAGAATTCCTTACTCCGACACCAAATTATACAATTTTAATACCTGGAACAGCAGTTGGAGTTATTACTTGCGGAGCATATAATTCTCTTGATAACACTCTGTTCATAGATTCATCATGGGGTCCCACCCGACTTCCGGCAATGTCCCCCGACCTTGTAGCGCCTGGAGTTAATGTTGGTGGGTTCTATCCGTATGGCTATGGTTTAATGAGCGGAACAAGCGTCGCAGCAGCAATTACTGCAGGAGCTTGCGCTTTGATGCTTCAATGGGGTATAGTTGAAGGTAATGATATTGCATTAAGTACATCTCAAATAAAGGCATATCTGATCAGAGGAGCTACGCGTATAGAAGGTACTATATTCCCCAACACGCAATGGGGTTACGGTAAATTAAACCTTGTACAATCATTCAACGTTATGCGGTAAGATAAATTAATTTTATTAAAAGATAATATATATGAAAATACGAATGTTGTTTACTGTTTTCAAACGATATAATTAAAACATCAATTAATAAAACAGCAGTGATGCGTTCTACATCACTGCTGTATGTTTTTCGAATATACTATCTTGTATTTACGATAAAGGTTAGAATCATAATAAGAATCCAAACAGCTGCAAAATAAAGAGCAATACGCGGTAAAAGCTGGTGTAATTTCTTTTCTTTCAATTCCATCTGTATCTTCAGATTAGCTTCTGCCTGTTCTGCCATTTTGCGTTTTTTTTCAAGCTCGATTTCATTAATATAGTTATTCATTCCGCTCTTGAAGGAAGCTTTGAGAAAATTCTTGTAATTCGGGAAGCTGCCCGGATCATCATTTTCCTGCTTGATAACATTGTCAAAAAAATCCTCATTAATATTTGACAGCTGCCAATCAAGGCTGCGATGACAGCGGCTGCAGCTTGTATCACTTATGATATTTTTCTGACCGCAACAGCATAACCATGCGTTTTCAAATGCTATCGGCAAATTCTTTATAGGAAACTCTTCTTCGATAGCTCTGTAAATATTAACACGTTCGTAGGCGTACTTTTTTTTATCATTCATCTGAGAAAATTTCTTGCCTCGGTAAGATTGTAAACTCTCGAATTTAATTTTTTCTCCGTCCTCAAAGCTTACAGTTATCAACTCAAGCTCGATTCGTTTAAAATAGCTGTCCGGAAGTTCGATATATACTTCATCTCCGAAAATGTCGCCGTGTTCTATAAATGGACGCGGTTTTTCTTTGTGAAGAAATAATTTCTTTTCGTTTTCTTTGTCTTTCTCTATTATTTTTCCTAATGTCTTTTTATCAAAGGAATAAACGAAACTGATTTTTTCATAAGGTATATTAGCATATTGGTAACATAAAAATTTGATTTCAACACTCTTTATTTTTTTCTGTCCTACATTCTGAAGCTTCAAAACAGCATAATAACGATAGGATTCTGTTTCATAGCAAATATAACCGTCGACAAACTCGACCGGGCTGTTCGGGTAAATGAAATCAAAATTCAACGTTTGAAGCGGCATATATATTTTTTGCTTTTCCTGTCTTCTTTTTTGCCCGGGAGTCAACCATGCATCAGTCATATATAGCAAGTTCCTTTCACCAAAACATTCTTTCAATAGTTTCTAAGGTTCCTTTTCGTGTGTATTCATCAACAATCTCAAAAGATTTCCCATTAATATCATGATATCCGCAATTTTGAGCATTTTCTATTCTTTTATATCTTATTTCCAGAATAAACGGCTCGGGGATCGTAAAATATTTCATCGCTGCAATATTTTCACAGGCAGTAATTGTCGCATCATAGATTTCTTCTGTTAGTGCAATAGGGTGCTTGCTTATTGCTGTATTCCAGCCAAGCGATTTCTTTGTCTCAACCGAAACTGCATCCGGAAAATTTACCTTAGCTTGTGCTGATAATGCATCATCGCCTACAACGAGCATCAAGGGGACACCATGCTTACCGGCAAATGCTGAGTCTATATCAATTTCACCAACATTTTTTCCGTTAATTTTCATGTATTGAAATATAGTTGAGGAGTACACATGAGAAAGCGTTGATTTTATTGAATCGTAAGCATGATAACCGATCATAATAATACCACCGAAGGTTTCGTCTATCAAAGGAAAACGGGTACCGCATCCACTGCCGAGAACAATTCTGCAACGTTTGTCGAGTTGTGTATAATCGAGGTTTACACCGCTTCCATGGCAGTCCCATATCCAGACCTCTGAAGCTCCGCAATCAAATAATGCAGCCGCAACCGCATTTGCTTCACGTACTCCCTGTTGTGCGGCAAAGGTTAGTTGTCTTTCAGTGCCGAGTCCCTGCCCGGGAAAGCCGACGACGCAGGCGACACCTTCAAGATCCACACTGATGTAAAACTTTTTACCTTCTATACCCTTCATTTTAATATATGTTTTTCGTATATAATAAACAACACTTTAATTTTATACGAAAAATTCTCCTTCTTAATGTTTGGAAGAGCTTTTCACGAAATTATCATAAGAATTTTAATTCTTCTTTTTCAAGTTGCTTATATATTACCATATAAGAAAAAAATAAGCAATAGATTATCCAAAGGTGTCATCATTCTATCACACATTTTTTACAATAGCTGTATAAAATGTATTTATAGTATACTATATTAAATTAACAAATGAATTGTGATTTTATTAATTTGAAAAAAGCTAAAGAGCATAGGCAATTTTCAAATTGCTGAGGTAATTCATTTATAGTTTTATATGTATAACAAAAACAAGATTCCCTCATCAAGACTCGTTTGTCAGTATAATAAAATTTGTAAATGCGAAATCTGAACATAGTTTTGTTCAACGTTTTATGTATTGGTCAGAATTTTATACATATTGCATAATTACTGCCTTTATTTTTTGTTCAACCTAACATTTATATACATAATGGTTCTTTTTTATAAAAACTCCTTGCAATTTATTTCGACATATGATAAAATATAAATGTAATAAAATTATATTTTATTTAAGGATTATTAAAATTTCACAGAGGTTAAAATTCATGGTTTCAAACTCAGCAGACACACTGGCGAAACTCAAAGATATCCGCGTATTTATACTTGACATGGATGGTACAATTTATCTTGGCGATAAGGTATTATCCGGCTCAAGAGAATTCATCAGCAAAATTAAAAAAAACAGACGAAAAATTCTTTATTTTACTAATAACGCATCAAAATCCAAGTCGATCTACCTCGATAAGTTGAAACGTTTGGGTTATGAAGTCGAATTGTCAGATATTGTTACAAGCGGTGATGTTACTATTGATTTCATAAAATCCAATCACCCCGGACAAAGCGTATACCTTGTCGGTACTCCCGCCCTTGAAAAAAGTTTCATTGAGGCAGGTATTAATCTTACCGATGGAAATCAGGGCGATATTGTTATTTCAAGCTTTGATACCACACTCACATATGATAAACTTGAAAAAGCATGTACTCTTATTCGTAATGGAGCATTATTCTATTCAACACATCCTGACTTCAACTGCCCTACCGAAACCGGATTTATTCCCGACAGCGGTGCTATTTGTTCATTAATAACCGCATCAACAGGCAAAACTCCGAGATATTTCGGTAAACCCCATAAGGAAAGCGCGGATATGATGGCAAGGCTTTGTAATTTCTCATTCGATGAGATGGCTATGGTTGGTGACAGACTCTACACTGATATCGCTCTTGGAAAGAACAATGGAATTTTATCAATCCTCGTACTTACAGGCGAAACAAAAGAAGAAGATGTTACCGAAGAGAACAGAGGGGATATTGTTTTAGAAGGCATCAATGATTTGATAAATTTAGTCTGATTATATGTTTGTTAGCGATACTTTGTTATTAATTTTGTCATTGACAATCTATCATCATTTGATCTATGACTAAATTGTAAATTAATGATGCAAGGTGTTGACTTTTGGTATAATTTGTGCTATTTTATAATTGTAACCTATGGAAAGGAGCAAATGTTATGAAATTACTTGGCATTGTAAGAAAAATCGACGAGCTTGGGAGAGTTGTTATTCCAATGGAACTCAGAAAAACCTTGGGTATCAACGAAAAAGATCCTGTCGAAATTTTCGCTGATGGTGATAAAATCGTCATCAGAAAATTCAATCCGTCTTGCATTTTCTGCGGCAGCACGGAAAAAGTTATTATGTTTAAAGGCAAGTTAGTTTGCGACGAATGCTTAGCAGCTATTCAATCAAACAACGGAAGCAGCCTTTAATCCAAAATCTCAAAAAAATCAGTTTACACACAAAAATCGGGAAGCATTGCTTCCCGATTTTTGTTCTATATAAAACTAATAAATGAATTACTTTGGCAATTTGAAAAAAGCCTATGCTTTTTGGCTTTTTTTAAATTAATAAAATCACAATTCATTTGTTAGTTTAATATATATTTATAATTCGACTGTCAATGTCTGACCAAGTTCGTCAGATTTGAATGCTGCTTCCATGACCTTCATAACACGCATCAACTGTTGATGGGTTATAAGCTGAGGTTGGATACCGTCTACAGCCTTAACAACATTACGGTAAAAATCGTGAACATCGGATTCTATCTGAGGAATGCTGTGAGTTACTATTGCGTCGTCTTTACGAGGTGCCATTGTTTTTGTAAGACCGGCTGCTGTTTTGACGGGGATAACATCCTTCTCATCCCAGTTCTCGACACAAACCGTTCTGCCTTCGCAGGCAAAGTCGTTCAGAACTGTCGTACCATTTTCGCCCTGCATATACCATCTCGGAAGCGATACGAAATTGCTGGTTCCGACTTCAAGAAAAACACGCAAACTGTTATCAAAGATAAGTTCAAGCTTGAAGCCATCGTCGACCTCATAATTCGTAATATGGTCAAAATGCGCATAAAGCCGGGTTATTTTACCCTTGACCATCATCAGAATCTGGTCGATTATATGAACACCCCAGTCAAGCATCATACCGCCGCCTTGTTCCTTCTTGCCTCTCCAGTCGCCTGGGATGCCCCTTGAGCCATGTACACGTGATTCTATATTAAATACATAACCAAGAATTCCGCTTTCATAAATCTGCTTTACAGCAAGATAATCGCAGTCCCAGCGTCTGTTCTGATGTACTGTGAACAGCTTGCCTGACTTTACAGAAGCATCGATCATCTCCTGAAGATTACTGCTCGATAATGTAACCGGTTTTTCCGATATAACATTTTTCCCTGCGTTAAGTGCTTTAACCGCAATCTCCTTATGGACATCGTTTGGTGTTGCAATCAGAACAATATCAACTCTTGCATCAGCAAGAACCTCATCAAGCGATGAGAACGCATAAATTCCTCTGGTTCTTGCTGCTTCAGATCTGGATTCCTTTATATCATAAATACCGAGGAGCTTAACTACATCGCTTTTAAGGATATATTCGACATGCCACGAACCCATGCCACCGAATCCCACTACAACAATATTTTTCATATACCTGATCCTTTCAAAACTTCTTATGCTTCCATTATAAAATATAAAACTAGAATGTCAAGTCGAATAAGAAAAAGGTTAAGAAATTCTATTATAAAGAAAACCTGTTGTGTTTATATAACTACAACTGGTTTATAATTCTTTATTTTGTTTTGCAGTTTTTAATGTAGAAACTAAAATTTGTTGTATCTCTTTACAACCATTTATTAAATAAATTACATCATTTTCTGCAACATATTCTGCCTTATATAACAATTTCATCCAATATTCGCTTTCAACAGCTTACTTCATCGCAATTTGCATTTTTGATATAAAATCAGATTTACTAATACCATAATTAACTTCACATATATTTGCTCCAATGCTTGTTGACAAGCGTATCAATTGTTTAGTTATAATATTCTCGTTAGTTTCCTTATTAACTTTAATACAAAACTTCACTGTGCTTGCTGCAAAATACAAAGATTTTTCGCTTAAAATACTTTCCTTATACATTTATATTCTCCCATATTTTACATTTAACAATGAAAAATGAACACTGAACATTGAACAGTACAAGTATGTGGCTTTGCTTTTTTGCTTCCATCATATATTGTTAATTGTTCATTGTTCAGTGTTCATGGTACATTACGGCTTGCCACATATTTGGTGCACCTTCGGGGACTCGAACCCCGGACCCACTGATTAAGAGTCAGTTGCTCTACCAGCTGAGCTAAAGGTGCAGATATTCAGTTTATTGCTTTCGTAAGCGACTTTAGAATTTTATCATACAATACACTGTTTGTCAAGCACTTTTTCAGTATTAGTAAGATTTTTTGTGTTATTTTAACTTTGCTTTTATACGGTCGGGGTGTACCCCGACCGTATAAAATTTTTAGATAATACTTCTTACTTCCCTCTTTTTACATAGAAGGTATGCAGAATTTCATGAGCCTTGTGGCTGCCCGGTTTGCCAAGGAACTCATCGTAAATTGCTTTAACCTGTGCATTTTCATGCGACTTTCTTAAAGGAAGGTCTTTGTCCGCATTATAGAGAACCTTTGCTCTGACTTCGCGAAGGTTGATATTATTAAGCACATATGAAGGCTGTGTCGGCTGACCACCACCATTTACACATCCACCCGGACATGCCATGATCTCTATGAAGTGGAAGGTTTCTTTGCCGCTCTTTACGAGATCGAGCAGTTCAGCTGCATTAGCCGTACCGCTTGCAACCGCAACATTAAGCTCAAAATCACCGATTTTATAAGTTGCCTTCTTAATACCTGCGATGCCGCGAACCTCAGTGAAATCAAGCACCTCAAGGGGTTTCTGAAGGATAACTTCAGCAGCTGTACGAAGAGCAGCTTCCATAACACCGCCGGTTGCACCAAATATCGCACCTGCGCCTGAACCGATACTGAACGGATTATCAAATTCTTCATCAGGAAGCTCGTCGAATGCAATTCCGCTTCTCTTTATCATCTTGCCAAGCTCGCGCGTTGTGATCGCATAATCAACGTCGTAAACACCGGCCGCTGACTGACCTTCACGCTTAACTTCGAATTTCTTTGCTGTACAAGGGATAACCGATACAAATACGATATCTTCCGGATCCCAGCCCATTTTATGAGCATAATATGTCTTTGCAAGCGCGCCAAACATCTGTTGAGGAGATTTGCAGCTTGAAAGATTCTCGATAAACTCGGGATAATAATGTTCGCAATACTTAATCCATCCGGGTGAACAGGATGTAATCAACGGAAGCTTTCCGCCATTCTGGATTCTCTCAATAAGCTCGGTTGCTTCTTCCATAATTGTAAGGTCGGCTGTTAGGTTCATATTGAATACGCCTTCAAAGCCGAGTCTTCTGAGTGCCGCAACCATCTTACCTTCGACATCAGTGCCGGGAGCCATACCGAAGCATTCGCCAAGTGTTGCTCTAACTGACGGAGCTGTGCAGACGAGTGCATGTTTTGTTTTATCTGCAACTGCATTAAGAACATCGTCGGTTTGTCCTTTTTCAACAAGCGCACCTGTCGGGCAGACAACTACGCACTGACCGCAAAGAATACAGGGTGAATCACCAAGATTCTTTTCAAATGCGCAGCCAATATGTGTGTCAAAGCCACGATCGTTAACGCCGATTACGCCAACCTTCTGCTGAACCTGACAGGCTGCAACGCAACGGCGGCAAAGTATACATTTATTATTATCACGGACAATAGCCAATGTAGAATTATCCTTCCGGAATTCATTGACCTTACCTGTGAAGTAATTCTGGTCTTCGACACCATATTCTCTGCAATATCTCTGAAGCTCGCAACTCTGGTTTCTTGCACAGTTAAGACAGTTCTTATCATGGTCGGAAAGAATAAGCTCAAGGTTCATCTTTCTTGCTCTTCTGATCGCAGGAGTATTTGTGAATATCTCCATACCTTCGTTAACGGGTGCAACACAGGAAGCAACCATTGATCTCGCACCCTTGACTTCAACAAGGCACATGCGGCAGGCACCGATTTCACTCAAGCCTTTGAGATAGCATAATGTAGGTATATGGATAGAGGCAGCTTTGCAGGCTTCCAGAATTGTTGCGTTTCTCGGTACAGAGTAGCTAACACCGTTTATTTTTACATTTACATTCATAGTTATAACTATTCCTTTCATAGTGATTGGGAATTGTGCTGTGTTTTATGAAGTAAAACTTTCGCCTTAATACACCGAATAGTAAACTATTCGGAGGGCGAAAAGGCACGAACCCCATAGTTTGAAAATTTATTTTCAAACTTTCTACTCCTTATTTTCTGATTATTGCGTCAAATTTGCACTTGGTTACGCAAACTCCGCACTTAATACATTTATTTTTGTCAATAATGTGAGACTGTTTAACTTCACCGCTTATTGCACCAACCGGGCAAGCTCTCCTACATGCTGTACAGCCTTTGCACTTGTCTGCAACTATTTCGTAAGAAACAAGGTTCTTGCAAACTCCTGCGGGACATCTCTTTTCAACAACATGTGCAATATATTCATCTCTGAAATATCTCAGTGTTGAAAGAACAGGGTTGGGAGCTGTCTGACCAAGTCCGCAAAGTGCGGTTGCTTTGATATGCTTTGCAAGCTCTTCAAGATGGTCGATATCTTCGAGAGTACCGTTTCCGTTTGTTATCTTAGTAAGAAGCTCAAGCATTCTTCTTGTGCCGATACGGCAGGGTGTACATTTTCCGCAGGATTCATCAACAGTGAACTCAAGGAAGAATTTTGCGATGTCAACCATACAGTTATCTTCATCCATAACGATAAGACCGCCGCTGCCCATCATGGAGCCGATGGCAATAAGGTTATCATAATCGATAGGTGTGTCGATATGTGATGCGGGAATACATCCGCCTGAAGGTCCGCCTGTCTGAGCTGCTTTGAACTTCTTGCCGTTAGGAACACCGCCGCCGATTTCTTCAACGATTTCACGGAGTGTAGTTCCCATCGGAATTTCAACAAGTCCGGTGTGTGTGATTTTACCACCGAGTGCAAATACCTTTGTACCCTTTGATTTTTCAGTACCCATTGATGCAAACCATTCGGCACCCTTGAGTATAATCTGAGGAATGTTTGCAAAGGTTTCAACGTTATTTATAATTGTAGGCTGACCGAAAAGACCTTTTACCGCAGGGAACGGAGGACGGGGTCTCGGTTCACCTCTGTTGCCTTCAATTGAAGTAAGAAGCGCTGTTTCCTCGCCGCAGACGAATGCACCTGCACCGAATCTTAGCTGGATATCAAAATTGAAGCTTGTTGAAAAAATATCTTTACCAAGCAATCCGTATTCTCTTGCCTGAGCAATAGCAATTGTCAGACGCTTTATAGCGATCGGATATTCCGCACGGACATATATATAACCTTCATCGGCACCGATTGCATAACCTGCAATAGCCATAGCTTCGATAACCGCATGTGGATCGCCTTCAAGGACAGATCGGTCCATAAATGCACCGGGGTCACCTTCGTCGGCGTTACATACAACATATTTTTTGTCAGAAACACTCTTCGCTGCGAAGTCCCACTTCATACCTGTCGGGAAACCACCGCCGCCTCTGCCACGAAGGCCGCTGTCCTTCATCAGCTGGATAACCTGTGCGGGTGACATCTCGGTAAGAACCTTACCAAGAGCCTGATAACCATCCATAGCTATGTATTCATCAACAACTTCGGGATTTATAACACCGCAGTTGCGGAGTGCAACACGCTTCTGCTTTTTGTAGAAGGTAGTATCATTGAGTGATATATGTGCGCCTTCTTCAACTTCAACTGTTGTATCGTTGTAAACAAGGCGATCAACAATTCTGCCTTTCAACAAATGTTCATCAACGATTTCAGGAATATCATTTATTGTTACTCTGCTGTAGAATGTGCCGTCCGGATAAACGATCATAATCGGTCCGAGTGCACACAAACCAAAACATCCGGTCATTACTATTTTAACTTCTTCGTCAAGTCCTTTTGCCTTCAGTTCGCTTGCAAGAGCTTCCTTCAAAGCAACGCTACCGGAAGAAGTACAGCCTGTACCGCCGCAAATTAGAACATGTGAACGTATCATAATGTGCTTTTTTCTCCCATCTTAGTGTTTAATTTCGCCAATTGTGTATTCTTTTACCGGTCTTCCGCCTTTGATATGCTCTTCAATTACTTTCTGTGCTTTTTCAGAAGTCATTTTAACATATGTGACTTTTTCTTTGCCGCTTTCGTAAACCTCAACAACAGGCTCATACTGACAGATACCGATGCATCCTGTCTGAGTAACCGTAACATTACCGGTAAGCCCTGCTTCATTAATAGCTACAACAAAAGCATTAAGAACCGGTCTTGCTCCTGCAGCTATTCCACAGGTTGCCATACCAACAACAATTCTCTTTTCGCCTGTGCCTTCGCGAAGTGCGACTTTATCTTTCATTTTATCTCTAAGTGCCGCAAGTTCAGCTAATGTTTTCATAAATAAATTCCTTTCATAATTATAAAATACTAAAAGTATCAATCACCGTAGAAAGTTAAATACTGTTCGGCAAGACTTTCTCTTATCCACTCAATCACTTCCGGTGAGTCAAGAGGTATTTCGCCAAGAACCTCTAGCATCTGTCTTGTTGACAATTCAACAACCGCACTCGGTTTTGTATGTCTGAATTCGAAATCCAGTCCGGGATTTCCATGAATCAGCAGACTGATTGTTGTTACCATATCTCCGAGAGGCGTAAAATCGATATGTTGTAAATCAAATGTCGCTGTAATTGTTGTACCGTGATTTTCGGGGTATTCCGACTCTGAAAAGGATTCAATTGAAACCCCACCACCTGTCTGTTCTGCAGCAAGTGTCAGAAAAGGTATACCAAGTCCGACCTTACGGGTTGTGCGTGAAGTAAAGAAAGGATTTTTTACCCTCTCAACGACTT
Organism: Clostridiales bacterium GWF2_38_85; assembly: GCA_001797275.1. Classification (GTDB taxonomy): domain Bacteria; phylum Bacillota; class Clostridia; order Oscillospirales; family CAG-382; genus GWF2-38-85. The sequence continues at coordinate 60,100 of MGOY01000014.1, read as the reverse complement.
CGGCAGTCATACCGCAGCCATCATCAATAATCCTCAGTGTAAGCTTATAATTTGTATCTTCATCAAGGAAAATTGATATATTCTTAGCTCCTGCTTTAATCGAATTCTGAGTTATATCCAGTATATTAAGCGACAGCTCCTTCATATATTTCAGTTTGTATATTTTGCAAGTATACTGCCAACATCCTCTTTTGTAAGCCTGCCGTATACATCATCATTTACTGTCATAACAGGTGCAAGACCACATGCGCCGATACAGCGTGTTGCATCAAGCGAATATTTACCGTCTGCGCTTGAGTTTCCCTGTTGGATACCGAGAATTTCAGATACCTTGCTGAGAATTTCGCCGCTGCCTTTAACATAGCAAGCAGTACCGAGGCAAACACTTATTGCATACTTGCCCTTTGGATTAAGTGTAAATTGTGAATAGAATGAAACTATCCCATAAATTTCCTCGAGAGGTATTCCTGTGTTGTCGGATACGATTTTTTGTACCTCAATCGGAAGGTAGCCGTAGATTTCCTGCGCTTCCTGGAGTATCGGCATTGTTGCGCCTTTTGTCTCGCTGTACTTTTCGATGACCTTTATGAGCTTCATTTCCTGCTCTTTTGTACCGCAAAACATAACTGTAGTCAATTTTTTCTTCATTAAACTATTATCCCCCTATACTGCCGCAAATTTAATTTATTGTTTGATCGAATAAATTTAGACAAAAAAATAATTTATTTGATTGTTGTAATTCATTAATCCGGTAAAACCGTTTCATCTGATGTTGTGTTCGGCATCACAACACCATCTTCAGCATTATAATACTTATTTCGTATATTTTCAAGTACCTTTGTTGATTTTATCAGTAGTTTTTTATCGATTAAATAGTAAATGTTTTGTTAACAACTTTTTAATGTACTTTATTGTTTTTAATAATTAAATTTTTTACTAATTTTTCTCTTATATGGTTTGCTTTGCTTATGTCGCAATTTAACGCAACGCTGTTGACAGCTTCATTTATATCAGTCAGATAATGCGCATCGGAGCTGTTTATTACCAACTTATTTTTTATTATCGGATTGGTTTTTTTCAGAGCATCAACCAAAGTCATATCATGTATTTCGACACAAGAAAATGCAGGTTCTTCTGGGAACGATCCAAGGATAGCAATTATTCCGTTAGCTTCCCTGTCAATATGAGCAGGATAACTTGCACCACCAAATGAATCAACTGCTTTATAAGCATCCTCAAGTGTCAGGTCGGTTGCAAACGAAAGCAGATTTACATCATAGCCTGTTATCTCATCATTTTCATCCATTATAATTTGCTCGCCGAAAATATCAGGACGGTTTTTTATTGGTGTTCTATGGTTTCTGACTACGCTGTCAAATTTCATAGCTGCTTTGAGTGTAGGGAACAGGCAAATCAAATGGATTTCCTCAGCCGTCGTCAGTTCCATCCCTGCAACCGGAACAATACCGTATTTTTTACAGGCTTTGAAAAAGGCAGGACAATTGGAACAAGTGTTGTGATCCGTAAGAGCAACAATCTGCAGTCCCTTCAGATATGCCATACCTGCGATATTTTTTGGCGTCATGTCATTGTCAGCGCAAGGCGATAGGCATGAATGAAGATGAAGATCATAATAAAAATCTGTCATTTATATCACCTTATTTATATTAACACAAAGCTCATACATCGGTAATGGTGACCTCAACAGATTTATATTCTTGTTCTTTGCGGTATCGGTTACTTCCTTCATCACTTCGGCATTATCCGCAATGACAATACAAGCAACATCTGCAAGAGACGCAACAGCACAAATATTCAGATTAGTCATTATAGTAACCCAAACGTTGTCGCCTGCCGTTCGTCCCATTACCCAGCTGAGCAGATCACCGGCATATGCACCGTTAATTTTCCTATCACCATCCGCTATATTTAATTGTTCAAGTTCAAGAACCTTTGCAAATTCATTTACTGTCATATACGACCGTCCTTTAACTATACTTAAGAGCCTATTCTTTTATTATTTCTTTCATCTTTTCGCGCATCTTTATGATACATTCAATTTCCTTAGCTTCACCGTTGACTATATCCTCAGCAAAAGCATGGCAGTTGGGCGCACCACAGGAACCGCAGTCAAGGCAGGGCAAATGTTCGGCTATCTCTTCGATTTCCGAAAGCTTTCGCATTGCTTCGTTCCTGTCGTCTGACAGAGCTACAACCGGTTGATATGTAACCGGGTTAGGGAGTATGTAATCTTTCGGGACGAAATTTTCGGGTTCGCCCGGTTCAGGTCTGAGCCAGTTTTGGGATATCGGAAGATATCTGCGCAGATTCTGGAGTCTTGCTTTGGCGATGAAGGGATTCTCAACCGTCAATACGCCACCGACACAACCGCTTGTGCAGGCATTAAGCTCGATGAATTCGAGGTCAGGAAAATTACCTGTGTCAAGCTGGTCAAGCACTTTGATTACATTCTCGATTCCGTCGGCAGCCAAATATCTGTCGTTGAACAGCGCTGAGGATTCGCCGCCTGTTGTTGCCCAGCTCATGCCGATTACACCTGCTTTTGACGAAGGTATCGGCAGGTGCTGCTTTTTCATTACGCTGAGAAGCTCAAAATATATATCGTTCATTGATACGACAAAATCAACATTGTCTTTCGCACCCGAGAAATTATTTTTAACATAGCTTACCTTTGCCGGGCAGGGTGAAATGAAAACTGTGCATATATCTTCGGGTTTGAATTCGGGATGTTTTTTTTGCGCCTGTTTTTTTGCAAGCATTCCGGCAATCTCCATCGGAGACAGCATCGGCATAACATTGTCGCAAAGGTATGGAAAGCGCATGCTGATAAGTCTGACTACAACCGGGCAGGCAGAGCTGATAACCGGTTTCTTTATCCCTTCGGTTTTCAGATAACGTCTGGTATATTCCGAGACAATTTCCGCAGCTCTCGCAACCTCGTAAACATCATCGAAGCCTATGTCAAGAAGTCCCTGAAGAACGTAATCAACATCGTCGAGATTATCAAACTGACCATATAATGTAGGTGCAGGCAGTGCAATTTTCCATTTATAATTCTGGATATTCTCCAGTTTGTCAAATATAGCTTTTTTCGCTTTGTACGGGCATACTCTTATGCATTCACCGCAATCGATACAGCGTTCCGCATTGATTGAAGCATGACCGTTACGAATTCTTATTGCTTCTGTTGGGCATCGCTTAAGACAATTGGTACAGCCTTTGCACTTTTCAATATCGAGCGATACCGAATGATTATATCTGTTCATCGCAAATTGCCATAAAAACCTTTCTATGAGTATTATGTATCTATTTATATATTAACTGTCATTATTATTTTTGTACCTTTACCAAGCTCGGTTTGTATCTTCATTGTATCTGTGTAGCGTTTCATGTTAGGTAGCCCCATTCCGGCACCGAAACCGAGTGAACGGATATTATCGGGTGCGGTTGAAAATCCCTCCTGCATCGCAAGCTCAACATTAGGAATTCCGGGACCGTCATCATCAAGTGTTATCTCAATTTTGTCTTTGGAAACAACCACATCAGCTCTTCCACCGTGTGCATGGATTACCATGTTAATCTCACCCTCATACATAGCGATTGAAACGCGACGGATGATTTCGGGTGCAAAGCCGAGCTGCCTAAGCTTTTTCTTGACGGATACAGACGCTTCACCGGCAGAGGTAAAATTGTCGCCGTCAACCTCATAGCGGAATCTCAACTGTTCTTCCATTATTTTTTCCATCCCTTTTATTTTTGGAGTTATTGTTTGATGTTCGGGAAATAATAAGTTTAGCTGATAGAAAGTTTCGGGCGGTTTCAAATCGTCTGCGATTTAAAATTCTGCCAAATCTATATGGCAGAAAGTCTGAAATTACATAGAAGCTTTAATAAATAGTAAGTTTTGTATGTTTCAACGCAGCTGAATTTCATCAATACTTTATGATGAAAAACAAAAAACTTCTAATAGAAAAGTTTACTTTTCGGATGTGCACCCACCTTTAAGCCCTGCGGCATACAGTCTTCCGCAAGCTTCATACATCCTATCAGGTGAAGCAAGAATAGTTATCCCGTTTTCTTTGGCAAGCTCAATAACATCTGCACAGGGACGTTTGTTTCTCACGAAGACTATACATCTCATATCCATCATTTCGGCGGTGCGAATCACCTGTGAATTTAGAAGTCCGGTCAATAATATGCTCTGATCCTTGACAAATGCAAGAACATCACTCATCATATCGCTGCCACAGGCCGAATACACCTCGTTATCAAGAAATTCATCTCCGCAAAGCACCTGCGCATCAAGCAGTTTTGCTATTTCTTTAATTTTCATTATTAGCTCCATTTCATATTCCGACAAACCGGAAAATAATGCTTTTTAAATACGAATTAGCATAAAATAATTTATATCAACATATTTTCTCATAATAATCTCCATGCCCTGTTTGGGGCAAAAATTGTCATGAAAAATACATGGAGATACGCGCCAATGTATCTTTGAATCTTATATCTATCACGCTAATTATATATTTTTTCGCCTTACTTGTCAATAGAAATTGAAATTCCTATAAAGTTTTACCCGGTAATCCAAAATATTTTTTAAAACCTATAGAAATTACATAATGAATATGATACAATATAATTTACTTTAGACATATATTTTATTATATGAAGCTTAAAATTATAGTTTGATGTTTGATTTTTGGAGTATTTAAATGGCAACAACAAAAATATTCAAAATGGATGACAATAATATAGATTTTGATACGATAAGGTTCTGTGCAGAAGTTATCAGGAGTGGTGGTAATGTTGCGTTCCCAACCGAAACAGTTTATGGACTCGGCGCAAATGCTTTCAATGAGAAAGCATGCGCAAAGATTTTTGCTGCAAAACGCAGACCGCCCGAAAAAGCACTGATATTGCATATGGCAGATGGAATAGATCCTGCTGATTTTGCAATTGTTAACGATATGTATTACAAGCTGAAAGCCATCTATCCCTGCGGCCCGCTAACATTTGTTTTGCCCAGGAAGGCAGTGCTGCCTGAGGTTGTAACTGCCAACGGCGATACAATTGCATTCCGCTTTCCTGCCAACAAAATAGCAAAGGAGTTCATCCGCGCTTGCGGTGTTCCGATTGCAGCACCGTCTGCAAACATCAGCGGAAATGAACCGCCCAAGAGTGCGAAACCTGTTATTGATAATTTCTCAGGAATTATAGACTGTATTATAGACGGTGGCGAATGCGATATCGGCACACCGTCAACAATTGTTTTACTTATCGGTGAACCAAAGATACTTCGTGAAGGTACGATTTCGGGGAAAGAGGTTCTGGAATGCTTAAGATAGGGTTATGCGGCGGTATGGGAGCGGGCAAGACAATAGTCGGGAAGCTGCTCGATGAATTCGGTATCCCCTGCATAAGCAGCGATGAGCTTGCAAGAGTGGCTGTCGAAAAAGGCAACAAATGCCTCGAAGAACTTACCGAATACTTCGGTAAGAAGATTATATATCCTGACGGAACACTTAACCGCTCTGTTCTTGCCGCAATTGCATTTTCATCTCCTGAAAATAGCGAAATGCTGAATAAAATAACCCACCCATATATAACTGAGCTGCTCAATCAAAGAATTTTAACGCTTGAAACAGACAGCAAAGCTGTTTTCATAGATGCTCCACTGTTGTTTGAAAGTGGACTTGACCGGGAGTTTGACTTCAACGTTGCGGTTGTTGCCGACACCGATATCAGAGTCAGCCGTGCTATCATGCGTGACGGGATTTCGGCTGAACAGGCACTTGCAAGGATTGGCAAACAGAAAAGCAATGAATTTCTAATCGAAAACTGCGATTATTATATAGAAAACAACGTCAGCCTTGATAAGCTGAGAGAGAAGGTTGAAATGCTGTTACAAAAGCTTGGAGTAATTTAATGCAGACAAGAAAAATTATTTCGATTGTTTTTGCTGTAACCATATTGATTGCTCTGGGTATATTGATATACAATATATATGCTGATAAGATACTACGCAAAAGCTATCCGCTTGAATATGTGGAGCTGGTTGAAAAATACTCAGCAGAATATGCAGTACCCAAAGAATTGATTTATTCGGTCATCCGTACCGAAAGCCGTTTTGATCCGGATGCGAAGTCGCATGCAGGTGCTGTCGGTTTAATGCAGATTATGCCCGACACAAGGGGCTGGATAATGTTCAGGCTGGGGATAGAAGATGAAGTTGATATACTTGACCCTGAAGTAAATATTAAATTCGGCACATATCTGTTATCATATCTGATGACACAATTTCAGGATGAAAGCAGTATTATTGCAGCATACAACGCAGGAAATACTAAGGTTAAAACATGGCTTACCGACAGCAGATATTCTGATGACGGAATAACCCTGAAAGATATCCCATATCCCGAAACCGAAGCATATGTTGAAAAAGTATTTAAAGCAAGAGAAATATATATAAAACTTTATTTTGAAAACGAAGGAGAATCTGTAAATGACTAAAGAAGAAGCAAAAAAATTGTTGCACAATCCGAAAACCTCTTATTCAAGACATAAAGGAATCGAGAAAACAGCCGAAGACTACTGCATTGGCTACAAAAGCTTTATAAACGACGCAAAGACCGAGCGTGATGCTGTCAGATACGCAATCGATACCGCAACCAAAAACGGATTTACACCCTTTAGCAGCAAAAAAGCCTACAAAGCAGGCGACAAAATTTATTATAACAACCGCAATAAGAGCATAATACTTGCAGTTGCCGGTGTGAATGCCGAAGCCGGTGCGAACATCATCGCTTCACATATTGATGCTCCGAGAATAGATCTCAAGCAAAGAGCCTTATATGAGGATAGTGGAATTTCTTTCTTTAAAACTCATTATTATGGTGGAATTAAAAAATACCAGTGGTCAGCACTTCCGCTTGCACTTCACGGTGTCATAATCAAAAAAGACGGTACACCGCTTGATATCTGTATCGGTGAAGATGAAAACGATCCCGTTTTCTACATCAGCGACCTGATGCCCCATATCGGTAAGGATCAATTCGACCGCAAGCTGGGTGAAGGTATTCTCGGTGAGGAATTGAACATAATCAACGGCTCAATGCCCTTTGAGGATGACGAAGACGAAAGTGTCAAGCTGAATATTCTCAGGATATTAAACGAAAAATATGATATAACAGAACTCGACCTTATAAACGCAGAGCTGACAGCTGTTCCTTCCCAGAAAACCCGTGATGTCGGTTTTGACAGAAGCATGATCGCGGCATATGCACATGACGACAGAGTATGTGCTTACCCTTCGATGACAGCCTTGTTCGGACTTGACAAAACACCCGAAAGTACAGCTGTTATCATACTTGCGGATAAAGAAGAAATCGGCAGCTATGGTGTAACCGGACTAACTTCTGACGTTCTCCGCCATTTTCTGATGGATATCTGCGTTTCACGCTCGGTTTCGTACACTAACTTTATCAGAAATTCAACCTGCATGTCTGCCGATGTCGGCGGTGCATATGATCCAACCTTCTCTTCAGCATACGAAGCGAAAAACTCAGCATACCTCGCAAAGGGCGTTGTTGTTACAAAATATACAGGTTCAAGAGGTAAGGGTGGCTCATCTGATGCAAGCGCCGAGCTGTTCGGAAAAATCACGCGCTGCTTTGATGCGGCCGAGGTTGACTGGCAGACAGGCGAATACGGCAAGGTTGACCAGGGCGGTGCAGGAACTGTTGCGTCAGAAATTGCTATGATGAACATCGATGTCATAGATGTCGGCGTTCCGATTTTGTCAATGCACTCACCTGTTGAGCTTGCATCAAAGGTTGATATTTATACGATGCACCTTGCAAGCGCTGCATTCTTTGCATTAAAATAAACTCAACAAGAAAGGAAGCACTTTATGCCGATTAGAATTCCGGAGTCCCTGCCGGCAGCCGAGGTGCTGATTAAAGAGAATATATTTGTCATGTCCGAAATCCGGGCAATGACACAGGACATCAGGCCGCTGAAAATTGCGATCCTTAATCTGATGCCCACGAAAATTGTTACCGAAACGCAGTTTCTGCGGCTTTTGTCAAACACACCGCTTCAAATTGACATAACACTTTTGAGAACTGCTACCCATACATCAAAAAACACACCTTTCGGACATCTCGAAAGCTTTTACAAAACCTTCGACGATATCAAGCAGGAGAAATTCGACGGACTGATTATCACAGGCGCGCCTGTCGAAAACCTGCCTTTTGAGGAGGTCAACTACTGGGACGAGCTTTGCTCAATCATTGACTGGGCGAAATCGAATGTTTATTCAACGATGTATATCTGTTGGGGTGCCCAGGCAGCATTGTTTCACAACTACGGTATCGGCAAAAAGCAGCTGCCCGAGAAGATGTTCGGGGTGTTCAGGCACTGCACACTCTCGCCTTCGCATCCGCTTATCCGCGGCTTTGACGAACGGTTCTATGCCCCGCATTCTCGTTATACTGATATTTCGGTTGAGGATGTAATGGCATGCAAGGACCTGATTCCGCTTGCGGTTTCTGACGAAGCCGGACTTTATATGATTTGCTCTGAGGACGGCCGAGAGGTATATATTACAGGGCATGCCGAGTACGATATTGACACACTGTCAAAAGAATACAATCGTGATATAGAAAAGAATAAATTTATATCAATTCCAAAAAACTATTTTCCGAACGACGATCCCTGTCTGCCACCTAAAAACATATGGCGTGCGCACGCACATCTGCTGTTTTCAAACTGGTTGAACTATTTCGTATATCAGTCCACCCCATACAACATAGAAGAAATTCATTAATTGCATATTAATAAGGAAGTCTATATAGTGAGAAGATACATTTATTCAATTTATGACCATGAAATTCCTGTCTACGACTTTGATGTTGTTATCGTGGGCAGCGGTGTCGCAGGCTTATATTGTGCTTTACATCTCGATAGCAGTCTCAACTGTGCTGTTGTTACGAAGGCAAATATAGACGAAAGCAACTCCTACCTTGCGCAGGGCGGTATCGCTGCTGTAATCAGCAGCGACGACAAATACGATCTGCACATAGAGGACACACTAAAAGCAGGTGCCGGACTTTGTAATGTTGATGCTGTCAATGTGCTTGTCAGAGAAAGCACCGAAAACATACAGACATTAATCAAAATGGCTATCCCCTTCGACCTCAATCCCGAGGGCGAGCTGCAGATAACCAAAGAAGGCGGTCACGGTATGCGCCGCATCGTTCACTGCGGCGGTGATGCAACCGGACGTGAGACAACAAAACAGCTCGGAAAGCTTGCGCTGACCAAAGAAAACCTGCACTTTTTCTTCGGAACCTATCTGGTTGACATAATAACTGATACCAGCAGTGCTCAGGGTGTCATTATTTTTGCCGGCGATGATTACCGTTTACTTCGTTCGCGAAATATAGTGATTGCGACCGGCGGGATCGGACAAGTGTACCGTTACACAACCAACCCCGTCGGGGCGGTTGGCGACGGCATGGCGGCAGCAGCAAGAGCCGGTGCTGTGATGCGTGACATGGAGTTTGTACAGTTCCATCCGACAACCCTGTTCTCACGCAACTACTCAAAGCGGTTGTTCCTTATATCCGAAGCAGTACGCGGCGAGGGCGGAATACTTCGCAACTCACGCGGTGATGCGTTCATGCAAGGCAAGCACCCGATGGCAGATCTTGCACCGCGCGACATTGTTACACGCGAGATGATCGCCGAGCTTAACAGGATACACGAGGAAAACATATATCTTGATGTGTCGATGATGTCCGAAGAATTCTTCTCCAAACGGTTCCCGACAATTTTCGGCGAATGTCGCGATCGTGGCATAAATGTTCCCTCAGAATGGATCCCGGTAAGACCTGCCCAGCATTACATGATGGGTGGGATTGCGACTGATCTAAATGGAATGACAAACATTGACGGGTTGTACAGTGCAGGTGAATCGGCACACACAGGTATTCATGGCGGCAATAGACTTGCCTCCAATTCGATTCTTGAATGTCTGGTGTTCGGTAGGCGTTGCGCTTACCACATCAACAACAATTTCAGGCCGCTAAAGTCGAAAAAAGCCAGTTATGAGTTCAATGAAATGCCGTCAGGTATTGTTTATGATACAAACTTTTACGAGAAAATAAAGGCTGAAATAAAAAGCGTGATGAACTCCTACGCCAACGCCGAACGCACTGTCTCAGGTCTTGCTAAAGCGAAAAATATTCTCGATAACATATTTTCAACTGTCGAGCAGTCGCCAATGACACTCGCCTACGAGTTCGAGGTGTTCAATATGCTCTCTGTCGCTCGAATGATCGTCAATGGTGCTGTCGCTCGCAAGGACAGCGTCGGCGCCCACTATATAATCGATAAGTAATTATGGGGGTTCGCCCCGATTAACACAAGAACACTATGGGGCGTTGCCCCATACCCCACCACCCTTTTAGGAAAAGGGTGGAACTAAAACTTAATATCTGAAATATTATTATTAACTAAGACAGCCACCGAACAGGTATTCAAAATGCTTCCGCATTTTTAACACTCCAGCAAACTTCGTTTGCTGTTCGGTTGAGCTTGATAAATTTCGTTTCAGAAGTTTTATTTTAATTGTTGGATAGGAATAAATTATGAAATATGAACTAAATGAATATCATCATAATCTAAATAAAAATGAACTTATTGAGGATTTACAATCAGTATCAAAAAAATTAAATAAAAACTATATTTCTCGAAGTGAATATGAAAAAAGCGGCAAATATTCTGCAACTCCTTATATAAGAACTTTTGGTTCGTGGATTATTGCATGTAAATCAGCTGGACTAAAAACAACTCGGAATAAAGAAGACTATTTTCATATATCTAATGATGATTTATTAAATGATATGTTATTAGTATCAAAACAACTCAATAAAAAAAATATCTCTACAAAAGATTACAATAATTTCGGTAAATATAAAGTGCAAACTATTCTATCAAGATTTACTTCATGGTCTGAAGCACTAACAAGAGCTAATCTCGAACAAACTTGTTTTAAAGTTATAAATAATAACGATTTATTTTTTGAAATAGAAAGGATGTGGACAAAAAAAGGTAAACAACCGACAAGTTCAGATATTAAAAATGGTTTATCTAAGTATTCTCTAAATACATATAGTCGTAAATTTGGAGGATGGAGAAATGCATTATTAGCATTTGTAGAATATATTAACAACAATGAAGATTTTGAAGAAGATATAGTTGAAAAGTTTAATATTCATAATAAACCTATAGAAGATTCGAAAGAAAATATTGTAATACATCGAAAAACAAGCCGAGATATTAATTTAAGATTAAGATTTAAAGTAATGCAACGTGATAATTTCAAGTGTTGTGCCTGTGGTGCTTCACCCGCAAAAGATCCGAATGTAGAATTACATATTGATCACATTTTCCCATGGTCAAAAGGTGGAGAAACTGTAATTGATAATTTACAAACATTATGTTCAAAATGCAATCTTGGTAAAAGCGATATTGTTTAAATTATATTATATCCAACCGAACGGCAAACGAAGTTTGCTGAGGTGTTTAAAATGCGGTAGCATTTTGAATACCTGTTCGGTGGCTGTTTAATATTTATATAATTTACCCCAATTTTAGTTTTTGGATTGAACCTTTTTCCAAAAAGGTTCATGGGGTTTGGGGTGAAACTCCATCGTAACCCCAATAATATCATCAGGAGGTCAGATTTATGCACATCGATCAAAACCAGCTCGACAAGATAATCCGTTTGTCCTACGACGAGGACATCGGGACCGGAGATATAACCACAAACACCACCATCCCTGAGAACACCACAGCAAGCGGCAGTTTTATTGCCAAGGAGGACGGTGTTATCTGCGGAATGGGAGTTGCAAGCCGTTGTTTTGAGCTTATAGATACAACTGTCAAGTTTGAAGCTCTGGTTGCAGACGGCGCGAAGGTGAAGAAAGGCGACGTTATCGCAAAAATCTCGGGGAACGCTGCAAGCATCCTTGTTGCCGAACGCACAGCACTCAACCTTATGCAGAGGATGAGCGGTATCGCAACACGCACAGCTGAGGCTGTCGAGCAGGTCAAGGGTACTAACGCGAAGATAACCGACACCCGCAAAACGATGCCGATGCTTCGCGTACTTGACAAATACGCTGTCAGGATCGGCGGTGGCTACAACCACCGTTTCAACCTTGCCGACGGGATCCTTATCAAGGACAACCATATCGCAGCGGCAGGCTCGATAACAAACGCTGTCAGCTCAGCAAAGAACGGCGCACCGCATACACTCAAGGTTGAAGTCGAGGTTGAAAACTTCGAACAGCTCAACGAAGCGCTTAATGCCGGTGCTGATATAATCATGCTTGACAACATGACCAACGAGATGATGTGCGAAGCAGTGAAGCTTATCAACGGCAGAGTGCTGCTTGAAGCAAGCGGCAATATGGGCGAGAAAGACCTGCTTGCTGTTGCAAAAACAGGGGTTGACATAATATCGATCGGTGCGTTGACACACACGGTAAAAGCACTGGATATCAGCCTGAAATTCAAAATAGACTAAACCACCACACTATAAATACGCATTTTCTAATACTCCTTTGAATATATATTATTCAAAGGAGTTGTTTTTACTCTATTAAAAAGAGTTTTCATTGAAAGGACAGTTCATGCTATGTATAAAAAAATAGAAATAGCGATTGCTTTACTTTTGATCATATGTATGTTTACAATACCCGCATCTGCTTATGAGGAAAAACAAGCGAACATATACCCTCTTGAATACGCGTGGGAGGAATTCTGGTATGAGGAAGCCGAACCGTCAGCAACATTCACGGGTGACTTCCCTGTTAGAAGCGCACTGCTGATGGAAGCATCGACCGGCAGGGTGCTTTATGCTAATAACGAACATGAGAAGCTGCCCATTGCATCAGTTACAAAAATCATGGCGACACTGCTGGTTATGGAAGCCATTTCTGACGGCAGAGTCAAGCTGACCGATATGGTTACCGTCAGCGACAGAGCTGCACACATGGGCGGCTCTCAGGTTTATCTTGAGTTCGGCGAGCAGATGTCGGTTGATGATATGTTAAAAGCGTTGATTGTTGTATCTGCAAATGATGCAACCGTTGCGCTTGCCGAGCATATATATGGGAGCGAAGAGACATTCATCGCTGAGATGAACCAACGGGCAAAGGATCTCGGTATGAATGACACCAACTTTATCAACACTAACGGACTTGACGCTGAAGGGCATTATTCGTCCGCATATGATGTTGCATTGATGACAAGAGCATTGTTAAAGTATCCGCTTGTGCTGGAATATACGACTATATGGATGGACACAATAAGAAACGGCGAGTTCGGACTTGCCAACACAAACAAGCTCATCCGCTTTTACAAGGGTGCAAACGGAATGAAGACAGGGTTCACCTCAATCGCAAAGTACTGTCTGTCAGGCACGGCAAAGCGTGACGGTATGCAACTGATAGCAGTGGTATTGGGCGGTGATACTTCAGACGAGAGGTTCGCCTGCACAAAACGGATGCTGGACTTCGGGTTCGCAAATTACACGGTTGTTACCCCAGATAAAGCAACTCTCGAACCGATTTCGATCACCGGCGGTGTATCGCTTACAACCGGACTTGACTACACTCCCCCTTCGCTTCTGATTGAAAAGGGCAAGTCGGGAATCGAAACAAAGTTTGAGATATCTGAAAGCCTTGACGCACCGGTCGCACAAGGCGAGATTGCCGGGGTTGTGCGGTATTACCTGAACGGAGTTGAAATCGGCAACGCACCGATATTCTGTGTCGAAGCAAACAACGAAATCGACTTCTGGACCGTCTTCGGCCGTATATGGAAAAACCTATTGGGGATAGGGTAAATATATTTTAAGTAACAGAAAAAACAAAACCAGAGAGCGGTATAAGCTGTTCTCTGGTTTTTTCGAATACAATCGGACGGAACGGTGGCAGATCGCCGAAAGAAAAGACAGCGATAGCTTTAGATCTGAAGATGTGCAGAGAGCAATACAGTTTCTCATGAGAAACTGTATATAAACTATTCGCTGTTTGAGATAAAAAAGGTAACAAGGTTAGTAAAAGCACGATTTACAGGTATTTAATAAAGTATAATGCTTTTTAAGATACGACATATATTTAAAGCATAGAAACAGTTAAAAAAGCTCTTTGCTCTATAAATAGCAAAGAACTTTTAATCTATATTTTCTTTGAGTTTTATTTGATTACATAAGATACATTATACCAAAAATCATTAATGCGTTCTACATTAACATCATCGTCATTTTCGAACAATGAAGTAGGAGCGTTTGAATCAGGTTTATAAACTAATGCATATTGTCCGCTTGGTATAGTGAAATAAACGCTATCCTCATAAACATATATTGCATATAAATTTCCGTCTTTGTGTTGCTTATAAACATTAACTACATTTTCTAAACTCTTTTGTTCGCTATCAGAAAGCTCAATATCTGTTCCCTTATATGATAAAACATGTTTTTCATCATTATAATTGACTCCAAAAGCAGTATATTCATTGCTTCCGATATTATCATGATAATCTGTTAAAATATCAACTATTGTTTTAAAATCATTTTCATAAGGTTTAAAATCTTCTGCATCAATAAAAAATTTCTGCATATCGGTGTTGATAAATAATGATAAAATATCATCAATAGTATCTCTAAAATTATCATTATTAGCATAAACGACAATAGTAGCTGAAAAGAGTAATGCCAAGCATAAGATTGCTATAATTAATGTTCTCGGAAGCTTCAATTTAGAATGTTTCATATAAACCTACTTTCTTTAAGAAAAGATATTAATGCAACTCAAAAGAGTTAATTGATAATTCCATAAATTGGTACGTCAAATTCGATAATAGTACAAAATGGCTTATAATCTCCATTATATAAATTATAATGTTGCAATATATACCAAGATCTAAATCCGCTAAAAAAACCAAATGTTTCGATATCATTCTGATCTAGCCCAAAATGATCATACAATTTAAAATGTATTGTTCCTGAATAAGTATTACCAATTAGTGAATACGAAGAAATTTCTATTTGATTTCCCCATAATGAATCAATGCAAATCTTTAATCCATTTACTTCATCATAATATGTATTATAAACAGGTTGCCATAATTCAGCCTCAAGTAAGCTTTGAACCAATAAGCAATTATCTCTATTTGATGCAGTATATAGCAACTGAGCAATATCGCCATTGTATTCATTTATTAAACTATTTACTTCATTTACTACTCCATCTACATATGTTTGTGTGCTTGCATGATTTTCAACCGCTTCAGTTAACGTTGTATTGCTATAGTTAGTTCCTGAGCCGCTCATAAAATGGTCAATCATATCTAAAATTACATCCTCAAGAGGTTGTGTAGCGAAAAGTGAGGTGCACATACTTTCCCAACTTGTTCTTAATGAACTAACAGTTGCTCCATAAAAATCGCTTAAACTTATATGGTCTATATCACATAATTGGGCTTGAGTTTTATCATTATAATTTAAATCTTCTGCGAGTAAACCGTTATCATCATTCAACAATGTTTTAGCAGTTTGATAAATTAAAAGATTCTTAACATTGATATTGCAGGTATTAGATTTTGATTGATCATAAGCTGATGTTGCTGTGATTATAGCTGTTCCAAAAGATCTTGCTAAAACATTACCATAAAAATCTATATGTGCAATATTATTAGAAGAACTCCATGTTATACTTTGGTCTATTGAATTTCCTGAATAAAAAGAGGCTACTAGAGTATTCGAATATCCTACATCAATTGAAGAAGGTACATTGTATATAATAACGCCTGAAGGAGGATTGTAAACTTGTTCAAATGTCCATTTTTGTTTTGTTGAACCATCATATACTTGTGTATTTATATTACATGTTATTATAGTTGATGCTACCTCTAATGATAAAGTTTTGTTTGAATTGCCATAACTTTTTAGAATATACCCATTTGAACTGTAAGAAATAGTCCATCTAGCATCTGAGGGAATTGCTGGATTTGTATCAGTTGTTCCTATAGACCAGATATATGCATTCCCGTTTGATTCCAAACCCATATCTAACTTATGCATAGGGCGTATACTGTAATAACCATATCCAAGATATTTAATCTTCCACAATTGTCTTAAACGATTAGGATCGCTTGTCAATTTTGTGTATTGATATACATTTGTTCCGTTAGTAATACCCGCATTTCTTGAGTGAATATATAGATTACTGTAATTATTTTTTATATAATATACACCATCTATTAGTTTGACTGTTAAATTACATTCAGTGGAAATTGAAGCATCATTAGTAAGCCGCACTATAATAACTGTACTTCCGGCTGCTAATCCTGTAACTAATCCCGATGAACTAACAGTAGCGATGCTTGAATCCATTGTAATCCAAGTAATCGGCTGCCCGGATGGATATGTTATCGCGGAAAGTTGAAGTGTAGAACCTATATTTATTGCCGCAGAAGTGGTAGAAATTGAAATTGTAGGGTTGTAAGTGATTACAAGCGAAGGTTTATAGCTTGAATACTCCGCTGAACCAAAGGTCTTGCAGTATGTTGTACTGCTTTGATTATTGTTATAGATAAGCAACCCTTTTGATATATCAAATGTTCCATCTTTCCACTTTGTTATTGCATATTTTATGTCAAAGGTGTTCAAGCCGAAGGTTGAAATAGATTTACTTGTAATATAATCTCCTGCATCCAACTGATAACCGCTTATGGTGTTATTCCATGTAGCTCCGCTTTCAGTCCAGGTGTTACCTTGAAAAGCAAAGACATATATTGTTGAAGCAGTTGTTTTACCGCTTATCTCATACATATTGAGGTTTGCGCTAACTATTTGACTTGCAGAAATAGAGTTATAGGTATTACTGTCTGCAGAGCCATTATATAACCCCGGGAATTTCATCAATAGCTTGCCGATTTGGTAACTCGAATCAACATAACCGACATAATTATAATAGTTTGAACCTTGATTCGTAGACGGATACCCTGAATAAACCGGGACATCTTCTATTTCTGTTGTAGTATCGAGAGTAATCGTTGGATCTATAGTGAGCGGATATACCGTTTTAGGGTCTGTAAGATAATCGGGATCAACTTTTATTATTACAGTATATTCCTGATTTTCCTTGACTGTTACTAAATCACATTCTCCGAATGAATTGTTACTATTATCTGCGGTAAATATAATTACCTGACCAAGATTTGCGACTGTTTCACCGTTCTCATTGCGAAGGAACAGAATATCGCCATCTTTATACAATTCTAATCCATTCGTATAAAGAGTAAATTCAAATTCAGATTGACCTGTATATTCTGTTAATATTATATCTTCTTTGAATCCCATATATGTCGGTTTATATGTAATATATGTTTTATCACCGAAAACCTTATCATACTTAACAGAATCGGTTTGTTTTTCACCTGTTTTCGAATCAATTATTTTGTCAATAAGACTAACTGTTGCTTTTGATGCAACCTTTGGCTTCATGGATATTTTAATATCATTATATGACAACGATATTCCATTGTCAATAGTATCTGGGAAATTTACTCGAATATCATTATTACTATTTGTATAACCGCCGGATTTCGAGCTGTCTGCGACCACCTTGTTTGATTTGTCCTTTACATTGCCGTTCTCGTCTATGTACTTGACCGGATCGGCATACATATACATGGTGTTTGTTCCGTCAGCGTTCATGAAAATAACCGAGTAGAGGTCTTTTTCTTCTGACTTCAATCTTGCAATATGACCTTTTTCGATAGCTTTTTCATATCCTACGATGTCGGGGACACTATCTCGAGTTAATTCCTCGAAAACAACATCGTCCCCAACCTCAGCAGGCAATTCTGTTACGCCCGATATTGCTTCGTCGCCTGTCAGCACAGCTTCGTTTTGTGTAGCTGTTTCAGCTTGTGCAAGCACCGGTAAAGCAGTTGAGCCTGTTAACATTGTCATTAACATACAGATGCACAAGCAGATTGAGATAAATGCAGTTCGTCTTTTCATAACTTTAGCGTCCTTTCGTTTTTTGTTATTGTGATAGTATAAATACACTAATATGGAATAAATAACAATATGATATCATTAAAATAACTGTATGTAAATACCATTGTTTATATTTGCTACATTAATTTCACAAATGCGGTTACTTTTACAATAAGTCTATAAAAATTTTAAAGTGTCGTATGTTGTACATATCATATAATCCTACTTTTATACAATTAATACATTTGACAAGGCGATTTTGTGACAGGTTAGAGGAAAAAATATTTTTGTTTACAATTTGTTTACAATAGGAGCAGATAATCTATATTCAGTATTATTCTATATTCTGGATTGTCATAGAACTCATACTGCTTTTAGTTTTTGACACTGGACTGTTTTCCCCAATCATCTCTGCCATGCAGTCGGCGGCAAGGTAGGCGGCGTGTTTTGCTTCATCAAGTGTATTTCCGCAGGAGCCTACCTCGAGCAGCAGCATACCCGGCAGCAGCTGCTGATTGAAGTTTGCGGTACGCAGGTAGATCGGACGACCGAAGGTCGGGTAGTTGTTGAACTTCTCCTGCAATACAACCGCAACAGTCAGATTCTGCTTCCAGTTCGGATGCCCGCCCTTTTGGTTTGAGCCGACAACAATCATAATCTGAGCAACTTTTTCACCGTTGATGGTTGTTACAGGTTTCTGGTTTTCGTTTGATGAAGAAAATATCGAATCTCTGTGAAGGTCTATAACATATTTTATTGTAGGGTATTCTTTTATGTATTCAGCAACCGCATTATATGAATTGGTATATGAATCGCTGTAAGAATCCTTATCGTGCATTCGTGTGTCGTGTATGGTCACAATGCCAAGCTCATTGAGCCTGTCGGCCATTACCTTGCCGACTGCGACAACATTCTTCTCAATATCCTGGCTCCGGAAGGTGTCGTCAGCTGAGTAATATTCCCGGTCACCGTCAACATATGCTTCGGTTCCGTGTGTATGTACAATCAACACAGTTGGCTCTTCAGTATTGACACTCGATACCGGGTATGCTACATCTGTGAACTCGTCTACATTGACATTGTAATCGGTCGAATTGAACAGATACACGGTCGGCTCGTCAAATTCTGTACACATCGAAAGGTTCACCGCCTTGACAAACAGCACACTTGAGTTGCCTGCGTAGCCATAATTGTACCCGAGCAGTGAAGCAATCGTATCATCGCTGAGCAGTTCAATCCTCGAGGTTGACTCTGATTCATGCAGCGCTTCACTGACAGTTGCCTCTGCCGGAACGATCAGGAACCTATCGACCACAGCACTTGTCAGGAAAACCGTAAGCACTGCGCTGAGGACTGTACCTATTACCATTAACATAAATTTTTTCTGTCTTCTTCTCATTTTCATCCTTCCTCCTATATCAAGACTCCTGTTTAATTATATTAGAAAGAGGGTTTAAAAATGAGTTGTACATCGCAAATTAAAAAAAACAGGCAATACACTCTCCCAATGTAAACTATGTTAATGTAGGTGCGACCCTTGCGGTTGCCCGTTAAAACTTGAACATTGAACGGACGGCATGTGGACGGGCGACCGCAAGGGTCGCACCTACAATATGCACTTCCTTAATTAATCGAATATTTATTTTATCTTCTATAGATATTCCGGTATTTCCTCTGGCGGCAGGTTTTTGTGCAATGCCATGTTTAGTGCAGTTGACAACAGCTTCGCACCCGATTTGATTATCACATCGGTCTCTTTCGGAGTGATGAAGAAGTTGCGTGAATTCTCGGTCAGCGATTTGTTCAACACCTCTTCACTGATTGTCATTGCAACATTTTCTTTTTTTGATACTTCTTCGATCAGGTCATAAGCAAGCGTTGCAGCATCAACAACTGTTGGTATCCCTATCGATATAACAGGCACTCCGAGTGTGGTCTTGTCAAGCCTTGCCCTACTGTTGTTTACGCCTGAGCCGGGAGCGATTCCGCTGTCAGCAATCTGGACAGTGGTTGCCAGGCGGGCAAGCCTGCGTGATGAAAGCGCATCGATGACGATGATACAGGAGGGGTTTGCTTTTTCGGCAACGCTTTTGATTATCTCAGCGCTCTCAATTCCTGTCTGACCAAGCACACCCGGTGCGAAGGCTGCAACATCGCTAAAGCCGATTTTATCGTAAAGCTCCCTGTTCAACACCTTGATGTGGTGACTTACAATGATACCTTCAATTATTTTCGGACCTATAGAATCGGCAGTAATGTTCTCGTTGCCAAGTCCTGCTATTAACACTGTCCCGTCACCTTCCGGTAACAGCTTTTTCAACTGGTTCGATAAAATTTTTGCGATTTTATTGAAGCGGACACTGTCATATTGCCAGACACGGCCGACATCGACAGTAATATAAATGCCTGCGCTTTTGCCCGACAGCTCCTCGCCTTTGCCTTCTTTGATCTCGGCGGTGGTTACGATAATATCGTCGATATTTTCCTCGCGGGTTATTATGCCGTCGTCTTTCCCCTGCTCGGTGTTAAGCTCATGAACCTCAAGCGCAAGATCGGTTCTTTTGTTTACCGGTATTGCATTCATAATATCAATTCCTTTGCATTAAAATACTTATAAATTATTATTACCCGCTTGTAAAATAATAAAACAAATATCCGGTTTGAAGTTTGAGATATAAAAAATTTCTCGTGAAATTACCAGAAAAATTAGAAAAACCTCTTGTAATTAGTCAAAAAGTGTGATATTATAAATTAGTTATCTGTCCTATAAATATTTCGAGGAGGTGAATTGTTTGCCTAATATCAAATCAGCGAAAAAGCGTGTTAAAGTAACCGCAACTAAAGAATTACAGAATCAAGTATTCAAAACTTCACTTAAAACAGTGATAAAGAAATACAAGGCCGCAATCGTAGCAGGTGACAAGGAGCTTGCCGGTAAAGCATATTTGGATGCTGTCAAGAAAATTGACAAAGCTGTTGCTAAAGGAATTATTCATAAGAATAACGCCGCAAGAAAAAAGAGCCAGTTTACCGTAATGCTCAACAAAGCAGGCTGACCTCCACGCCTTTGCAATCATAAATTTGGAGGTAAAATAGGTGGAGGTACGCACAAAGATATAGTTACTCCTCTTATTTTTTAGCTAAATACCAATACTAATTTTAATTAAATAAAAAATAGATGGTATAAATAAAAACCCCTGATTAAAGTCAGGGATTTTTTATTGCGGCGATTTTATTTTACCGAGTAGGGCGGGGGGCTTGCTCCCGCCAATTATCTATATTCAAATCAACAATATTTCGGATTAATCGCACTGCGGCGGGAGCAAGCCCCCGCCCTACTGATATCTTATTTATACCTTTTTATACCTTATATTATTTCGAATTTACCTTCGCCATGAAGCAGTTGTTGTTGATTATAAAGCGTTCGTGGGCGCCTTCGCCAATTTTGCCTCTTTCGTCGGAGGCTGTTACCCTGAACACCAAGCGTTTGCGGTCGATTTCAATCAGCTCACTCTCGCAGCTGACCTGCATTCCGAGCGGGGTCGCGCTGATGTGCGTAATATCGACAAGCGTTCCGACTGTGCCTTCACCCTCGGCAAGGTGCGGCTGTGCAAGCGCTGCCGAGGTCTTTTCCATAAGCGCAAGCATTGCCGGTGTCGCAAAGACCTCAAGTCCGCCGCTGCCTACAGCCTTCGCTGTTTTGTCCGGTGTTACTGTGTCTGTCAATGTATATTTCAATCCTGTTTCGAGCATAGAATTAGAATATTCCTTCCTTTATACCGGTGTGTATGCGTAGCAGGTACCGTCAAGACAGAGCTTGTCGCGGTGTCCCTTAAAGTTTTCACCGATCTGGTCGTCCTCGTAATTCGCGCAGTTGGTGCAAAGACAGCCGACACATTCGCAGAGTCTGCGGTCATATTCGACCGACGGCAGCACAAAGACCTCCTCTTCGGAAATCTGGCTTACCTGATCGACATTGATATATACCCTTTCAGCGTCTTCCATTATGTAATAGGGGTGTACGCAATTCTCTTCAGACAAAAATACAAGCTGGACGAATTTTGAACCGCATTTATTCAGGAATCCCGCAAAATCGTCCAAATTGCCGACACCCTTCGGGTATAAATATCTCTGATATCTGCTAAAACAAAGTACTTTCATTTATTATAATGTTAACCTTTCAAATATAATTTACCGTGTCTTCACGGCGTTCTGCTCTACAATATTAAACTAACAAATGAATTATGATTTTATCATTCGAAAAGAGCCAAAAAGTATAGGCTTTTTTCGAATTGTTGAGGTAATTCATTTATTATTTTAATATGATAGGCTTGATATGCGGATAACCGATTGCGAACGCAAAATACGGCTCATAGCCTTCGGGAATCTGCAGCAGCTTCAACAGCTTTTCACTGTTCGCACCGAGAAAAGCGCATCTGAAGGATGCGATGTAACAGCCTCCAAGGTCGAGCGAATGAGCTTCGATTGCCATATTCTCGACTGCATTCGCACTGTCAGACTCACCATATTTAATAGCTATCATGCCTGAAACAATGATTGCCCTCGGTACGGTTCTGAATGTGTCATAAGCAGAGTTCGCTGAGTTTATTCTGGAGTAGTCGTCTGTCTCGGTCACCATGACAGTCTTAACCTCTTTGTCTATCATGGCAAGCACTTCCCTTTTAGTAACAACCGTGAAATGCCAGAGCTGGATGTTCATTGCCGAGGGTGCAAATTTGCCGCATCCGAGTATAACTGCGATCAGTTTGTCAGGCACAAGCCTATACTAATTCGATTTAGAAACAGTGATAAAATTTAAGGAAAGGTCCTTGCTTGACGGACTTTTTCGTAAAATTTTATCTATTGTTTCTTATGAGAAATAGTATTATTCTCGTAGCTTCTGATGCTCCTGCGTTCAAGTATTGATTTTATCGTTTCGTTCATATATTTCTGTTCTGACATAAAATCGCTCCTTCAAATATTAATCCATATATCTTCCTTGCGGTATGTATTTTTTTATTGCTTTGGTAATTTGTTCGGGTTTGCCGTCTGTTACATCCTTCTTCATAAGGGCAAAGCCCTGACCTTTTGTTATATAAATAAAGAAGAATGTTGGGGTTTCGTAGACTTTAAAAAGATTTGAATATTTAATAATTGAGGTTCCATTTTTCTTCATGCCAAATGTTGAAATTTTGAATTCGTCGTTGCCGAAGACAAAAACATTCTTTATTCCCATAAATCTGACAGCTGACTTGAAGGTCAATTTCGGCATCGCAAAATAAAACACATTGATTATAAAGCTGATTACAACAAAGACAACCAGCGGGTAAAACTGCTTTGTCATGAAGAAGACGACAAGCGAGATGATTATACCCAATGACAGAATCGTATCAAGCAGCAGCTTTTTCCCCTTGAAAATATTGAAGCGAAAAAACTCGCGGTAAACCTCGTGATTATATATTGTTGTTGCATTTATTTCCATGATTATGACCATCCTTATATATTAAACCTGATTTTAAATTCTTATCAAGCAATTATACAACAAAAGCGCCGGATATGCAATATTAAATCTGGCGTTTTATCATTGTGACAGCAAAAATAATACGGGCGGTTGCCCGCCCGATTTATACTACTGAGGTTTATTATCAGGATTTGAACTGCATTGGTCGCCATATACACAATGTGAACAACCACCTGCACATCCACCCTTTTTCTTTGAATCTATCATTTTCTTAATTGCGAACACCGCGAGAACGATCAAAACTGCGCTGATCGCAAGTGTTGCAGCATTTTCAGCAAACCAAGTTAACATAATGTTTTATTCCTTTCTGTATTTATTACTTTAAACTTTATATTTATTTGATCTGAATAGCATATATAACATAATAACAAGCACTGTTATTGCCGCAACCGTACCGATACCAAAGCTGAGGTGTCCGCCCAACCAGCCGCTGAGCTGATATACAACAAGAGCTGCAGCATACGCAAGGATTGTCTGATACCCGATTGCGAACGCAGTCCATTTTGCACTTGCCATCTCTCTTTTAATCGCACCAATTGCCGCAAAGCAAGGAGCGCACAGCATATTGAAGACCAAAAATGCCATAGCGGCACCTCCGAACGAGAACATCGACTGCAATTCCTGCAAAAGTCCGGAGTTGTCTTCCGCGACATCAGAGCCGAGTCCAAACAGCACGCCAAAGGTAGCAACAATGTTTTCCTTTGCAAGCAGACCGGAAACGGTTGCGACGGCAGCCTTCCAGTTGCCGAATCCGAGCGGTGCAAAAATTGGTGCGATAATGTTGCCGATATCGGCAAGTAGGCTGCTTTCAGCGCCAACCATACCGAAACCGCTGTCTGCGAAGCCGAAGCCGGAAAGAAACCAGATGAGTCCACTTGCAACAAATATGACAGTACCGGCTTTTATTATAAACGCTTTTTCGCGTTCCCAGACATGCATAAACAGATTCCTGGGTGAAGGCACATGATATGCCGGAAGCTCAAGCACGAAGGGCGACGGATCGCCTGCGAACAGCCTTGTCTTTTTGAGCATTATACCCGAAACCACAACCGCTGCGATTCCAATAAAGTAAACAGCCGGTGCCATCCAGACAACTCCGGGGAACATCGCACCGCCGATGAGAGCGATTACCGGCAGCTTTGCACCACAGGGGATGAAGGTTGTCGTTATTATTGTCATTCTGCGATCCTTTTCGTTCTCAATGGTTTTTGATGCCATAATACCCGGAACGCCGCAGCCCGAGCTGATAAGCATGGGTATGAAGCTTTTTCCCGAAAGTCCGAATTTGCGGAAGATTTTATCCATTATAAATGCGATTCTCGACATATAACCGCAATCCTCAAGTATCGATAGTAATAAGAACAAAATGAACATCTGTGGAACAAACCCAAGCACCGCACCGACACCACCGATAATACCGTTGACAACCAGGTCGTTGATCCAGGCGGTAGCACCGATGCTGTCAAACCATACAGACAGATTACCCATTATGTACTTACCGAACAGCACATCATTTGTCCAACCGGTAACGATTGTACCGAGCGAAGAAACTGATACATAATATACAACGAATATAATCAGTGCGAATATCGGGAGTGCAAGCCATCTGTCGGTCAGAACCTTGTCAATTTTATCCGAGGTGCTTTCGAACACATTCTTTTTTACAACACATTCTTTTACAACCTTACCAATGAATTCATAGCGCTCGTTTATGATTATGCTTTCGCTGTCATCACCGGCTTTTTTTTCGTAATTTTTTATTATTCCTTCGATTACTTTTTTTTGATTATCACTCAGAGCTAGCTCGCCAAGTATTCTCTTGTCCCTCTCGAACAACTTGATAGAATACCAGCGCAGTTGATGCTGACCGACCATGTCCCCGATAATCTGCTGTATTTTCAAAAGCTCCGCTTCGAGTGAATCGGCAAATATTTTCTGAGGTATAGTTGTTTTCTGCTTTTTTGCAAGCTCAATCGCTTTGTCGGCGGCTTCGAACGAGCCTTTGCTCTTGAGTGCCGAGGTTTCGACGATTTCACATTTCAACAGCTGTGAGAGCTTTTTAATATCTATTGTATCTCCCCGTTTTTCGAGCAGGTCCATCATGTTCAGCACTCCGACAGCAGGGATGCCAGTTTCAATAAGTTGGGTGGTAAGATAAAGGTTGCGTTCAATATTGGTCGAGTCGATAATGTCAAGAATGACCGAAGGCTGTTCCTTCAGCAGGTAATTACGGGTTACAACCTCTTCGGGTGTGTATGGTGAAAGCGAATAAATACCCGGCAGGTCGGTGATGATGACATCTTTTTTCCTTCTCAGGGTTCCTTCTTTTTTCTGAACTGTAACTCCCGGCCAGTTTCCGACATATTGTCTGCTGCCGGTCAGGTCATTGAACAATGTTGTTTTACCGGAGTTAGGGTTGCCGGCAAGTGCTACTTTTATCATATTTATATCTTCCTTTTAAAGATTATTTTGCGTCCGCAAGTTAGCATTTGCTAACTTGCTTTCTATAAAATTGCAGACAATCTGTCTGCTTAAATTATATGTTTATAAGGATTTATAATTACTTAACTTCGATCATATCCGCGTCCGATTTCCGGGGAATTCGGAAAGCTATAGCTTAAGCTTGAATCAGATATATTATATGAAACACTTACTCAACTTCGATCATATCCGCGTCCGATTTCCTTATTGACAGCTCATAACCTCTGACTGATATCTCCATCGGATCGCCGAGAGGCGCAAGCTTGCGAACATAAACCTCGGTTCCTTTTGTAAGCCCCATATCCATAAGTCTGCGTTTCAATGCACCTTGTCCGTTTAAGCCATGGATTCTTGCTCTGCAGCCGCACTTGACATTTCTTAATGTATCCATAAACGCACTTCCTTTCAAATGTAAATAAGCTTTCAATAACATTATATGTATCATAGATAAAAGTTAGCACTGTCTAACTGCATATAGAGTTTACCACTGCTAACTCGATTTGTCAATAGCTATTTTAAAGAAATATCATTTTCGTGAATACTGACAATAAAGTGCACATGAGAATATTTGCTTTTGATTTATCAGACAACAACCGCTCTATTTATAGAAAAGCTTTATATCTTGACAAAGAGAAAGTTTAGTAGTACAATATAATGAGTTTTAATATCTTGATATATTTCTGAAGGGAGCTTACAGTGAAAAAATTAACACTGTTTCTGGCTGTCAATATTATGATTATGACTATATCGCCGATTATGACAAATGCAGCAGGTGAAAATTATTCTGTTAATATAGAAGAAAGCGAATTCCTGAGCGGTGTAAAACAGATATTATTTTCTACAACAGACTCCGGAGCTATCTCTGCAAAGCTTGACGGAACGCCGGTAGAAGGTAATGAAGCCAATGAGACCGCTCTGTATTTCTCTGCATCTGGTATTGATTATGCCAACAACAGCTTTTACATCGGTGATAATTTGCTATGCAAAATAACAAAAGGACTTGAGAACGAGAAAGCTGACATCGATCCTGATATATTAACAGGCGACACCCTTGATATAATCCTGTTACCAAGTGTAGGGACTTCAACACTTGATACAACAAAAATTTACGGTGAGTACAACATCGACGATATGTCTATAACAAGTATATACCTTCAGCTGCCTATGGGTGAAAAGTTTTATCCTTCGAAGGTTATCAAAGGAATGCCCATTCAAGGCAGCTCGGGAATAACCGAAGTTGAGGTTGATTATACAAGCCATAAAATCGATATAGGTGACGGTTGGAGCAGCTCAACAGGGCTGGGAGGTACAACCCCTAACACTCCGATATGCGCTACCTTCCGTTTTGATATATCGCAAATCAATCTTACAACAGGAAATGCTTCGATTTTTAATATAGATACAACTGCTCTTGCCGACGGCGTACATATAATCGAATTCAATGTTGGTGAAAACAAGGTTAAGAACCTTACATTCAACGTTGACAACACTCCACCGACTTTTGTTTCGAATATCAGCTTCGGACAGGTTATAACAAAAGGCTTTACCCCATCGATAATCGCTGTCGATGCAAACAGTGTTGACAATGTTGTGATAAGAATTGACGGTGAGGAATATAATAACGAACCACTCAACGATCTTGAATACGGTAAGCATACACTTACTGTTGTTGCAGCAGACAGCTGTGGCAATACCGCTTCAGAAGCATATCAGTTTATTTTCACAAGCAACGAGGGACTTATCAGCCAGAATGCTGTTGAGCTTTCTATAAACGGTAAGATAAAACTTCCTTTCACAAACAACATCGAGCCTGCAAAGGTTGAACTGTATACATATACACCAATTAACAGTATAACCGCATCGGTTATTGAAAACGATGAGAAAAAATCCTATTCCTTCGGAAATACAACCTCGACAGCTTCAACTTCAAATCCTGCACAGTACTTTGATATAACCGTTTCCAATACAAAGGGAGCTGTTAGAATCGAATATTCGGGTGTTGCTTCCGAAAACACAGATATTAATATATATGCAAATAATAAAGCTACCGGAGATTGGGACCTCATAGGTGTTTCACCCAGCAACTCAAAGACCGCAGTTACGATTTCAACTCCGGCTGATTACCTGAACAACGGTGTAATTAAAATTAAAGCTGAACCGGCATATGTCATCTCCGAATCAGATACCTTCTTCTGGTTGTCCGACTCCCAGTATTACAGCCGTTTTGAGGATTTATATCCAACCTATGAAACGGTAATGGATTATGCGATCGAACTGTACAATCAGAACAAAATCGGTTACTTTATCCATACCGGAGATGTAATCGATGAGGTCAATCTTGACGATTTCGCAAGAAAACAATATATTACCGCTTCCAAATACCAAAAAATGATTGAAGATGCAAATATACCGAACGGTATTGTCAGCGGTAACCATGATATAATTACGCAGACAGCCGATCACAGTCTTTTCTGTGAGTATTTCGGCGCGGACAGATACAGCTCAAATCAATGGTATGGCGGTACTCTGAATAACAACACAAATCACTATGATCTAATAACTCTCGGAGGATACGATTTTATCTTCCTTTATATAGGTTGGGGTGTTGAGGCATACCCTGAAACTGTTGCTTGGGCGAACGCAGTTCTCAAGCAATACGAAAGCAGAAATGCAATTCTCTGTACTCACGGTTATCTCGGAACCGATGCTGACTGGGAACTCGATCCCGCAAATCCTTATAACTACACCCACACAAGAGCAGTTGAAATCTGGGAAAACATTGTTGTACCTAATGAAAATATACTTGCTGTATTCTGCGGGCATGTACCCGGTGTTGCAAGAAACAAAAGACAGGTTGAAGGCACTGAAAGATATGTCTGGGAGATACTTGCCGACTACCAATATGCTGAAACAGGTGATGCACCCAATAATATACTTAATGGCGAGACCTGCGACGGCGAGGGATATATAAGACTTGTTCAGTTTACCGACGGTAAAATGTCTCAAACAACCTATTCCCCACTACACGACGACTATAACTATTATGCTGACGATAAAGACGAATTTACGATTGATTTCCCACTTAAGGAAACCACACACACACTTTCTACAACAAGCATTTCCGCTGTCTGCGGTTTTGAAAAGCTAGAAACCGAGATTAACACAGTAGGTGACAAATATCTCACACTTGAGGTTAATCAGTCAAAATCAAACGGTAAAATCGTGCTCCTTGCCGAAGATGCAACCGGTAATAAATACGAAGCAAACATTCAACCTGCAGACACAAGCACACCGCAACTCGGCTTTATACTCGGCGCAATTGCTGCTGTTGTTGCTGTTACCGCATTGATTGTTGTTCCGTTTTACAAAAGCAGATCAAAAAATCCCAAAAAATAGTTTTATTTTTTATATATTCGATTGCGAAACTATTAAAACTATCAAATGAATTACCTTTGTAATTTTAAAAAAGCCTACACTGCATAGCTTTTTTAAAATTAATAATATCACTATTCATTTGTTAGTTTATCGCTATTGACAACTTTGCATAAATTTAAGGAAATTTTACTTCATGAAATTATTTAAAAACCTATCGCCCGCAAGGATGATAGCAACCGGCTTTTTAAGTGTCATATTTATCGGTTCAATTCTTCTGATGCTGCCGATTTCGCTTAACAGCGGAGAAAATCTGAGTTATGTTAATGCTTTATTTACTGCCACCAGTGCAGTTTGTGTTACAGGACTGACTACTGTCGAAACAGCAACAACCTTTTCAGTTTTCGGTCGCGCTGTAATTGCAATGCTGATACAGATTGGCGGTCTGGGAGTTATGTCGGTCGGTGTCGGTTTATTAATGCTTACCGGAAAGCATGTTAGCTTTAAAGAGCGGCAGCTTGTCAAGGAATCAATCAGCTTCAAGGGTATGGGCGGAGTTATAAAGCTTTTACGCGCAATTTTGATTATGACACTCTGCTTCGAAGTGACAGGCACAATAATCAATTTCTTCATTTTTCTAAAGTACTATAACCCGATTGATGCATTCGGCGTTGCTTTATTTCATACTATTTCATCTTTCAATAATGCAGGCTTTGATGTTTTCGGACCGATGAACGGTCAGGCAAGTTTAATCAGCTTTTCGGATAATCCACTTTTGCTTCTCGTAACAGCATTCTTGATTATTTTTGGAGGACTTGGTTTTTATACAATATTCGATATATTGAAAACGAAAAAATTCAAAAAATTTCATCTGCATACAAAGGTTGTTCTTGTTTCGACAGTAATACTGCTGATTGCCGGAACTCTGATCTTTAAACTGACTGACAATCTTTCGTGGCTTAACAGCTTCTTTAACAGCACAACAGCGAGAACTGCCGGATTTGCAACTGTCGATATTTCTATTCTGTCAAGAGGCGGTCTGTTTGTGCTTATGATCCTTATGTTCATAGGTGCTTCACCCGGTTCAACCGGCGGTGGTATTAAAACGACAACCGTATTTACAGTGCTGTTATCTACATTCAGTGCCGCAGCGAATCGTAATAATACTGTTTTCAAGAGAAAAATCCCTGCTATAATTGTAACAAAAGCATTCATGATAGCTTTACTGGCTTTTACGATTATAATAACCTCAGCATTCCTGATTTTTATCTTTGAACCGAAGTTTGATTTTGAGGATATTTTATTTGAAGTTTTCTCGGCTTTCGGTACAGTCGGACTGTCGACCGGGATTACATCAATGTTATCTTCGGCAAGCAAGGTTGTAATAATAGTTACAATGTTTGTCGGGCGACTTGGACCACTTACAGCTGCGACCCTCTGGACATTTAAATCTGTTTCTTCGGCATGCTATTCCGAAGAAGAATTAACAATCGGATAAATTAAAAACACAATTTTAAACATATAACTCATTGCAATGCATACTGAAAGGAATTATTATAATCATGAACAAGAAAAACAAAGATATAACATACGGTATTATCGGGCTTGGCAGGTTTGGTACTGCGCTTGCTCAGACACTTGCCGACTGCGGCAAGGATGTCATTGTTTTAGATAAAAACGAAGCTAAGATAAAAAGTGCAAGAGAATTTACCGAGCATGCGTTTATTGTCGGCGAGCTGACAAAGGAAGTGCTTGAGGAGGTAGGTATACACAATTGCGATACGGTGATTGTCTGTATGGGCGAACAGGTTGATGTCAGTATCATGACTACGCTTATTGTTGTAAACATGGGCGTTAAGCGTGTTATTGCAAAAGCAACCTCACCCGAACAAGGTATGGTATTGGAAAAGCTGGGTGCCGAGGTTATATATCCTGAACGTGACAGCGCAATCAGACTGGCGCACAAGCTTGTTTCGTCAAGAGTTATGGAATATATCTCACTGAACGAAGACCTGGATATATCCGAAATCAAGATGACTGCAAAGGTCGGGAACAAAACTGTCGGTGACGCAAACCTTCGTAAACGTTATGGGCTGAACATCATTGCTGTCAAGCAGGATGGTAATACCCAAATAGATATAACGCCGGAGCTTGAGCTTCACGAAAACGATATCATTGTCGCAGTCGGCAAAAGAGCAAACATAATGCGATTCGAAGAATATCTCCAGAAATAAAAATCACAACATAACATTAACACCCCTGCAGCAATTGCAGGGGTGTGGGTTTATCAGGACACTTATATAGACAATTATACAGAAGCCCATATAGAGAGGCTTCCCTATAGTTGAATTACTATTAATCTGCACTTGAAAGCTTTATACTCTTTGCGATTATTAATGTTTGATCAATAGTTAAAATGTCTTCATTAAATCTAATTCCTATGTATTTTAAAAGGTTTTTATCATATGACACAATTCCGGTGCTGTAATTATGATATGAACTTGTAGTGTCTGAAAAGTTATTCCACCAGGCATAGACTCTTGTTATTGCTGTACTCGTTGAATTTGTTTTACTGATTTCTTCGTATTCATCAAGCCAATTCACATGATTACCCCTGAGATAACAATATATCTTTCCATATTCATCAGTAATGTTGTCATCATATATTTGAAATATGCTATCACCAATCAAACCGATATTTGTGTCACCTATATATATCGACCAAATTACAAGGGCTTTCACCAATTCCTCTTAATGTTTCATCAAGCTTGAGTGTCCAGTTTTCCGGAATCACCATATCGAGATTAATAGGGTTATTGTCATAGAATGTAATTCGAATATTTTTATAACCCTCAGGTGCATTTGTATTGTTTTCGATATCGCTCAGCGGGATATGGTTGCGCCTGAATCGGTATACGCAGATATTTTTGCACTCATTTATTGTGCACCTGATAAACCACGCCTTTTCATGGGTGGAATCCTTGAATTTTGGTGAATACTTCACATATTTGAGGAACACATTCTGGCAGGCATCATCAACTGCTGAAGGCTCAACAGCGGCAAGATGGGTTATGCAAATCCTGTACAGCATATCAGCATAACGCTCAACTATCTCGGAATCGGTGGGACTGCTTGTTGCTGCCTTTATCATTGAATCAAAATACCCCTTTCGGTTAGGAAATATTTTTGCTCTTATTTATAAAACAAATGAAAATAGGTTTACATAAAAAAATCCCAAAACTTTTATTTACATATTCACACAGTAGTTAAAACAGGGGAGTTAGAGTTTGATAATTCCCAACAATATCAACTGTGAGTTGAAAAAATTTAAAATATATAGATTACATTTACATTGTCAATCGTTTAATGCTATGTTATAATTTTCGTATAAGGAGCGATTTAATATGATAAATAAAATTTTGGTTGGGAATCGAATATCCGCACTTCGTAAAAATAAAAAGCTCTCACAAAATATTTTAGCTGATGAAATGGGCGTAACAACACAAGCAGTTTCAAAATGGGAAACAGGGTTAGCTTTACCTGATGTTGAAATTTTGATTAATATGTCGCACTTTTTCAATATACCAATTAATGAAATTCTTGAAGGTAAAAATATAATATCGAAAATCGCAAATAGAGTATATGAAATGAACGAAATTGCTTATTTTGTTCCGGAAAAAGAAAGAGATTATAATGATGAATGGGCAAAAGATATTAAAGATGGTAACTGGATCAAAAAAAATTGGGAATGGAATAAATCAAATATTGAAGCAAGGTTACATATTGCCAAGAGAGTCATTTCACATAGCGGATTAATATTAGAAATAGGAACAGGTCCAGGCGGTGGATATATGCCGGCAATTCTTCTTGAAAAACCTGATTCTGAAATAATAATCAGTGATTTATCACCAACAGTTGTTCTTGAATGGAAGAAATTATTCGAAAATGAGTTTTTTCCTCCGAATGTTCATTATGTGGCACTTGATAATTGCGATTTACCTTTTTACGATAATTCGATTGATGTTATTTCCGCAGGCGGCGGATTTGGCAACACAGAAGGCGATAAATTCAAAGCGTTGATTGAAATTTACCGAGTTCTTAAACCGGGAGGATTATATATTACCGGTGACGGATTTGTTACAGGTGAAATGCTGAAAAGTCTTCCGGAAAAAGCTCAAAAGGTTTTACTCGAAAAGAGACCTGATATTTTTGAGGATTATTATGAGGCAACGGTTACCGCCGGTTTTAAAACAATAGATAATATCATACGCGGTGGTTGGTCTACCGAAAATGACCAGAGTACAATCGCTGACCTTGCAAGGGAATTAGGTGTTGTTCTTAAATTTTCAGGATATTTAAGATGCTGCATTAAGTAATAAATCTATATTCGTTACTATTCATAATCGTAATATTAGTTTATATCCGAATCTTCGTATTTGTCTCCACTGTTTTGTTTATTCAAGGTTCCTGGTAATTCTATCATTAAGAATTTTGTCAGCGTTGTAACAATCGGTCTGTGTCTTGTCCCTTTTGGTACAACAATCATTTCGCCTTCCTTAAGTAAAATTACACCATCATCAGTATCAAACTTGAATTCACCTTCTATTACGAAAAATAACTCATCAGAGTTCTCATGCACATGAAAATCCAGTGTTCTATTTTCAACTTGCACAACACTCAGAATGTTATTATTCAATATAGCGATCTTTTTATACACATACAACTCGTTGATTTTATTAACTTCATCTAACAGATTGATTTTCTTTAACATATTAAACCCTCACTTATTCTTTTTGTTTTCCGTTTTGTGACCAATTATACTTATAATCAAACAAAGCAGTCCCATACATGATATCGCAATTCCATAACCCATACCGATAGGTATGTAGGTCAGGCTGATGCTGTGGGTGCCTTCACCTTCGAGCCTCACGCAAAGGAAGCCGTTGCCGCCGTTAAAAATATCGGCTTTTTTGCCGTCAACAACCGCTTCCCAGCCTGCAGAGTATGGCAGTGACAGGAACAGCGTTCCGCTGGCGTTGGCATTCGCTGTGATTTTGTTTCCCGAAGCGGTGATGTTATTTGTGGTTTTGTAAAGTGCATCGTATGCTTTTTGCAGGTTGACATAATTCAATGTTTGAAAGCTCTCGAAGGTATAATCGATAGCACCGTTTATTGCC
Source organism: Clostridiales bacterium GWF2_38_85 (assembly GCA_001797275.1). Lineage (GTDB taxonomy): Bacteria > Bacillota > Clostridia > Oscillospirales > CAG-382 > GWF2-38-85. The sequence goes on along the minus strand of MGOY01000014.1, from coordinate 25,443 downwards.
GACAATTCAACAATGACATTTTCACCCTTGCCGAACTCGCCCAGATATGCGGTGCCGCAGATGTCCTGTGTAAAGTAGTCTGACACGAATATACCGTTCACATATATTTTTATCGGAACAGGCGAATAGCTTTCGAGGAACATATAGAGTCCGCCGTCATGCTGTATGTCAAGCTCATATTTCAATGCTCCGGTTCCGATATAACGCGCAGATTCGGCCGAATATTCCATATCGACCGCTTCAAGGCTGAAGTCTGTTTCGCTGTCGAAAACATTGCATTCATAACCGAGCATAGTGTTTACATATAGATTTTGCAGTACAAGCGGATCGCTTGTTTCGACCGCAACTGCTCCAAAGCTGTCTCCAACCATATATGCGAGCGGTAAAGCGTTGTTATTTTTATATATATCAATTCCGCTTACGGTTTTCAGCTTTGCATACAGGCTCTGCTGATAAAACCGTCTTCCGCTGTCATTATATTCGTCAGATGACAGCACATAATTAATGCCGAACAGCATATCGGTTACAGGTGTCGAACCGGAATACTGCGCCCAGTATGCACTTGCTGAGAAGCCTAACAGGTTGAGTGTATTGATCAACTCATTTTCATACATCGATGAGTAGTGCGAGATTCCGTTTGTGCCTAAGGTATAAGCATCGTTAAGCGAACGGTTATAAGTCTTTTCGACTCTGTAAAATCCACTTTCCGCTGTTTCAAGCTCCGAGACAGCGGCCTTGTTTTGCTCTATGAAGTTGACATAATCTTGTTTTACCGAAAAGCTGTAATAAACCGACTCGTTGTATTTGAAGGTTGCGACTGTATTCACTGCTGTGCTGAGAATTATAAGCAGCGTAATCGATGCGGCTGTTGTGATTTTCAGATATTCTCGGACTGTTTTGCGTCTGAAAAGGTACACGACGCAGACCAACGCATTCTGTACCAGAATGAATGAGAAAATGAACGAATAACGTCCCGGGTATGACAACGGCTGTTGCCCCATATGCAAAAACAGATACAGAATCCCGACTATATTGGGCAAAAACCACACTGCAGCAAACGCAACCAACCAGAGCCGTTTATTTCGCTGCATATTACGGTTGACTATCAGATAGAGCGCCAGTACAAGCACCGTTATGGTTACAAACAGTGTCGGTTTTTCGTTGTTGAACACAAGCGGAACGAATGATGCCGCCGAATCAAGCAGCGAATCAAATCCAAATGCGATTATTGTCAGTGATATGACAGCGATTGCAAGGAAGGTTAGCAACTTCTGCAGTTCGCTCTGTGGCTTTAGCTGCCTTTCCTTTTCTGATTCGCCTTTACCGATGATTTCCTTGATTATTGTCAGTGCGAGTATAATTGCTGCTGCGAAAACAAAAAGGAATTTAAACATCCGCACGCTGTCTGTGTACCCTATCCATTCAAATGCTGTGCCAAGTGGATTTGTTGATGACAGCTTTGTGCCTAACAATCCAAAAAATACAGGTACGGTAACAATTCCCGAAAGCATGACACCGATTGCGGTCATACGCAGAAATGTTGCAAATGAAATAACCTTATAGGACAGCGATAAAATTTTGCTGTAGGACATAAATGCGGTCAATGCGAACAAGGTCAATAAAAATCCGAAATAGAAATTTATTATACAGGCAAGTGCGATAAGCAGAACATAAGCATTTTTCTTCTTTATCGCTGCCTTCTCGACCGCAAATGAAATCAAGGGCAACAATATCATTGCATCAAGCCAGAACACATTCATCGAATATGAAGCTGCAAAGCCGCAGAGTGTGTATGCTGTTGTTATCGCCGGCAGGATGCCGTAAAACATAAATGTGCGATATTTGACAATCCTACTCTTCTGCATACAAATCGAGAATGTGAGCGCAACTGCTGCTGTTTTTAATAGATATATTAGTAAAACACCGTCAGCCATCGTCTTTTCATTGAAGAACAGTAAAATCAGATTGAACGGTGAAAGCAAATAATAAGCAATCAATGTGAAATTGTCACCGCCGAGAGTTCGTGAAAAGCTGTAAAACCATTCGTTGTCGGTGAAAATATGCCTGAGTGAGTTGTAGAAGTCAATATACTGGCTCTTTAGGTCGTAGATCAAGATGCTTTTATCGCCGAACGGTGAGATTCTCATGAATAACAGTGCAAACGACACTATTGAAATCGGCAGAACAACCGACATAACGGATGAAAACAGCTTAATATTGCGGTTGATATAATTCTTTATCATTGGAACAAAGCTGAGCCCGTCCTCGGTAACTACATCCGATTGACTGTGGAAGCCCTGCTTTGAGTAGAAGCCAACGGCGTTTATGCTTGCGTTGACAGTAATTTTTTTTGCATCCTTCAATGTTGCATTAATCAACTGTCTCCCAATACCCTGCTTCTCGTATTCGGGCAGGATAAACAACAGTGAGATATGCGAATGCGAAGGTTTTCCCTTGACCGAGATAATACCAACCATCATGTTATCATCAAAGCAGCCGAAAAACCGTTGAGCTCCGTTTATGTATTCAATCTTTAAATCATCGCTTAATACAAATTTAGCAAAGGTTTCCTTCCCCTGGTCGATATTATGCGGTGCGACCTCAGTATCAAACACATGTTTACATAATGCAACAGCGGAATCGTATTCGGTTGTCAGGATGCTTCTGTAAACAAGCATTTTCGATTTCTCCTTTATGGTCTGTTTTTATATTCAACGAAAACAATAACTGTATCAGTGGGCAGGTTGTTGATTACCTTATACCACTCCATATGATATGGATCGTCGTACGGCATTGTATATTTGTAATCCGGACTTTCAAGATAAACCAGTGTCAGTGTTTTATTATCCGGCGGGTTCTCCTTAAACTGTTCGACAGCTTCCCTGTTGTAGACATGGCCGCTGTAGTTTCTGTAATAACCCTCAAGTGTTCTCAGCATTCCCGAAAACGAGATGCAAACAAGCAGGATAACAGCAGCATATTTTGCCGGTTGTTTTCCGCTGAACAGCTTATATTTAGATGCAATGAACGCAATTGCGACAACAACGAACAGCACCGGATAACGTGCGTCCGTGAATGCGAATAACAGCACGATGGAGATTGCGGCAAATGCGGTGTCGTTGATAAACTCGAGTATGAATTTTATCAGTGGAACAAACAGCAACAGTGCAGAAATTAATACTGTTCTTGTACCATACTGGGGCGATATCAGCATTGCAAGCTGCATTGACGGTGTCATTAGCACAAAGAACGGCAGCTCGAAGTCTTTTTCTCTGAACGCTTCGATAATACAGACAACGCCGAAACCGATAATTCCGTATGCGAAAGACGGCAGGAACGCAAGCTCTGTTAATATGAGATGGTTGTATATAAGTGCGTATGAATATATATAAATCGAATACAACGCAACTGCTGTCAGCGCGTATAGTGTGATTTTCGCTTTGATTTTCCTGTCTTTTGCGCTGTTCAGCAACACAAACGCAAAGCATAGGAAGGCGAGCAGTATATATATATACAAACCGTCAATGTTGAAGATGATGTTGTACAGCGGTTTACCGTTCTCAATCACCTGACCGAATATGGACTTTGAGTAGAACTCAGGGTATAAGCTCTGACGCACACTGTTTCCGGGTGCGAAAATTTGGAGTGCAAAGCCTGCACCGGCTGCGATTAAGTTGACATAATATTGCGAATGTGGGTGGGTTTTATATTTGAATGCGTAAACAACCATCATGTAAACCGCTGTCGCAATCGCTACGAATCCCGACTGTTCACTTGTGAAGCAGGCAAGGAAGGCGAGCAGCCAGAGTCTTGTATCAAATGCTTTAGTCTCAATATCCTTGCGGTAGAAGTAGTAGAAGGCAATAAACATTGCGTAGGGGAAAAGGTAGTTCATCGCACCGGTCGCCCAATAGACCGACTGGCGAAGTATAGCAAGCTCGAGCAGACCGAACAGAGCGCAGGAGATGATGAGCGACTTTCTGAACACAGCTGAATCGCTGTTGGGAATGAATTTTTTTGCCGATACCGCCGCTGTGAAGTAGACGACAACACCGATAACAACCAGGTTGAATAACCGCCATAGAAAGATGCTGCCGCCTGCCAATAACAACTCATCAAGCAGATGCACGAATGCCCTACCGTTGGTTTGGGTGTAATGTACGACGTTTTCGCTGATGAAGCTGCCCAACCCGTCTTTAAGGAAGGAACCGTAATAGTAATCGTCACCGAACAGGACAACGAACTGCAGCGTAACCGTCTGTATCAACATAAAGATTACAAAAACGGTTATATGCATATTGTCCGCAAAGAATTTTATATTGAAACGCTTTAAAAGTTCATTCATCGGCAGCTCCGTAACATAATAATTGTAATAATTTTATCACAAAGACTTCTGCAATACAATAGGCAGCTGAGGAAGTCACCTCAAAAAATTCATATTTATTTATACAAAGTAAAAAAGAGCAGTAACAAATTAATGCTCCTGCTCTGATAAATTTTATTATTTTCAGCGTACTCTTCTGTATATCAATGCACCTGCGGCAGAAATAACCAGAATTGCTGTCATTACAACAACTACTGTATTATCCCCTGTATCAGGATTATTGGTTCCGCTGATTTCACTTACAATTCCGCTTGATGTTTCAACTGCAGATGTGCTTTCTGCTTCTGATGATTCAGGTTCGCTGGACTCTTCTTCGATCTTAAAATATGTGATTTCAACTTTCCTTATACCGACACCGAAATACTCTCTCAGTGTTTCGAACTTGATATGGGTTGTTCCTTCAGGAAGATCACCGGTAGGAGCAACTTCAAATGTGCTTATTACATCTTCGATTCCTCCGTCATATTGGATTGCTCCGATACGGACAAGCTCTGTTTTTGTGATATCAATCTTTGTGAAATCAATTCCGTTGTTTGAAACATATACATTTACCTGCTCACGATAATCGAATTTAAAAGACTGCAGATAAAATTTGAAAGTCTTGATTGTTCGATCTGCTTTTGTATATGTTGCTGTTGCTCCAAAGGGATCAGGATCAAGTGAAGCTTTTCTCATGAGATATTTTTCACCTGTAACATATGGGCAATCAATAACCTCCCAAAGTTCTCCGCCTGCAGCAATCTGTGATACATCATTACATTCATCTGTAAAGCTCTCTTCGATTACTGCTGCGGATACAAGAAAGGGAGTTAATGAAACTGCTAAAATAAAGGTCATGACAAATGCCATAGATATACGACCAAGTTTACCGAACATTAATAACCACTCCTCAATTTATTTAAGTTTAAGTTATGACTAAGGGCTTACAAATACCCGTAACTTAATGACTCTATTTTAAATAAATTCGGTATTATTTAATATAAATAATCGGATATTAAATATAACAAACTGGTTATTTTTTATTATTTGATCTCATTCTTTTTTCTGTAATCCTTAGGTGAAACGCCAAATTCTCGTTTGAACAGCGACGAAAACTGCGAGGATGAACAGAATCCGCAATTGTTTGATATGTTAATTATGCTTTCATCAGTGTATGTTAGAAGTCTTTTGGCATTGTCAAGCTTTCTTTTTAATATATACACTGCGGGAGAGCAGCCGGTTTTTTTCTTGAAAATGTTCCTGAAATGGCGTTCCGAATAGCCGCACATTGCCGCTAATTTGCTGATGCTCAGCTCATCGTTGTAGTATCTGTTTATATAGCTGATAACATAATTCAAGGAATCGGACATAAGTATATTTTCATCGGTGCTTCGCAGTGCTGTCAGATACAGCTCATTACAATAAATATTTACAAAATGATTCGACAAAGGCAGAGAAGTCAGATATTCATCACGTATTTTGCAAATACATTTATAAATCGCACCGTCTCTGTCTGTATAAAGCCCAGCTTTCAACTCTGGTGATAAGCTGCCTGAATATGAAAAGTTTATAACTCCGATATTACTGTCTTTTTCGCGAAATTCGTCGTGATCTACACCGAGTGGTATGAATGCGAGACTGCCGGGGGTGTAACGGTATTTTTTATTGTTGATGGTGGTGTACCCTATGCCTGTTTCATAAAATACAAATTCGTAAAAGCTATGCTGATGCATTCCGCCATTGGTATTTCCCGCCCGGACGACATCATAATAAATACTCATCTCGAATTCCATAATTTTCACCACCCTTATTAAATTTTATTTTATCATAAAAGTAATTACAATACAATAGGCGACTACTAAAGTCGCCTTAAATGCAAAAGAGGACGCAGCTTTCTTTAAAGAAAGCCTGCCAAAGAACTTCAAAATATGAAGTGTATAAAACAACAATTATACTCATTCATAAATAAATTTCTATATTGTTTTCCTTAATCTATTATATAATCTAAATTACTGCTTCAATTTGTGTTTATCTTCTGAACAATATATACTAAATCAAACGTATTTTTTCTTCAGCATTGTTTTACGTTTATCTGCCATATACAGCTTTTGTTCTTGTACAAGAAAGCTTTTATCCCATTTGTTTCGATAGGGTTTTATGTGTGAAATCCAATAGCTGTCGGTTATGCTCATTCTTTGCTTGGCGATGATGTCCGGCAGGCAATGGATAGAATCAACCAAATCAACAGCTTCATCCGCTATTTCCAAGCCGGAAATATCCGATTGCCGCAGATAGTCATTTATTGCTGCATTGTCCTGCGGATGAGTGATAATAAAATCATTCAGATCCTTAAGCGCCTTGTAACTGCTGAATCTTATAATTTCTTCAGCTGAAACAGATAGGTTGCAAATGCTTGTCATTATGACAAGCAATGATATCAAAAACACAAATACACGCTTCATAAAACACCTCGTAATATTTTTATATTATATAAAAATAATAAATGAATTACTACAGCAATTTGAAGAATGTTAAGATAGCCTTTCGATCCCTCGACAATCCTTTTTACCACTTCAGTTGGAATTGATGCTGTAGATGCCATCCTCAGCCAAATAGTATACTTTGCCGTCCCAATAATCCAGAAAGCTATAGCACTTCTCATCCAATAAAACAACACCAGTTCCGTCAGTTTTCATCTTTTTCAACTGATAACCTTTTATAGAATAATACAACCATTCACCGACAACCATAATATTATATGTATATTCGCTGTTCAATTTTGTTTGCTCAGTGCTGTTGGTTTTCATCTTATAAATACAATGCTCATCATCAACAATGACATAATAAACCCAATCGCTGACAACATTAATTTGGGTGCAGAAATTTTCATTTAGTATTGTACGTTCTGTACCATCGTTCTTAATTCTATATATTTTTCTATGATCAGATCGGTTTACATAGTAAATCGAATCATTTACAACATTTATTCCTTCAGCATAGTCCTCAACGATCAAGGTGTTTTCACTACCGTCAGGTTTCATTCTATAAAGCCAACCGTTGTGGTATCCATTGCTGTAGTATATCCAGCCGTCATGCTCTGCGACCATTCCGCCATTCGAGATGTTCCCGGGCGTGTTTCCGTTGTCCGCGACAGGGTTACCCCTCTCACAGCCTGCAAATACCGGTATAAGCATGGTGCAAACAAGGAGTAGACAGAGTAATTTTTACTGTTGATTTCATAAATTTTTATCTCCCCCCGTCATTATATCTGTTGGTTTCTTCGGGCAGCTTTGCGGGCACGCCGTCCAAATCCATATATATGCGTGAAAACAAAATAACAATACAGATCGTAAACGCAAACTGCATGACTGTAATAACCGCAGTCAATATCAGAATATCATACTTCCTGGCGACATATTCAATCAGGTAGATTGCAATCCGCACTGCGAGAATATATATCATGCCTGCATTCAAAAACTTTGCAAACTTTTTCTCGTCACATTTTTTCGCAATTACAGCGCTTGCGCTGATTATAAAGTATATCATCAGCAGTTCAATAAGCATGTCAACCAGACAGATTACATGGTATGCAGTGTAGTACTTCACATAAATATCTGTTGTGAGCGTCATCAGTGTTTCCAGTATTGTGAACGTAAACAGGAATCCTGAGCAGACTACCGCCCATTTGTACTTTTTATCATACTTCATCAGCTCACTGATGCCGATTGCTATTAAAATGTATCCTACGAAGTCAGGAACGATATCAAAAATATAATTACCTGAAATCACTTTGAAGTCGACTAATACAAACAGCTCACCAAACAATGCCCAGATAAGCCCGCGCATATTATATGCATCCGACCATTTTACTTCTTTCTTCATTGCTCTATACTCCCTTCGGGTTTTTCATCCTGATGTATTTGCTGTGGCGGTTTGATCGGGAATTTACCGTCAAGCGTTTTATAGCTTTTGTATAAAGTGACAAGAAATAGTATTACTGCAGCAAAACCCGTTATAATTAATAAAATTATCATAACTAAATTCGGAATTAAAACGATAAGATAGGTATCGGCCGCAGTTATCAACTTCAAAGTCAGAATTGTCTTCCACTCAATATGTAGCTTTTGTGACAATGTTATATAACCGCATTCATCTGCTATTGCTGCGGTTGCTATAAGGATATTATATATCATGTAAATTTCAATAATTATATAAGCAATTCCGATTATAATCGAAATTGTCCGTAAAAGCGGTGGTATTTGAAGGGAGTTATTCTGGTATAAGTTGACTAAAGACAGAAAAATTAATCCTATCGCACAATTTCTTGCTTGCGAATATCTGTAATTATATTTTATCAGCGAATTCAAACCAACTGCGATAATTATGTAACCCACGAAATCAGGGATAATATCCAGTCCGTTGATATGAAAATATAGAAATACAAACAACTCACCGATAAATAGTGTCATTAGCCCTCTCATGTCAAATCTTTTGGACTGAATCTGGTTGTAATCATTCATAAAATCTTGTTGTTCCTTTCGATTCATTTGTCATATAACTTTGCTGCTGCAGTTCTGCCGGAAATTTGCCGTGCAGCTTTTTTGCGGCAAGGCAAAGTACAACCGAATAGAAGATGAATATCGCCCAGACAGAGAGAGCATGCAGTGTGTAATAGGTTTCATTCGGTATCAGGTATGTAAGGTATCTTGAGATTTCAGAGGCAACCTTCAGGGCAATCAGAACCTTCCAGTAAATGCTGAGCCTGTTTGAAAGCGCTTCTTCGCCGCAATCGGCAGCAATTTCAGATGTTGCGGTGAAAACATAATATATAAGGTACATTTCAAGTATGCACCATACTGTCCATGCCAGCATAAATACTGAACTGAAAAAGGGTGAAAGCGGAAGCCGGTAAAAATCAAAGATAAATAACAGTGATACAAAAATCAGCAGTACCGCATATTTTCTTGCCTTCCAAAAGCAGTCATGGTATTCCGAGAGCTTTTTCAGCCCGGAAGCAACGAGAATCCAACCTACAAAATCGATTAAAAGGTCAAAACCGAATATCGAAAAATAAATAAATGCCATGTATATACGCATTATGTTCATGTTTCTTTATCGGATATTTTCCGATACCGTTATTTCGTATTATAATATTATCGAATTCATTTGTCAATATTTGTATGTTTTTATTGCGTAACAGACAAAAATATATGGTGAAATATTAAATTGCTATAAATACGTAGGCATATGTTGACAAAATTGGAAAACTATAATAAAATATTTACCTCTCAGGCTGATTGCAAAACAAAGCTTGAGAGGTATTTTCATGTCTACCTGACCGACAACTCAGAAGAAATTGCCGACATCGAGTCGCTTGCCGAGTTCTTAGGCTGTACTCGTAGAGACATCCTTGCGCTTGAGAAGGACGAAAACTACGGCTCCGCAATCGCAAATGCAAAGAATTCAATCGCACGAATCAAAAAACAGCTTGCCATGAGGGGCAAAATTCCCGCCGCTGTCCTGTCCTTCGACATGAAAAACAACCACGACTACACCGACAAGGGCGAAAACGCCGTCGATGAAAGCACGACAATCATCATCCAGGGCGACGCCGCAAAATGGGCAAACTGAGCATATGAAAAAAATCATACTGAACATCACTCCGCACCCGAAACAGGCGGAGTTTTTTACTGCCCGTGGCAGATACATCGCATACGGCGGTGCGAGGGGCGGTGGCAAAAGCTGGGCGATGCGTACCAAGCTTGTGCTTCTTGCACTCAGCTATCCGGGCATATCGATTCTGCTGCTCAGACGCACCTTAGGTGAGCTGCGCGAGAACCACATACTGCCGCTGCAAAAACTGCTCTTCGACATTGCAACCTGGCGAGATACGGTGAAGGAGTTCGCCTTCCCCAACGGCTCCAGGATCAAGCTCGGCTACTGCGACAGCGAAAGCGACGTACTGCAATATCAGGGGCAGTCCTACGAGGTGATCGGACTTGAGGAAGCAACTCACTTCACCTACTACCAGTTCCTGTGCCTGACCGAATGCAACCGTATCAGCGGCAACATGAGCGAAGCTTTTTCTCCCCGGATGTACCTGACCTGCAACCCCGGCGGTGTCGGGCATGACTGGGTGAAGCGGTTGTTTGTCGACCGAATTTATCAGGGCAGCGAAAAGCCTGAAAACTATGTTTTCATCCGTTCGCGGGTGTATGACAACGAATACCTGATGAAAAACAACCCCGAGTACATCGAAAACCTGATGGCACTGCCCGAAGCAAGACGGAAGGCTATGCTTGACGGTGATTGGAACAGCTTTGAGGGTGCGTTCTTCCCTGAATTCAATTACGACATACACGTCTGTCAGTCGTTCACAATCCCGAAGGATTGGGGTAGGTTCCGTGCGCTGGACTACGGATTGGACATGACCGCCTGTCTCTGGGTTGCGGTTACGCCCGACGGTGTTATGTTTGTCTATCGTGAGCTGTATGAAAACAATCTTATCCTGTCCGATGCAGCGGCAAAAGTCTGCGTTTCGACCGCTCCTAATGAGCATATCCGCTACACCACAGCCTCGCCCGACCTCTGGAACCGCCGGCAGGACAGCGGGAAAAGTGGGTTTGAGCTGATGAGTGTACAAGGGTTGCGTGGACTGATTCCGGCAGACAACAGGCGCGTTGCCGGCTGGCGAATATTGCGTGAGTATCTTCGATTGCAGAACAACAATTGCAGGCTGAGAATCTTCGCCAACTGCATCAACCTAATCCGAACCCTGCCGCAGCTGAGGTTCGACACACTCAACCCCGAGGATGCCGCCGGTACACCGCATGAAATCACCCATGCACCCGAAGCGCTACGATATGCGGTGATGTCACGTGAACCACAGAGCAAAAGTACTGCATCATTAACAAGTTTTGAACGCAGTTTTGATTACAACACCGTCAACAATTACCGTCGCACCAAAGACGACGGTTACAGACGGTTTATTGATTTTTAAGTTATATATTATTTTGTAGGGCGGAGGCTTGCTCCCGCCGAAGGGAGGTATATATTTGCTGTTTACAAAAAGAAAACGTGATAATCCTGCCGAACCGGCAGGAACGCCACAAAAGAATAATTATGGGAGGAATAATTTTGCAGTTTTTAAAACGAAGAAGAGATAATCCGAATCCTGCCGATGTTGACTGGCTGCTTTACGAAAAAGGCAAGGATTACAACTTCTCGCTCGGACTTTATGAGAAGGTGTCCACCAACGAAAGGTTTTACCGCGGCGATCAATGGGAGGGTGTCAACACCAACGGACTTCCCTCTCCGGTGTTCAATGTGTTCAGGCGTGTTATCGACTACTACATTTCGAACATCCTGTCCGACTCAGCCGCACTGCGTTACACTTTCGACTCCATTGACAGCCAACAGCCATTTGAGAAGCTGTCGGAGCTTTGCAACTCAGTTGCAGACCACCATTGGGAAAAGGACAAGATCGGCTCGATGCTTGCCGATGCGCTCAGGGATGCGGCACTGTCGGGTGATGCTGTCGCTTACACCTACTGGGACAGCCGCACTGAGACCGGGCAGGCATTCAAGGGTGACTTCAAGACTGTACTTATCGACAACACCAATGTTTTCTTTGGCAATCCTAATGTTCGTGATGTACAGGTTCAGCCCTACATCCTGATTTCGGGCAGAGAGCTGACCGAGGATGTCAGAGCATTTGCAAAAGAAAACAGTATTGACGAGAAGCTGATTGACCGCATTGTACCCGACAGTGATATTGACACTCAGTCAGGCGAAAAGGCAGCTATTGAGCTTGAAGGTACAAAGTGTATTACCCTACTCAAGCTCTGGCGTGGTGAAAACGGTAACATCTTCTGCCGCAAGTCGGTCAAGGATGTAGTGCTGACCGGCAACATTAATCTGGGAATAAAGCTGTACCCACTCTGCTGTTTCAACTGGACTAAGGTCAAGAACTGCTGGCACGGTGAGCCTGCCGCAACCGGACTGGTTGATAACCAGATTTTCATCAACAAGGGTTATGCGATGGTGATGAAGCACATGATGGACACTGCGTTCTCGAAGGTCATCTACGATTCCACAATTATCGACGAGTGGTCAAACAGAGTCGGTGAAGCAATTGCAGTCAACGGCAGTGTTGACAATGTCGCAAAGGTTATCACAGGCGGAACCATGCAAGCGGGTATGCTTGAGGTGCTAAACAACGCAATTGCACACACAAAGGAATTTCTCGGAGCGACCGATACCGCGCTCGGTAATGTTGATCCCAAGAACACCTCAGCGATTATCGCTGTACAACAGGCATCCGCAATGCCGCTGCAGAACATCCGCCGACAGCTTCATCAGTTCATCGAGGACATGGGGCTGATCTGGCTTGAGTTCATATTCAGCTATTACGATGAACTGCGCAAGCTACCGTGCAAGACCGAAGACGGTACAGGATGGGTTGAATTCACACAGAAAAGCAGTGCAAAAAGGTTACTTTGGAGCTGCAAGGTCGATGTCGGTGCATCCACACGATGGTCGGAAATCTCGGCACTCAACACACTCGATAGCCTGCTTGCAATGGGTAAAATCACAACAAAGCAATACCTTGAACGCCTACCCGATGGAATTATACCAAAAAAACAGGCGTTGATAGAAGAAATGAACGATGAATAATGAACAAATAAGGAGGTATTAATTTGATTGACAAGGATTATATTTTCTCGCTGATTACCGAGATGGCGGAACAGGATGGACTGACTCCTCGCGATTTTATCGAGAACCTGTACGCAGAAAAAACCTATTCCGATTATGGCGAGCTACCGGATGAGGCAAAAACCGAGCTTTCGGAAGCACGAAAACAAAAGACAGGAAATCGCTACACCTGTCTTGAACAGGACACAATCAATACCGACATCAGCGAATTTGCCCGATTGTTCCCCGATGTTTCAACGGATAGCATTCCGAAGGCTGTCTGGGATGCGGTTGCAGACGGAAACACGCTGACTGCTGCTTATGCGATTTATACAATCGAAAACGGTCGTACAAATGACCGTGCATCAGCTGTCAATGAGCTCAACAACACAAAAAGTGCATTTATCCCTATTGAGGGTAACGGCGAGGAAACCCTGTCCGAAAAACAGGTGGAAAACATGAAGCCTGCCGAGATCAAAAAGAACTACAAGAAGATTCTGAAGTCCCTGAAAAACTGGAAAAATTGAAATATAAAAAACGGTAATTAAATATCACTTTTTTATATGAAGTCAAAAATCCATAAATCAAAGTGTTTTTGACTTCATATAATGAATATTTTATTACCGTATAAAGAAAGGAATCAATTTATGTCAAACTACAACAGTATCGAAAAAATCATCTCTGAGGAGATACTCCGCACTAATGAGGACAACCTCATTGCACGCAAAATATGCAACACTGTTTACAGTGGCGACATCAAGAAAAAGGGCGACAGTGTTGTGCTTGTCGGACTTTCAGAGCCGACTGTTTACAATTACACCGGAACAGTCTCATACGAGGATGTATCAGATGCGTCCATGATACTCAACATCGATCAGGACAAAGCCTTTTCCTTTAAAATCAAGGATATTGAAGAGCTTCGTTCTTCAATCGGTCTTAAGGAGTCTCAGGCACGCCGTGCTTCCTATAACCTCAAGCTCGAAGTCGACAAGTATGTGCTTGGGCTTTATGCTGCTGCCGGTCAGACCTACACCGACACAACTGTAACACCGTCAAATGTACTCAAAGTGCTTGGCGAAATCAAACAAAAACTTGAGGAAGTCAATGTTCCTGACGGTAGAACCTTCATCGTAATCCCTCCGTTCATAAAGACAAAGCTTATGCTTGCGGGCATCAAGTTCCAGATAAACAACGGTGTCAACGGCACAGGTACAATCGGGTTTACCGATGAACTTGGATACGATGTGTTTGTCTCCAACCAGCTTGCAAAGGTTGTTGACGGTGCGACAACAAAATACATGGTGCTTGCAGGCTCGTATTCGTCAATCGCATATGCTGAGCAGGTGCTTGAAACACAGATACTCGATAAACTCGAGAACTCGTTCGACAAAGCCGTCCGCGGCAGATTGGTGTTCGGTGCAAAGGTTGTAAAGCCCAATGAGCTTGTTGCTGCAGGGCTTGTTGATGGAACAAACGAAATATGAAAACAGTAATTACTTCTGGTAATTAGACGCGTCGCCACATAGGGCGACCTCTACAAATCAATATATTTTGAATACAGAAAGGAAATTAATATGTCTATCAGTGTAACAACAACAAATATAACAAAGGCTTTCAAGGCTACTGCAGCAAATTTTGCAACAGCAACAAACGCAACCGCAGGAGCTGCCGATACCTTTGTGTTCGAGCTTGAAAGAGCTGATACTGCTGCATATGTACTTATCAGCAATCCGCTCATGATGGGTGGTACTAATGTAACAATAAAGTTTGCAAAGGGTAATTTCTGGGCAGGAAAGGTTATTGACACTACTGAGCTTACAATTGCAGCCGGTGATACTGCTATTATTGCAATCGAGTCCTCATTTGTCAAAAAGGCTGACGGAACAATGTCAATGACCGTAACCCCTGTAACAACATCAATTGCGTTGGCAAGCATTGGGTTGACGGTCAGCATAATCGAACGCAGCATAACAAGTAACAATTAACAGTGAACAATTTAGGATAATTCCGACAATGTCGGAATTATCCTAAAAATATATTGGGCGGAGAAATCCGCCCAATATTAAAAGGAGGTTAAATATATGACTGTATCAGGTTTATTTAATATGGCAATGGACCTTCTCGGCGAACGCAAAAAAGATGGTAGCTTCTCAAGCAACACCGAATATCTCACCGCAAGAGCAGTGACAGCTGTAAATCAGGTGCTTGTTGAGCTTGCACCTGCACAGGCAAAGCTAACCGGACTGCCGTTGACAATAACTCCGATTACAGCACTGACCGATACTGTGGTGCTTGACAACCGGCTGATGTATACCGCCGGTCCGCTCGGGATATGCGCAGCCTTGATGCTCGGTGAGGATGACGACAGGTATGCTGCCTTCCGTCTGATTTATGAGAACTCAATCAAGACAGCACTGCGGTCGGTAAAGGCGATAGTCGGTGCGATTGTTGACATCTATTCTTAAGGGATGGTAAAGTTTGAAAGATTTATCTTTCAAACTCAGGTTTTGTGCCTTTTCACCAAACAGAATGGCGAAATTTTTGTAAATGTAAAAAACGGCACAATTCCCAACTGCAAAGAAAGGGATGGTGATAAACTATGATAAAAAACACTGCTAAGCTGTCGCTCAATAAATTTCTCGGCATAAACGAAAATGCAGATTGTGTAAACGGGTTTTCGGGTGAGGCAGTCAACATGAAAAATTTCAGTATCACCGAAAACCACAAGCTGAAGAAACGTAATGGCTACAGTTATATTATATCGCATACCGACAAGCCTATTTATGCAATGTGGTACGGTGAGTTCAATTCGGGCTGGCTCTTTCTCTATGTCGCCGGCGACAGGCTTTACAAATATAGCTTTGCTACCACAATTTCAACCGACCTCGGATACATAGGCGCAGGCAGAGCAAAAATTTTTAGTTTCGGAAGCTATATTTACATCCTCAACAGTATCAACTACTACCGCTACAACGGTTCATCGCTGGCGGCTGTTGACGGCTATGTTCCGACGGTATTAATTAACTCCTCACCAAACGGCAGCGGAACAAATTACGAAGCTGTCAACATCCTGACCGTAAGGTAATACAGCTGTACAACGGTAACGGCACCTCAATTGCTTACAAGCTTGGTATCAGCGGTGCGACACAGATAAATCAGGTTGTAGTAAATGATGCTTATTATCACGATTATACCTTCGATCCGGTTAGTGGAACGGTTACGTTTGATGATGCTCCGTCCGGCGGAATAAACAATGTTAAAATAACTTACACCACACCCTGTACGGGAAGGTTCATGGTTACAACCTGTAACAATGCTGTATTAAGCGGCGGTGGTAACGACACCAGACTTTTCGTCTGGGGCAATATGACTGCACCGTCATACTGCTTCTATTCTGAGCTTGTGAACGGGCTGACAAGTGCAGAATATTTCCCCGAAACCAACTATATTTCGCTGAGCGGTCACAAGATTAATGACATCATCCGTCATTATGACAGACAGATCATTTTCACCGACAAGGGCGCGTTCTACTCCTACGATGAGCTTGTTACCGACGATATGGGTGTGGTGCATCACAGCTTTCCGGTGTTTACACTCTCATCCCAAAAAGGAAACCTTGCTCCCGGACAGGCTACTATTATCGACAACTGTCCTGTTACGGTCTGGTATGACGGCATCTACAAATGGGTGTCAACAAATATCCGTGATGAACGCAATGCGAAACATATCTCTGACAGAGTGAGCAAAATGCTTGCAGAAAAAATGCCACAGCCAAATCTGTACCCGGCAACAATGTTTGACTTTGAAGCTACGGGTGAGCTTTGGGTTGCAGCTTCGGACACAGTTTTTGTCTACAACTACAGACTTGATATTTGGTATATCTACGACAACATCCCGGCATACAGCTTTGTTATTGTCGCAAACACTCTGTTTTTCGGCACTTATTCGGGCAAAATCGCAAGAGTTTCGGAGTATGTAAGCGACGATGACGGAGCTGCAATTGAGTGTGAGTGGAAGACACCGTATTTCGACTGCGGTAATATGGCAAAGCTAAAAGAACTGCGGTCGCTTACACTGATGTTGAACAATACGAATGCAAACTCAGTAGATGTTTACTGGAAATCCGACGATCAGGCGGGCGATGCGACACCTATTGCAATTGTCACTCCGGCATCAACGGGTGGCACAACCATTGTTCCGCTTCGGATGATGATAAAGCGGTTCAACACCGCAAAGCTGATAATCCGAAACAGCGCGTTGACAAATGATGCCTCGGTGCTGTCGATGACATTGGGTATAAAGATATTGAGTAAGGAGCTGATATAAATATGGCTGACTATAACAAATTGATCAATGAAGTTAAAAGTAAGCTGGCAGCACTCAATTCGCCTGACAGCGAGCTGAAAAAGCTGTACAAACAGGCAATCGAACAGAGTAAGACCGAATACAACGCAAAACAAGCAGAGTTGTTGCAGGAACTGAAGCAGGCTGAGAACGACAGCTCAGCAAAAAGTTTAATTAAGAAGAAAAATAATCAACAGAAAGCTGAAAGCAGTGGACTTTCAGGTGCAGGGATAAATGCAGTTATTGATGAAAGCCGAAAAGACAAGCTGAACAGCGAAATCACAGAGCTTGAAGCGGACATTGCCGAGGAGCAAAGCGAGCTTGACAGTGAATACAAGGATTCTGACGCAAAGCTTACTGTCGAACAGGAAAAAGCTATTGTTAAGGAACAAACAAGCCTTGAAAAAGAGCTTGAGCGGTTGGAAACAGCAAAAGCGAAGGCTTCAGCTGATGCAATAGAAGCAACCGAAAAGCAAGCTGAAAAAGAAGCAAAAGAAAAAGCCGAGGCTGAAAAGTCAGCAAAATATAAGCCCACAATTTCGGCAAAGGAGCTGGCGAAAACGCTGATATCGAGATTTTCGGGGAAGGCTGAAGCGTTGAAGGCGTATCTTGATGAACTAACGGCAGAAAATGATTTCGATGAGGATTATCTTAAAGACCTGATGTTTTCGTTCAAAGCGTACGGGTGGGGTGCAGATGAAGCTGTTGAAACTAAACCCGAAAATGAAAAGACAAACAGCCTTGTCGACGAAAGCAAGCTTGTCTTCGAAAGCAAAGCCGTTTACAAGGACTTATACGAGAAGGTATACAAAACCTTTAAAAAGCAAGGATCGCGCGGACCTAACCTGACCGAAAAAGCTGCAAAATTCGCACAAATCGGGCAGATGGACTTCTTCTACAAATCCACCGCTACTACTGATGAATTTGAAGCTCTTTGCAAGGCTGTCAATATGTCCGACAGCGACATCGCTGATTACTACAAGCGAGTTGAGTTCTTTGATACACATGACCTCAAGGGCGAAAAGCTGATATTAGGCGAATATCTTGACAAATGAAAGGAATGACTAAAATATGGAACTGACTGAATTTATAAGAAGCGGACTTATTGTACTGGTACCGGCGTTGTATTTTATCGGTGTGATGCTCAAGGACAGCCCTGTCTCCGACTGGCTGATACCCTTCTTTCTGGGCGGAATCGGAATCGGGCTGTCGCTGCTCTGGCACATCGGATTTTTTGGGTTTTCGCTTGAAACGCTGTTCGACAGTATAGTACAGGGAGTGTTGTGTGCCGCCGGATCTGTATATATAAAGAATTTAAGTTTACAATATAGCAAGCGTAATGACAGTGATTCACAATAATCAGATTTGTAAATTCTATGGCTTGTAGGGGCGACCCTTGCGGTCGCCCGCATATAAAATTTAACCACATTATTTTATGTACAACATCGCCCTGCAAATCAACTGACTTGCAGGGCATAATATTGTTTCTAAATAGAATTAGTATAATTCATTTTGTGTTTAGAACATACAGGATTGTATCCATAACATCCTCTTCTTTGCGTACATTTACAGTAAACGCTATTGTTCCGTCGTCAAGATATGTAGTATTTATCTGTGAGCCGCTTATAAACAGCGGTTTATCGAATTCGATGGTCTTGCTGAATACAAAATTTAATGAATGTACATCAAGCAAATCAATTTTAAATGATTCGATATTTGTATAATTACCCAATGTACCGAATTTATAGCTTATGATTGCAATAGTACGATTATCGGGAGAAATTTTTGTGATATAAATGTAGCTGTCTTTGGATAACGCAAATAATTCCTGCGGATTACCGAAGGATTCGCCGTCAAATTCAGTGCAGTACAACTCTTGTTCTCCATAATAAGAAAATAACTTATTGTCGAGAACCGCAAAGGGAGTTAACTTTGACATGTTATGCTTTGATTCATTATATATAATTTCTTTGCTGATTACATCGTATATCCCATATTTACTATCATTTGAGTTTTTACATTGTTTCCAAAACAAAAACTGAGTTTCATTAACCGGATAGACAAAATTATATATTTCTATGTCTGTGTTCTCGAAAACAACCTCGGCTGTATTCAGCTTTTCATCCCTGAGATATATCCGCCAGTCTGTTTTCCTTATTGTATATCTATCAGATAACGGGAATTCGTTTAAGTTAATATACCCATTCGTTCTAAAAAAAGATAAAAGCCAGAATGCATCGGGAACGACTGTTTCTTTATATTCGCCTTCATAATCAAATATATCAAGGTCTACTCGTCCATACAAACCATTATTCCCGTAATTAATAGATGCAAATCCGTTCTTATATGGACCTCCAAAGTTGTTTTTACGGAAAAGCTCCTCACCTGTTTCACAATCTACAAATTTATAGTAGCTGATATTATCCTCCTGAGCGAGTAACACCAATATATTATTACCGATATACTTGATAAAACTTAAATTTGCGTTTTCTATATTAAGCGCTGTCAGGTTATATTCAACGATTTCATCATATTCGGGATAAACCTTTTCATGATAAATGCTTTCTTCGGCTGATGTTTCATTTAACTCTGAGGTTATGGATTGAGTGCTGCTGTTGACCGAGATTTCCGAGTTGTTATCTGATGGTTGATTCATGCAGGATGTCAGAAACAAAACAAGTATTAAAAGGCAAGACGATATTATTTTTTTAGCTCTCATTACTGCTTCCTTTCACCTGTTCAGGTTCAATAACATACATAAGAAATTCGTTTTCATTGACATTAACGAGATTTATGGCAATAGTACCATTCGGCATATATGTCAGTATCTCGAGATACTTCTCAAAATTATAATTTTCGGGGATTTCAATTGTTCTTTCAAATACTATGCTCATATCCGATGCATTATATACCATTAAGCGAACAGCATTAGTTTTATGATTTTCATCGTTATTCCCGATCAGAATTGCAAAACGGTTATTATCATATGATATTGCCATATCGGCAAAATACTGTGTCTCATCTATTCTGAAAAGTTTCTTCTTTTCTAATTGATAATCATTATTTAATACAAAATAAAAGAAATCACCACCCGAAAAGGTTATTTTACAGTTCTCATACGGTAACATAATTTTATCAATCACATTATAAATATAATTATCAAGATAATATGTATCATTTTGCAAATCCAAATATGTCAGATTTTTATCCTTGATACTGTATATCCCGTATTCTGTTTTACTGTTGGAATTTTCGTCTTGAACCTCTCTGCTTATAATAAACGAATTTTCGTCTATCATAGCATATAATGAATATGTTTCTTTTTCTTCGTTTTCAAAAATTATTTCGCTTATATTATTGAGTTCGTCATACAGGAAAATACCTCTGCTACAAAAACGCACTGTAAACTGTTCGGAAACCGGATACTCGGAATAGAAATAATAGCGTATTTCATTTTTAAAAGTCAGGTACTTCACTTGTTGACCGTCAGGTACTATTGTTTCAATATATTCGCCGTTGTTGTCATAGACACTAAGCTCTGCCCGCCCCGGGATTCCGTTATTGCCACCTCTGTAAATAGCAAAGCCGTTCCCATATTGAATCAGTACACCATAATAATCTATTTCTTTTACAACCTGTTCTGTTTCACAATCAATAATGTAACACTGATACAAATAACCATTATCATAATCATAGTTGCTTTTATATGTGTACACAGTTTTACCGTTGCCGATATAAAAAAGCCGACTTAAACCCGCTGTTTGAATATGATGGTCTTGCAGTTTATATTCTATAACCTCATCGCCATAAGTCGCCGGCTCAGATGTATCAGAATTATTGCTTACTGTGTTCGTCTTTGTACACGAGGTCAATAACAAAGCAACAATGAACAGAAGAACTATTACCTTTAAATTTTTCACTGTTTCCTCCTTAACTTTATAAGTATATGTAATTATATCATACACCTCCACAATTTAAAATATCGGATTTTCAATAATCCTTGTCTGGTTTGCAATTTTTAACCCTGCAAATCAACAGACTTGCAGGGCAAAATATTCTATCACATTAATATAATTATTAGTTTGTACCGGATTCTTCGTAAACTGCATCTCCAACATAGTTGAATTCCCAGCTTGCAAGAGTGTGCCATGTTGTACCTGTTTTAACAAGTTCAGGTGTGCTTGAAGAGAATCTTGAGAAATATAGTTTATTCTGTCCGACATTCATATCCCAATAGAAGGTTTTTTCTGCGTTCTTGAAGTTATCGGTCATGTCTTCCTTATCATATATTGCGACGTTGAACTGGTATCTCGGATCCTTGTGCCCGAAGATTGTAACAGACATAGCTGCATTGCCTTTATCCATCGGACCGGAGTAGTCAGCTTTACCGACTTCACTCGAAGTCCACTCTCTTGTTTTCCCGTTCTCAAGGTTATAAACAATGCGTGTTCCGTAATCCTTACTAATCGGGAACATTGTCGGGTATGAAAGAGTGAAGTATGTGTCTTGAACTATCTCATAATCGCATTCGCAGATTTCTTCGGTTCCGTTATAATAATATGTACGTGTTACATTCGCAAATATATCCTCGTCAGATTCGAAATAATATATTTGTGTTGTCTCAACAATCTTGAGTAGGTTCAACTCAACAGGTTGTTTGTCATCAAGGTTCAATTCATCGCCTGTCTCGCCATTATAAAAGTGTGTTTCAAGCATCTTTTCACTACCGTGGTTACCGCCGCAGAAATCGATTGTGCTTGCTGTTTTACCTGCACGGTAAACATACTCCCAGTCGGTTGATGCTGTAACAAAGGTTATCTGACTGCCGCCCTCGGGAGTGAAGAACATGCCGCCGATGTTCCATGTGCCCCAGTCGCGCTTATAGAAGGTCCTTTTATAAGTACCGCCGAATACATCGCTTGTAATTGTATAGGTTCTGTCGTCGTTTTTCTGGATTGTCATAGGAGATGGCTCCAATTCGTCAATAGGATTTTCAACAACGATGCTTTCCTCAGCACTTACTTCATTACTGACATCCTCGCTGACTTCGCTGTTTATTGCCTCACTGCTTGTATCGGATGTAGCTGCACTGCTTGTGTTGCTGTTATCGTCACAGGCAAACAACATTGGGACAAGTGATACGATTGCCAAAAACAAAGCTAATTTCTTCATATTATATTTTGCCCTTTCTAATATCAAACTAACAAATGAGTTGTGATCTCATTAATTTGAAAAAAGCCAAAAAGCATAGGCTTTTTTTAAATTGCCAAAGTAATTCATTTATTAGTTTTATATATTGTCAATTTTACCTTATTAATATAACACAGCGAATTAAAATTGTCAACGAAATCGAATATAATTGTTCAAAAAGTGGATTATTTTTTTCGTTTTTATTGAATATATATTGGCTTTGTGTTACAATATGACGAAACAATCTAAGAATGGGGTAACATAATGCACATTTCAGATATAGATAAGAATTTTAAGATTGAATCGAAAATAGAAAACGACAACCTTATATGGCTGGACTGCCATACACAGCCGTTTGTGCTGACAGGACTTGCAGCTGATGTCGAGGGCAGGTTCCTGCGGTTGCCTGCTGAGCTGATGGAACGGACACGCCCCGATCTTGCTTGGCTGGCAAAGCAGACCTCGGGCGCAAGGTTGCGTTTCCGCACCGACAGCCCGTTCATTGCGCTCAATGCAACACTACCGTCGGTTGACCTGATGTGTCATATGCCGCTGACCGGCTCATCGGGGTTTGATGTATATTCCGGCAAGTCGATGGTGATGTTTATGGCACCGGTGACAATAACAACGCTGCAGTTTGAGAAACTGGCATGGCTTTCACAACCCGCAGACGACGACGGGTTCCGCGACATCACAATCAACTTCCCGCTCTACAACCGCGTAACAAGTCTTGCGATCGGGCTGTCAAAGGACAGCGCTATCCTGCCGCCCAAGCCCACCGCATATGGTAAGGTTGTGTTCTACGGCTCGTCGATAACCCAGGGTGGTGTTGCCTCACGGCCCGGCAACAACTATGCGAATATACTCGCGAAGAACCTCGATTTTGAGCTTATCAACCTCGGGTTCTCAGGCAATGCGTTCGGTGACAGCGAGATTGCCGACTACATAGCGTCGATTCCGATGGCGGCGTTTGTTATGGACTACGATTTCAACTCACGGTCGCTTGATGAGCTGCGCGCTACTCACGAACCGTTGTATCGCAAGGTGCGTGCAACACAGCCGAATGTGCCGATTATAATGATAACCAACCCAGTGCCCGACATCTACTGCCACATCAAGGACGACGAGAACCCTCGGCTTGATATCATCTATGCGACATACCAAAAAGCACTCGCTGAGGGCGACAAAAACGTGCGGTTCATAAACGGTCTCACTCTGTTCGGTAAAACCGAGCGCGATACCTGCACGGTTGACAACCTCCACCCCAACGACCTCGGCTTCTTCCGCATGGCAGAAGCAGTGTATCCTGTGCTGCGTGAGGTATTACGATAAGCTGGAGATGCGTAAAGAACAAAGCACTCAATCTTTTTTGAAAAAAAGGTTGACAAAAAACTTTTAAACTATTTCTTTATAAAATACACATCTTATCTTGAGGTCAGTTCACTAAATTGCGACAGCATAAAAACGAAAAAGTGCGAAAAGAAACGAACTAAACCGTCCATGCTGAACCGTGAAACGCAATTTCACGCCTCAATCTGCCGGATTGAATACTCAATCCGATAGATTGAGGTTGTTGCAAAAAACATTTTCGGAGAAATTGTTTTTTGCAACATGTTCAGCATTTCGTATATGAACATCAATTTATGTTGTGCGAAATCGGATGTTTTATTTTTGGATATGCATCATATTTCTAATGAAACGAAAATATTATACGTTGTAGGGGCGAACTTTTCGGTCGCCCGTCCGTTAAACATACAATTTTATTTAACAACCCCACCCAAACACAACCCACCGCCTGACAGCCAAACCCTGTCGGGCTTGTTTTTTCGCCCATTTTGGTGCTTTTTATTGCTAATTTGTTGTAATCTGTTGACATTGTCGATTTTTGGAGTATAATGGGAGGTGGGTATGATTATATAAAGTTTTTAATAATATAAAGAGGTATAAGCTTATGACATTATCAAATGAAACAATTTCTGTTTTGTCAATTTTAATAAATGGTGCAAAAGTAAATAATGAAATATTACTACCAAATATTTGAGTTTAGACAATATTAAAAAATTGTTATCGAATTTCTTTTGTGATGAAATAGAATCTTATATATCACGACAAAAATATACCGAAACAGTTCTAAACAATATAAATAGTACCGATAATTTAAATAATTTAATTGAATACTTTATTAATAGAAAAAGATTTTTAAATAAAAATATATCATTAGATAATATAATCAAACATATTAATAATATCATTGATGTTGATGGTTATCATTTAGAAAATATAGATAAAGAATATCATATAATAAATCCTGATTTTAATAAGAGCAAAGAAACAAGTATTGCAACAGAATTTAATAATATTCAAACAAAAATTATTGAACAAATCAAAAATGCTAAATATTTAATTTGGATTGTCATGGCATGGTTTACCAACGAACCAATATATAATGCATTGCTAGAAAAAAATCGGGAAGGTATAAACATTCAATTAATTTTAAATGATGATGATATTAATAAATCGAATTTAAAATTTGAGACATATTTTGAAACTTATCGCGTTAAGCCAACTGAAAAGAAAAATATTATACACCACAAATTCTGTATAATAGATTTAAAAACAGTAATAACTGGATCTTATAATTGGACAAATAAAGCGAACTATAATAAAGAAAGCATTTCTATTTTATCTGACGATAAAAATGTTTTCAAGTTCACAGATGAATTTATAAGTATAAAGAAAGATTGTTTATGACAATCTCCTTTGCTACTATAAGATTATGATACTTCGGCGTAGCGAAAATTTGAAGTATCATGCTTGTTGTTTAAGCCAATAATAAGAGTGTAATTGGTCTG
>MGOY01000013.1 GCA_001797275.1 Clostridiales bacterium GWF2_38_85 | reverse complement strand
TGCTGAAATGCCAATTCCGCGATATATGTTGGTATCAAGCAGCTTCTTAATCTTGGAAGAACGTAACAAGTAGAGAACAAATTTTTTATTCCATCCATTTTTAACTTTAAAAATGTAGAAGCCGTTTGAAAATACATAGTTTTCTAAATCAATATTCTCAAAAAGGAGCGCTGGTGACTTTGCTAACTTTAAGCTCGATATCAAAATATTCTCCGATGAAACTGAATACTTCAATCGACCAGGGTGATCATCATCTGTAACATTCTGCCAATCGATGATATATCCGTCTTCATCAATATATGCTCTTCCTGTCGGAATTCCTTTGTATTTAAGTCCTTCAATATAAGGACAGATATGATAATTCTCCTCTAATATATCTGATAGGCGTATATTCTCCATTTCAGGTGTTGAAAACAAGTTCATTAAGCCTTTAGATATAGAATAATGGTATTTGGGGTCAGCCCTTAAAAACCTATCTTTTGCACAATTTATTAAAGAGGTTTGAGTTATCTGCATTATACTCACCTCAATTCCAATTAATAGTTCTCATAAAATCCAGAATTGTTTCAATCTTACCATCATCAACAATGATGTTATTACCCGCAGTCCTGAATAAATCGTTAGGCATTAGGTTTTCTCCGCGTTTTGTTCGCTTATAGCCAACATTATCCGCTTCTGCCATAAACACGCTATAGTTAGTACGGCTTGCCACTTCGTTAAACACCCACCATGTATTGACATGGCCGAACGAAGCATTTGTATCATTATCAATAGTACACATTTCAACAATTTCCGCATGATACTTTGCTATCAGTGCTTTTGAATCCAGCTCATCATCTCTGATTGAAAGATGATTTTTGAGCAACTTCTTAAGGATAGCCGTTTCTTCTTCAGGAGTCAAATCCTTGATTGATGGTAATTTACTTTTCTGCTTTGTCCCATCAAAGACAGCAAGCAGGTTTTCAGTACGTGTTTTCACTTTACCATATTCGCTCGATGCTTCTTCCCATGTCTTATTCCAAGCATCAATTTCTTCTTTAGTTTTCTTTTGAGCAAAGAGAATACTCGTTTTGGTAGATGTATACGGTTCAAATGCTAATTGAGGTAGAGATACTACAGCTTTGATGATAAAATACTTATACAAGAACAAGCGGATATACTTATTTTCTGTAGTATCATACACACTTTCTGGTAGAACCGCAGCCAGACGTCCATTCTCACGGAGAAGCTGATACCAACGCTCAATGAACAGATTTTCGGAGTTTTTCTTTTCTCCAAACATGAAGTCTTTCTTGACTGTTTTCTTGGTGTCATTATCAAGTTCAACGCTGAATGGAGGATTGGTTAAAATAAGGTCGAATTGCCCATTGACATCTAAATCTTGATAGAGTGGGTCTGATTCGCTTCCTTTCATAGCGTTAGGCGCAGTCTCTTTTTCATATTTTACAAATGGGAGCAAACCGTCTTTTACGAAAATATTGGTTGACCCGTCTCCATGGAGAATCATATTAACCTTTGTAGCCGTACCGAGATTGAAGTTGATTTCAGAACCATAAATATAGGTCTGTGCCCATTTGTTCTCACGATTATCCGGATAAAACCAATCAGACAGCACTTTATCTTTTACGGCCCGAGTAGTGCCAAGGTCAGCATTATAACCATCTGCGTTCCGGTTATGATACTTCATGTTCTTTGTAATGAATTTCATATATTCAATAAGGAACGTACCACTACCAGCAGATGGGTCTATCATATATGGAATTTCCTTATCTTCCTTGATGCGTTTAATAGCAAGTTTATCTACTTGTAGCGCCCAAAGCATAAAACGAACAATATTGATATGGGTAAAGAACTGTCCTTTGCTTTGTTTGAAGCCGTTTCGAATTATTCCTTCAAAAAAGTCACCAAGAATGTCTTTTCCACTCAAGCTGTTTTTTCCATCAACAAAAGACAAACCTTCAAGTTTTTGAACTGCATATTTCAACTTTGAAAGCGAGAATTTTTTACTGTCAATTACATATGACTTGTTTATCTCGGTTTCATCAAGTATATATAACTTTGATTTAAGTGCACGGCGATAAAGCTCATTAATACGTTCAAAAAGTTGTTCGTTTGACTCAAATTCTTCATCACCATCTTTAGCAAAGGCCATGGATTGAAAATCATATGTATCGCCGTCTTCCTTCTCATCCTCATCTTGGATTTTCGCAAGAATTAGATTTGTGAGGGATGAAAACACTTCGTTATCATCAGTACCACCGCCGCCCCATAAAACATTATGCAAGTCAGTCTGTAACTGCGTTAGCATCTCATTTGTAAAGTCTTTTTCTAGATCTTTATCAGACGCTTTAACATACGGTATTTTTTGTGCTTTTCCATATCTTGCCGGAAGCGTATTTGTAAAGTCGCGCGAGATTTCCCAATCAGAAAATGTAGGGAACTTCTCTGTATCAATTATCATACATTCATCGACAACTTTATCGCCGACTTCTCCAGTAGTGTACAGCACAAGATAACGTACTTTATGCCCCTCCGTGCGCTCCATGCCAGCAACTTTGAAAAGCTGTTCTTCTATAATCTGGTCTTTATCATCAGAGGCATATGCGTCCGGGGATTTGCACTCAATGAAAAGGAAGGCATCGCCGGCCGCATCACGAACAATGATATCAATGCGACTTGTGTTTGTATGCGGACGTCCTGCAGTATACTCGTGCTCAATCTCAATACGATCATCCGCATAGCCAAGCTCATTCACAAGCTTTGTGAGTAAGAAAGCGCGAGACATCTCTTCATCGCCCTTGATCTCATTGATCGTCTGGCCTTGGACAATTCCTCTATACTGAATTTTACTCCGACCTAAATATATGCTGTCAACAACTTTTAACGGTTGCTTATCAATGTAGTCTTTAACTAATTCTCTGTTCATTTTGTAACCTCACTATTTTCATCGAAATATAGTCAACGATGTCCCCATAGTTGACATCCAGCGTTTTACATGCCTTATCCAGCACATTCAGTATGACTGGCTCATCCTGGCGTAACTTTTACACAGTTCAAAAAAACAAACATAATTTCTAATGTAGATGTGCCATCTGTCTTTATAATTCTTCATATTATATCATGAAATTTTGAGTTTCGCAAGATTTTGTAAATATTTTACACATTTGTTACCAAAAAATTGTCAGATTTGTTTTCTAGAATAAACTTGCTATTCTATACCTTTTGAACCAATATATACCTACCAGAAACGAGGAGTAAAGGGCGTCATAAAATGCGACAGCCTTTCAAGAAGATTAAAATAACGGAGGATTTTTACATGAAAATGACAATACCCTACAAAATTACCGGCAAACATAGAAAACAGCTTGCCGAGGGTACTCTTACTATTAAAATATTGAACAGATACGATTTGATATGGGTATAATTAAGAACAAATCCCACTCTCGGATTACAAGAACGGGATTATATAACATATGTTGCAATAATTAACTTTTAATATGTCATAAATTATATTGTTTTTTATTATCTCTCCAGAAGTTTGTTACCAAGGCATCTTTAAAATCTATCGTCGTATCTTAGAAATAATGAGTCACTTTTATTTACCTCTCTTGTAAATAAACAAATGACTGCGGAGCATTTTTAATTCCATATTCAGATAAAGATTTGGGACTATCATATAACTTTGTTTCTCCTAATTTATATGCGAAAGCCATTTTACAACCAGAAAAGTATTTTCGAAATTTTTCACGAGATATCCCAGCTTCTTTTTTGGTTAATTCCCAAAGTGGCGACGGCTTCATTGCTAAAGTGCTAATAACTTCCACCTCTCCGATTACTTTCTGTACAGGAGAAGATGAGTATACAACAATTTTGCTTATTTTTTTGTTTGCCAAGTGCTTTCTAAATTCGTATTTTTTTTCACCAGAAAAAATACGATCAGAATACTCTGGCTTAATTGATAACAATATAATACTCAAAGAAATATTCCTTTCACATATAAATATCGGTCTGTGAATGTCTAATGATTTCATCAAATTCTGAATCTGACATCGTGTCAAACGGTCTCGGTCCTGAAGGAAATGGTACTATATTCATGTCCCACAGATCCTTAAGAATAAGTCTTTTGGTTAGGTTCTTAATAAATATAAATTTTACAACAAGCAACTTTCCTTGTTTACTATCCCAAAAGTAATTCAAATCTTCTTTTGAAAATACAGTTCTATTTTCGCAGTATTGAAGAAAATCACTTTTGTTTATAAAATTGTATTTTACTTCATCAATCACCGCTACTGTTGTAAGGACGGATTCGTAGCCTTTTCTACCAGGAGTAACCCCTTTTCTGTACAGCACAAGAAAATCACCGGGAGACATATCTCGCTTGTAAGAAAAAGATATGTATACTTTCTGTAAAGCATATTTCTGTGGAGTTTCTCCTAAAAAGTCAATTTCATTTTCAGTGTTTAACTTTGAATCCGGCAATAAAAAAGTATGATATTTTGCCTCAATAGGTAAATAAAACTTTTTGCGATTATAGTTAAGGTTCGGAAAGTTTTGTTTTATTGATAGACTACTATCATAACAATTCATTTTCTTGACTAAAACAACTTCAGCTTTTCCATTAGATGTTTTGGTTCCATATTCATAGAAGCCCCAACGCTTTAACAATTCATATAACGCCATTAGTTCTTGTCTATCAGTAAATAAAGTCACATATATCTCATAAACTTTTTGTGCAATGGCATTATCAAAAATTATTTTAATAAATCTTTCGCCCAATCTGAAGCCGGTGGATTCGATTTTAAATGTTCCCACTTTAAGTCGACGCTTCGGCAAAAAAGAAGGAGAGATTTCAGAATAGTTTTCATCCGGGCCTTCAACCTTTAAGTATAAAAAGCCCAATATCTTATTCGTCTCACTTTTACAAATATAAGCTTCTTCATCGCATTTTTTTGCAAACCAATTCTCAAAGCCTTGATATGGGCCTTTAAATGTTTCAAAAAAGCTATCATTAATATTTACTGCTCCAAAGGTCGTTTTCTTAACTGATAACGCTCTATAGTTAATTAATTCAGGATTATCATTTGTACATTTTGCTATGAAAGTATTTATCGAGAAAACCTTATTATTAATTCCCAGATGTTCGGCTTTTTTGCGCATTTTGCGGTCTTCGGTAATTAAAATATCAATTCTTCCGCAAAACACCTCGAATAGAAGTTGATTATCAATACGATCATTATCTGTTTTGGGACAATCATGCAACTTATTTATAAAGTCACTCGTCTGAACTGCAACATTCTTCATTTCCGTATAAGCTGCAATTTTAGAATCGTACAACGCCTGCATTTGAGGATCACTGTACTTTCTTAATTCGTTAATAGTGTAAGGATGAATCATTTTTTCATAATGCAGTTTGTCTAACCAATAAAAAAGCTGACCAATCGTTTGGCTTGTAGCTTTAGTGTTTTCTCTATGTATGACAATATTAGTGTCAAGTAAAGCTCTCATAAAAAATCACCTCAAAACAAAAGATGGGAAATATAGTTGAATAATATTGCTAATAATCCTGCAATTAAAATATATATCAGAATTGTTAAAACATTGCACTTATGTATTTTAGTTTTAACAAACATTATACAGTTTTCAATAAATTTATCATTATTATCGCTCTTGAATTTCCAATGATAAGCAACTACCTTACTATTGAACAGACGTTTATAATATTTGTTCCAAACATGAGATTCAAGTTCTCTGGCTGTCGGAGTTATTGAAGAAAATTGCAAATCTACATCCGCTTCTGTAACAAGCAAAAAATGGACTTTGCTAATATTATAATTGCTTTTTCCTCGCACTTCTTCCAAAAGAGAGGACGGTAGGCTACGATAATCATTAAACCGAAAATCTATAGCTTCCGAAACTGAAAAAGCACTTTGCAAAAACAAGAGTTATTAGTTGTGTTCTATTATCTTGATAAAGCCTTTTACAACATCTGAATGATGTTTAGACCGCATCTCAAACCTTATCGACTTTGGCAAATTGTGAAACACAAGAACCGTAGGCAGGCTCATGTTTGTATTCTGCTTTAAGTAAGGTATGTTAAAAGAAAGAATATCGTATTGTTCATCAGAAAATGTGGTATAGCAAAATAATTGTTCTATCGCATCATTATAAGTATCCCTATATTCCGCATACCTTTCTGATGCTGAGTTCATCAAAATAGCCATATCTATGTCTGTTATATGATAGTTCGAAGATGACGGATAATTTGAATAACTATCAACATCAACGAGAGGCTCCGTCATAAAAAGTTTTTCTTCTAACGAGTTTTTATTATACATTTTTATGAATGAATAACCAGGAATCGGCAAGTTTTTTGAATTACATATACATCCTTTAGGAAATATCAATTTTACATCAATATCCTCATCGAATGAAGTTCCAGTATTACTTATTATACATTTTACATAATGGTTCTCTTGGAGAGCAGAGAAATAATCATAATATTCATTATACTCGTCAATTTCCCAGTACAAATCCATAATCAAATTATACTTCATTTGTTCTTCATCAGTACCTTCAAGTGATGGTTTAGAATTGCCAAAGGTTAACCGCATTGTTGAAACATTTATTTTGAGATTCCCCAGTAGAAAGAAATCATCAGATATTGGAAGCTCTTGCTTTTCACAGTAGTCAATGATTATTTTTTGTACTTCAGGCTTTATTTCAGCATCTTCGACAGTAAACATTCCTGATAGACTTATTTTTTTTATACATTCTTTGAATGCTGTGATTTCTTTATCCGATACATATTTCAACAGAGCAGCATCGTTATCCGGTTTCTCTGGTTCTTGCACTTCTAAGAGTTCAGGAACACATTTTTTAGGAATTACTATTGCTGCTACTTGTTCATATATTTCATTGATTTTTTGCTCTTTGTTTTCCATGAACTCTGAATCTGTCCATTTTTTCGTATATGAGTGTGCATCAGGAGCTGGTTTATTCTCTAATATTCCCCTTAAAGAGAGTTCGGACTTCTTTTGAGCAATAGGTAAAGCACTTATTCCAGCAAAAAATGATAGCTGCTCCTCTTTCGTCATTTCAATATCAAGAAATTCAAGCCGAACGCCATAATTAACCGGCGTATTAAGCATAGTTGCAATGCGTTCTAAATGATAAATGACAATATTAATGGTTGTATCGATTTCACACAATTCTTGGCGTTCAACCAACCTTAACTCTTGATTCGTAATGAATACGAATCCCGATGCATTATTTGCAATTACACCGGCGAAGTCATCTTTAAATTTATCTTTTATATTTTTGAAAGATTTTTGTCCTCGAGGAAAATATACTCCAGCAATCCATTTGCTATCTTTTTCAAGGATAACAATATCTTTTTTTCCATCTTTCCCTCCCAAAGGATGCGAGGGATCAATATTCTGAAAGCCATCATAATGCAATAAAATGGCAGCAAGCCTTTCGGCCGGTGCTTGGCCTCTATCCCATTCTAATAATCTATGCCAAGTTTCTTTTCCTTCATTCATTCGTGCCATAATATTCCTCCTGTTACTCTTTTTTTTAGCTAGATAAAGTGTAATCAATGTTTCTGCAGTATAACTAGTTTGGAACGAAACCGACATTCTCATTATTAGTACTACCTCACCATTGGGCGAATTGCTAATTATTGCTATAATATTATCTTGTTATTATGGAAAAATCTACATCAAGTAATAATTTCCATATGTCTCCTAATTTTGGGTATTCCATTACAAAGTAATAAATTCTCATATAATTCAGAATGGTCACTTATTGATGAACGATTAAAAGTATCTTATTCATTTAAAATGAAGAAAGTCAGGATTGTTTTAATTTTTCTTATCAAGTAGTGTAGGATTCATTCTCAAATGAAGCGTCAAAACTCTTTGGTAAAACTAGCAGATCACCGATAATATTTCGTATATTATCAAATTCTATTTCGTCATTAAATTCGTCAGTGTGTTGGTCGAAATGATTTGTCCAAATTTTAATAAATAGTCATTTAAATTAATTACGCATTCGACATTATTATAAATAATAATTTAGAATATGTCAATTATTATTCTAAAATTTGATAAATAATAAAGATCCTTGCTCTCAAATTTGAGAACATGGATGTCTCTCCATAATTTAACACTTATTTACATTAATAATTCTCAACAATTTATTTTACACAATCAAAAAAAGCTGTAGAATGCGGTATGTTATGAGATGATTTTTACATTAAATGTTCTGATGAATGAAAAATATGCAATTATTAAAATGTCAAGATAAGCTTAAATATAAAAAATAGCGGGTAAACTATCTCGACTCTAGTAATCTCAAAAGAAGTACGTAATAAACACGATAAGCATTAAAACAAAGCTCCGACAGCACATCAGTTGTTGGGGTTTTTTCATACCCGAAACAACCGTAACAAAATTGTGCCACTAAAATTAAAAGTATAATAAATTTAATTTTACCCATTGACAGAACATATGTTCGGATATATAATAAATTAACATCAAAAATGAATTTTGTAAAAGGAGGTTTGATGGCTATATGGAATGCGAGCATTGACAGGAGATCATAAAAGTATGAACTTTAAAACACAGAAGAGGTACAAGCTTACACGACAAGTCAAGTCGTACAGAATTTCAATAACAGACCGCTAACGGAGGTTGGGACATAAGGAGGAAACAGATGATGTATAATTATAGCATTTGCTGCGGCAAAGAAATCAGAGCTACCATTCGAAAATTTCCCAAGATTCACTATTGCAAGGATTGCAAAGCATTACATGTGTATTGGCTATCGAAGAAGGGCTTTAAAATCAGCACATGGTTTCTTGGTGATCGCATGATCTGTGGAATGGCTACCGTAAAATCGGATAAATAAGAAGAAAAGCTGACTAACCCATCAGCATGAAGTTGAACGTAAAATTAAGAGAAATATGAAGAATTGAAGATGAATAATGATAATGGTCATGGAGGGTTGATGTTAGATGCAGGAACTAAAGGCGGCTAAAACCGACAGAAAAATGAAGATGCTATATACTCCGAAGTATCATATTCCGATTGGAGAAGTCATAGACATTGGTGACAGCCGTAAAGCAATACGAATAAAAAAGCCCGGAAACAAAGTCACTGAAGACATATCATTTGAATATTTGGTATCAGCTGTTGCTAATACAGAAAACGCGTAGGCGCCGCACCACTTCAAGAATGTAGCGGCTCACCGGTATTAAACAACTGAAACTGCTTATATTTGAGCCAGACCAAGTGAGTCCGGCCGGTATGAGGTTTTTACACAGGCACGAAGTGTGCCTTGTAGGATTTCATACTGGTCGGGCTCTTTTTTTATCCCCAAACAGAAATTTAAAATATTAAAACATTTTTACACATCTATTTGGCTGGTACTCTATCTTCTAAAATTTACACAACGAAAGCAAGAAAAGAAGTACAGGTCAGTTGTAAATTACAGTTGATTGAAATCACCAACATTACCATTTTTCTATAACAATATTGTATAAATTTTCAGAAAGGAAGAAAAAACATGGAAGAGTATCGTAACATCAATGGAAAGCGAGTCTGTGATGTCAGTAAGGACAAGCGTATCGTAGAAATAAAGCAGAAAGACTGCATCACCAGAATCACCGCTAACTCAGACGGAACTTTAAAAATAACTAACATCCCTACATCTACTGAAACGTAATTTTACATATTTAAAATAAATCCGCCAGAGCGCAAGACGACAGTGCGGGCTTAGCTATCTATCAGGATAACTGAGCCTCCTGTCGTCTTCTTCTGTTTATGGCGGATTTAACGACTCCGGCGGATTTCAAAATCATGAAATTCAAAGGAGCCGAATTATGAAAAATTATCAATCACTTTACTACCCAGAGTATTACACCATGCTGTCGGACGGCAACAGCATCAAAACCAGCCGCCGCGAATGCTTTGCACCACCTGAAGAACCGACAGAAGATAACCCGTTCAGGCAACGGTGGTATTACGATCCAGAAGCAGGTTATGCTATCAGGCTTTCTCGAAACAAGATGGGCGATGATATCGGTAAACGAAACGCTGCCGATCTCAAGTCTGAGGAGCGCTATCAGGTACATAAATCTCAATGCGTATGGAAGAACACGAATAAATGTAATCAAGACTGCGATCATTGCAATCGAAGAGAAAACCGAACTGTTGAGCTGGACAAGACCTATACCGATGAAAATAATGGTCGTATAAGCAAGTTCGATCCTGCAGACGAATCTGCTGACATCACTACGATTATCGAAGATAAAGCTCTGCTTGCTGCTCTTATCTCTATTTTAGACAAGCTTTCACCGGAAGACCGTGAACTCTGGGAATTTCTGAAAACAAAAGTAAAGAAGCAAGCCATCGCTGATCGATACAACTTAACACTTGACGGTGTACGTTATCGGGAACAACGGTTGTTTGCTAAACTCCGCTCTGATAAAGCACTCTGCGACTTTTTTGAAAAGCACTGAAACTTTCACTACGGATTTGTTCTTTCACTGTCCAATAGGTAGTGAGGGAACAAAAATCCTTAGAAAATCGGAAAGGAGCAAACCATATACAAACAAAAGAAAAAGTCCGAAGAGAACAAAATGAGGAGCTTATCGATGTTCTGACGGCGATCAGCATTGTAAGCAAGCGTCTTTCGAAAAAGCTGACGGTGCAGCAACAGCGATATGTAGAAAAACCGAGAGGAGGTAAGTATTATGACACCCGACAAAGCGCAGAAAATAAGTAACGACCTTGCCAATTTGGCGGCTAGTATCGTAGCAATTGCAGAAGAAATCAAGCAACACAGCAGTGAGGTAGATTCCAAGGAGCCCAAGCCACTGAATGAAGCACATATACCCGAACCTGTGAACCCCAAAGCTCCTACTCTTGAGGTAGTGCGCGGCATTCTCGCGGATAAAGCATCACACGGTTTCAATGAAGCAGTACAGGCTCTCATTAAGAAACACGGTGTAAGCAAGCTGTCAGAAGTAGACTCATCCGCTTACGCAACCCTTATTAAAGAAGCGGAGGAACTGAAATGAGTGACGGTAAAGCACACTCCCTGCTTTCACCGTCGGCAAGTCACAGATGGATTCAATGCACTCCTTCCGCGCGGCTGACGGAAAACTACCAAGACCAGGGTTCGGCTTATGCCAGCGAAGGAACCTTGGCACACAGTATAGCGGAAGCAAAACTGAGATACCATCTTGGAATAAGCAATAATTTACTTGGTTGCGATGATGCTGAAATGGATGAACACACAGATAATTATGTTGCATTTGTGATGGAGCAAATTAAAGCACTGACTGAACCGAAGATCTACATTGAACAAAAAGTCGATTGCTCTCGTTATGTACCTGAATGCAAAGGAACCTGCGACGCATTGATTATCTCGAATGGAGTGCTTCACATCATTGATTTAAAATACGGACGCGGTGTGAAAGTAGATGCAGAGAACAACGATCAACTACGGATATACGCACTCGGAGCTTTGGAGATGTTCGGATACTTATATGACATTAAAGTTGTACGAATGAGTATTTTCCAACCACGGCTCGGAAACTGTTCTACTTGGGAAGTCTTCAAGGAAGACATTGAAAACTGGGCGGAGGAAACTCTAAAACCTGCAGCTGAACTGGCATGGAACGGTGAAGGTACATATAAGGCGGGGGAGCACTGCCAGTTTTGCAAAGCGAAAGCTGAGTGCCGAGAACGTGCGAAAGAAAACCTCGCTCTCGCATCTTATGACTTTACAGAACCCCCGTTACTTGAAAACGACGAAATAACGGTTATACTCGGCAAAATCGACGAACTGGTCTCGTGGGCATCGGATGTAAAGGACTACGCTCTGACGGAAGCACTCAAAGGTGTGAAGTTCAACGGTTGGAAGATAGTTGAAGGAAGGAGCATTCGTAAATACACTGATGAAACCGCTGTTGCAGAGGCTGTCAATGAAATCGGACTTGATCCGTATGAACACAAAGTCCTCGGTATCACCGCTATGACTGCTCTGCTCGGTAAAAAGCGGTTTGAGGAAGTTCTCGGCGGATTTATCGAAAAACCCTTAGGAAAACCGACTCTTGTTTCCCAATCGGACAAAAGGCAGGAAATCAACATTAACACGGCAGCGGATGACTTCGCTGACCTTATTGAAAATCAGGAGGAAGTATAATGACAAACAACAATCAGAAAGTAGAAAACCCCACGAAAATTAAGACGGGTGTGGTCCGTCTCAGTTATGCAAACATCTGGACCGCAAAGAGTATAAACGGTGGTACTCCCAAGTATTCCGCCAGTGTACTTATTCCTAAGTCTGATACGGTAACTGTACAGAGGATCAAAGCTGCTGTCCAGGCGGCATACGAAGAGGGAGAAAGCAAACTCAAAGGTAATGGCAAGTTCGTACCTCCACTCGCTTCTCTTAAGACTCCGCTGCGTGATGGTGATATCGAAAGACCGGATGACGAAGCATATAAAGGTCACTGGTTCGTAAACGCGAACAGCAATACCGCTCCGGGTGTAGTGGATATTAATCGTGAACCTATCTATGATACCAAGGAGATTTATTCCGGTGTATATGCCCGTGTCTGTCTCTCATTCTATGCTTTTAACAGTTCGGGTAGCAAAGGAATCGCTTGTGGACTTCAGAGCCTCCAAAAGGTGAAAGATGGAGAACCTCTTGGTGGTCGCAGTAAACCTGAAGACGATTTTGATGACGGATTTAATGCTGACGACGACTTTCTCGCCTAAACAAAACTAAGAAGATGGGTGGCGTGATCAATATTGCGTCACCCATCTTCTCTATTGATTAAATATATTTTACTTGTTTTAAGGGAGGGAAGTGATCCTGATGGTTATTAAACAAATTTCAATAGATTTAGAAACATACTCGTCTGCCGACCTCGCAAAGTGTGGTTTATATAAATACTGCGAATCGGCTGACTTTGAGATATTGCTTTTCGGCTACTCGGTAGACGGAAATGAGGTTCAAGTTGTCGACTTTGCAAGGGGCGAAAGTATACCTTCAGAAATCCTCAACGTTCTAACCGATGATAATGTTTTGAAATGGGCTTTTAATGCTAATTTTGAGAGAATCTGCTTGTCCCGTTATCTAAGAGATTTGCTCGGAAAAAATGAATTGAAATACCTGAGCCCTAAGTCGTGGCGTTGTTCTATGGTATGGTCGGCATATATGGGACTTCCGCTCTCGCTTGAAAACGTGGGTGCCGCATTAGGGCTTGAGAAACAGAAGCTGACAGAAGGGAAGGAACTCATCCGTTATTTCTGTTCGCCCTGTAAACCCACCGCTGCCAACGGTCAGCGAGCACGTAATCTACCTATCCATGCTCCCGATAAATGGGAAATGTTCAAAACATATAACCGTCGTGATGTGGAAGCGGAGATGTCCATCCAAAATAAGCTCGCTAAGTTTCCCGTACCAGACAATGTATGGGCGGATTATCGACTTGACCAGGAAATTAACGACCGTGGAGTAAAGCTTGATATGGACTTGGTACATCATGCAATCGAAGCCGATACCCGTTCAAAAGCGGAACTGATGCACTTGATGCGTGAAATCACAGATCTCGAAAACCCCAACTCTGTAGCACAAATGAAAGAGTGGCTCTCTGATAATGGACTTGAGACCGAATCCCTGGGTAAAAAAGCGGTCGTTGAATTATTAAAGGACGCTCCAAAACCGCTCGGAGAAGTATTGTCTTTACGACAGTCATTGGCAAAATCATCCGTCAAAAAGTATCAAGTCATGGAGCAATGCGCTTGTGCCGATAACCGTGTGCGCGGATTATTCCAATTTTATGGAGCAAATCGAACTGGTAGATGGAGCGGCAGACTACTGCAACCACAGAATCTTCCTCAGAACCATATGCCCGATCTTGAGTCGGCTCGGGAACTGGTAAAACGCGGAGACTTCGATGCATTAGATATGCTTTACGACTCCGTACCGGAAGTATTGTCAGAACTAATCCGTACCACTTTTGTACCGAAAGAAGGTTGTAAACTGGTGGTCGCAGACTTTTCTGCGATTGAAGCGAGAGTTATCGCTTGGTTAGCAGGTGAACAATGGCGAAATGATGTTTTTGCCACTCACGGCAAGATTTACGAAGCATCTGCAAGCCAGATGTTCAAAGTACCAATAGATGAAATTATCAAAGGTTCCTTATTAAGACAAAAAGGTAAAATCGCAGAACTGGCTCTTGGTTACGGAGGATCGGTAGGCGCGTTGAAAGTAATGGGAGCGCTTGATATGGGATTGTCGGAAGACGAACTACAGCCACTCGTCACAGCCTGGCGATCGGCGAACCCGAATATTGTCCGGCTCTGGTGGGATGTGGACAAAGCGGTTATGACAGCAGTTCGGAAAAAGGAATCTATCAAAACACACGACATTGAATTCAGCTATCAGAGTGGGATTCTCTTTATAACTTTACCATCCGGTAGACAGCTCTCTTATATAAAACCGAAAATAGGCACCAATCAATTCGGATCCGACTGTGTGACCTATATGGGTGTTGGCGGTACGAAGAAATGGGAACGAATCGAGAGCTACGGACCCAAGTTCGTGGAAAACATTGTACAAGCAATTTCACGGGATATCCTTTGTTACGCAATGCAGACATTTTGCAATTACAACATCGTTATGCATATCCACGATGAAATTGTTATCGAAGCTGACCCTCAAATATCTATAGAAGCACTCTGCGAACAAATGAGTTGCACTCCTCCTTGGGCAGAGGGTCTTTTACTCCGTGCAGACGGCTACGAGTGCAAATTCTATCAAAAATCATAAAACTTACACTACGGATTTTATATCTTGGTTGTCCTGTAGTTAACGAAGGTGATACTACCTATCATGATTACGGAGGTAGAAAATGTTCTACATAAAATCAAAACTGCTGGGCGGCGGAACAGTCAAGACGGAAATAACTGATGAAAACGTATTCACAAGATGCCAAAAATGCGAGTGCGAACTCCCTGTTGATCTTGTGGAAATTCTTTCTGATGGTGAAAGCGATCTGTTTTCAACAAGTTTTATTTGCTCCCGATGCACAACAAAAAAAGTGACCGATGAAGTTATAGTGCCAATTATCTACGATGGTATTGTTTGGCTTGAAAACATCCTGGTTCGCTCCGGTTATGGAGAAGAAATCCAATACCTTTACGACTCGTTCCATATTAATTCCTTAGAAGACTTGCGTCCCGAAGAATACAACGAATTTGGTAACGCTCTAGCGAAAATGGCAATCGGTATTGATGAGGGTTAAGACAGTGGAAATGAAAAACATAGAAGGATATCTTGATACGACAGCAGGAATCGCACTTGCCAATGTAACCCGTGAGGAAAAGGTTACAAAGAACTATATGCCCCTCGTCTACATCGCTTCTCCTTATTCCAGTGAAACCGAATACAACACAGAGAAAGCACGGGACTATTGCAGGTTCGCGGTCAGCAGGGGAGCGATCCCCCTAGCACCGCACCTTCACTATCCGCAGTTCATGGACGATAGTGATAAAGTACAACGTGAACTGGGGCTTCGTTTTGCACTGATACTGCTTAATAAATGCGATGAATTATGGGCTTTTGGCGATACCGTTAGTGACGGTATGTCGCGTGAAATCGCCAAAGCTCGAAAACGAGGAATAACCATCAGGTACTTTAATAACAAATGCGAGGTGGTATCCCATGCATAAATTACCGATTTCCATCGGCAACAGCCGGTACGCAAAGAAATGGGTAAACAAAGAAACCGGATGGGAGGAACTCTGTGAACAGCTCAAAGTACCGAAGCGTACAATAGAGACCAATGCGGAGTATGCCAAGCTTTCGAAAACCAAGCGTGACGATATCAAAGATGTGGGTGGGTTCGTTACCGGACATCTCCACGGAGGTAGGCGAAAAAGCGATACGGTCGCTTACCTCTCGATGCTGAAACTGGATGCAGATGAAGCTGAAAAAGACTTTATTGTAAAGTTTACAACTGTTCACCGTTATGAGTGCTTTGTTTACAGTACCCACAGCCATACTCCCGACGCACCAAGATACCGAATATTGATTCCACTGACTCGCAATATTTCACCGGAGGAATTTGCTGCTATTTCACGGTATGTCGCAAACGAATACGGTATAGACCAGTTCGACCCTTGTTCATATATCTCGCACCAGTTGATGTACTGGCCGTCCTGCTCAATCGATGGAGAATATTACTGCAGCCGGTTTGAAGGCGAATGGCTTGACCCCGACGAGTTCCTTTCCAAGTACCCCAACTGGTATGATTGCACGATGCTCCCGACAACAAAGCGTGAGGGGACATTGGTACAACGGGAAATTAAGCGTCAAGCAGATCCACTTACTAAGAATGGTATTATCGGCGCATTTAATAATGTCTACTTTCCAATACAAAAATTTATAGAAACAAAACTCACTGATATATACGAACCCGCTGTCGGAGGTCGATATGGTTACATACCAGCCGACAGCACGGCGGGTGTGATCGTGTATGATGATAAGTTTGTATACTCCAATCATGCAAGCGACCCCGCTTATGGGCAGTTGTTGAACGCTTTTGATCTAATGCGTATCCATCGCTTCGGACATCTGGACGAAAAGGAAAGCGTAAAAGCAATGCTTGATGAAACCGGTAAGGATGATGCAGTCAAAGCTTGGCTCGCCGAAAAACGTCTGGAACAAGCGGGTGAGGATTTTACTTCTCCTGTAGAAGGGGATAAGAAATGGCAGCTCTCGCTTGAACTCGAAAAAAGCGGTGAGATCTGTGATATCTATGAAAATTATGTTGTCATCGCTATGAATGATGATGTTATGAAAAATGTGGCGTACAATGAACTTCGGGATACGCTTGATATCCGGAACGAAGTACCGTGGGAACATATCAAACGCGGATGGTCGAAATCGGACGAGGTCGGGGTTTACGGTTACTTAAGCCATATTTATGGTCTATACTCACCGACCAAAGCAGATAACGCCATCAAGTACGCTGCTGATAAACGACGCTTCCATCCTATTCGGGAGTATCTCAACAGCTTACCTACATGGGATGGTACAGAACGAGTCGGTACTCTGCTGATCCGTTGTCTGCAAGCGGAGGATACTCCCTATGTTCGGACGGTCACCAGGAAGACTTTTGCGGCAGCGGTTGCAAGGATATATAAACCAGGTACGAAGTTTGACTGTGTATTAGTGTTCGATGGCGCACAAGGTATCGGTAAATCCACACTCTTTAAAGATCTCGTGGGGGATGAGTATTATTCAGAAACACTCTCACTCACCGATATGGATGATAAATCCGGTGCGGAGAAACTACAAGGATTCTGGGTCGTTGAAATACCAGAGTTTGCCGGAATGAAGAAGGCTGACATCGAAAAGGTAAAAGCGTTCATCTCCACAGCAGACGATAAGTATCGTCCCAGTTACGGTAAAGTAGTGGAAAGCCACCCAAGGCAGTGTATTATCATCGGTTCAGTCAACGGAGA
Organism: Clostridiales bacterium GWF2_38_85; assembly: GCA_001797275.1. Taxonomy (GTDB): domain Bacteria; phylum Bacillota; class Clostridia; order Oscillospirales; family CAG-382; genus GWF2-38-85. The sequence continues at coordinate 106,369 of MGOY01000013.1, read as the reverse complement.
ACGCGGATACCTGCGCGACATCACGGGAAACCGTCGGTTCTTGATTGTAAAGGTGCATCAGGAAGAACAAGTAAAAACATGGAACTTCTCCGAGTATGAATGCGATCAGATATGGGCGGAAGCGAAGGCAATCTACGAAAGCGGAGAAAAGTTGTATCTTGAAGGCGATTTGATACAGGATGCCGAAGTAGCACAGAAAGAAGCAATGGAAGTAGATGAGCGTCAAGGTTTGGTTGAGGAATACCTTGAACGACTGCTTCCCGAGAATTGGGACGATCTGGACTGTTACAGGCGGCGCGACTACATACGTGACCCTAACGACCCAACAAGTCCCAAAGGTACAGTGCGTCGAAAGTACGTTACCAATGTTGAAATCTGGTGTGAGTGCTTCGGACGTAAACCGGACGAATTGAAACCTACCGACAGTTATCAGCTTGCGACTCTTATGGCTCGCGTTAGCGGTTGGGAAAGGACAAAACAAAGGCAGCGAATTCCCTTATACGGAGAACAACGCTTATATATAAGAAAGCTTGTCGCAAACGAAAAAACTGTGTAACTACGGGCGTTTGGTGGTATTTGCGACACCTACGACAACCTCTCTATATTAATTTAATCAGTATTTTTAAATAGTAGAAAGAAACATAGCACACACGCACGAGGATTATATATAGAGAATTTTTTTAAGGTGTCGCACAAAGTACCAATAATGCCCATAAAATCAAGGTTTTTTATGCGACAACATAAAAACAAGAGGTTGTCGTGGAAGGGATAAATTATGCGAGAAAAAACAATTGAGCGTAAATTTGTTAATGAAGTAAAGAAATTGGGCGGTCTCTGCCCGAAGTTCGTTAGTCCGGGTTTTGACGGGATGCCCGACCGTCTTGTGCTACTACCAGATGGTTATATAGCGTTTGTGGAGGTCAAGTCAATGGGATGCAAACCTCGTGCGTTGCAGGTCACACGGCATAAGCAACTGCGACAGTTAGGTTTTCGCGTCTATGTTCTGGATGATACCGATCAGATACAAAAAATAATCAGCGAGATGGGATGTGAACCAGATGGAACTTAAACTACACGAGTATCAACGGTATGCTGCTGACTTCATTATAAAAAATCCGATTTCAGCACTATTTCTCGACTGTGGACTTGGTAAAACAGCAATTACACTGGCAGCTCTCAACGAACTGATGCTTGATCGATTTGAAGTTCGAAAAGTTCTTGTGGTAGCACCTCTTCGAGTCGGTCTCACGGTATGGCCTCAAGAATTAAAGCAATGGGACTGCTTTCACGATTTGACTTATGCCGTAGCAATCGGAACAGAGAAGCAGCGCAAAGCGGCTCTGCGGCAGAACGCTATGATTACAATTATTAACAGAGAAAATGTTTCGTGGTTGGTAAACGAATCCGGCGAAGAACTCGACTTCGATATGTTGGTAATTGACGAGATGTCAAGTTTCAAGCACCACACTTCGCAGCGATTCAAAGCTCTTGTAATGTCGCGTAACCGCTATAAGCGAGTAGTTGGACTGACAGCAACACCGGCGACAAACGGGTTAATTGATCTTTGGGCACAGTTTCGCATACTGGACTACGGCAAACGGCTCGGACGGTTTATCGGGAAGTTTCGTGACACATACTTCAACCCCGGCAAGACCAACGGTACGATTGTATATTCCTATACACCCAAGCCCGGTGCTGAAAAGAAGATCTACAGCCTGATTGATGATATCACAGTTTCTATGAAAGCTGACGATCATCTCAAAATGCCAGAGTGTCTTTACAGGCGATATCCCGTGATGATGTCACCCATGGAATATGAGCAGTATGAAAAGCTGAAACGGGACATGGTAGTTTCCTTGCATTACACCCCACCCGAAACAGCACTGGGTGATACCCGCGACGAAAACAGTGTCGATCACGAAGAGAGAGTCATTGAACTAACCGCTGCCAACGCAGCAGTTCTTAGTGGAAAGCTCTTGCAAATGGCGAACGGTGCAGTCTACGATGAGGATAAAAGAACAGTTTACATCCACGATCGAAAACTCGATGCGCTTGAGGATTTAGTGGAAGCTGCCAACGGTAATCCTGTATTAATCGCTTACTGGTATCAGCACGATTTAGAACGGATTCGGTCTCGGCTTAAAGTCGAAGAACTGAAAGGCTCAGACAGCATTCGCAGATGGAACAATGGTGAAATTCCCGTAGCCGTTATTCACCCTGCTTCTGCTGGTCACGGATTGAATCTCCAAAACGGCGGCAGTACATTAATCTGGTTCGGGCTAACCTGGTCGCTGGAGTTATATCAACAAACTAATGCCCGAATCTGGCGGCAAGGACAAAAAAGGACAGTCGTCATTCAGCATATTATATCAGTCGGAACGATCGACGAGGATGTGCTGAAGGCGTTAGCCGACAAAAGTGTCACGCAAAACAGGCTAATTGCTGCTGTCAAAGCCAACTATGAAAATCTAGGACAATCCGAGAGAAATAAAAAATCGGAGGTATAGATTATGAACGCAAAAGAATATTTCAAGCAGATTTCACGAACAGAAGCCTTTATTAGCACAAAAAAGCAGCGGATGGATGCCTTGAAAGCGCTTGCTTCCGGTGTTGGATCTCCGAATTTGAGCGGAATGCCGAAGAATCCGAGCGGTTCTCTTTCACCGATGGCAGATGCAGTATGCAAAGCACTGGATTTGGAAGCCGAAATACATAAGGACGAATTTCTGCTACAGGAAAAGAAAGTGTTTCTACTGGAACTGATTGGGACTATTGAGATTTGCGATTGCCAGATTGTTCTTATAAAACGCTATTTTGAACACCTCTCGTGGGATGACATTGCAAGCAGTATGTTCTACTCCACACGGTGGATATATAAGTTACACGGCCGAGCTCTTGAAGAAATGGATAGGAAATTGAAAGAAAGGAATGATTCCCATGTGCTGTAGGGTTGTACTTGAAGAGGGTTTTCCTTCCAAAAGAAAAAGAGTGCAGTCGAGTTCACCTCAGTTCACTTGAGGACACTTATCACATATGGTATAATAGCATTAGTAAAAATGTAATTAACCAAGCCTTCAGGGGAGCAATCCTTTGAGGGCTTTCTTTATATTTGCGTGGAGGTAAGCCCGTGCCTTACAAACCAAAGAAGCCTTGTGCTTATCCTTGCTGTCCGAACCTGACGAACAAACGTTTCTGCGAGGAACACACAAAGGCTGAAGCGAAAAGATACAACCGTTATGACCGCGACCCGGACAGCAACAAACGTTATAGCGGGTCATGGGTAAAGATACGCACGGCGTTCCTTTCTGCACATCCTCTCTGTGAGCTGTGCAAAGCTGAGGGCAGACTCACTCCCGCGACACTCGTCCACCACAAACGCAAGTTGACAGACGGTGGTAACAACGATTGGTCAAACCTGCAGGCTTTGTGCTTGGAGTGTCATTCAAGGTTTCATGCCGAGCGAGGAGACTACTTTTAATTTATTTAAGAGATATCAAAGGATTGCTTTCGTATCTACTTTTAGGGGTAGGGACCAGGGGGTGGTCAAATCTCTAGTGTTTTCAAGGGTTTCAGCGTGCTTGGCCTGCCGTGTGAATTTTTCAATAATCAAAAATCAAAAAATAAATCAAAATTAAAAGCTGGAACGAGGTGACGCATATGCCCAGCGGAGGCTACCGTCCGGGGGCAGGTCGTCCTCGGAAGAATATAAACGAAAAGAAATTAGAGGGTAAGGCGAAGCAAACTGCATCACCCGCACCGACACCAAAAAAGATTTATTCCCAAAACGTAATGGCGGACTACTTTTCGATGGCAATGAAGGAATGTGAAAAGGAAGTTCCGTCTGCAGATGTTCTGCGAAATGAAATTGAGGAATACATCGCATCTCGTGGCTGTGAAGGTTATGTCGCACCTCAGACGATAACGGATTATGTGCTAAACCGGCAGGGTTTTCTCGCCTGTGAATGTATGAATCGGAAAATCGGTCGAATGACCAAAGAACTGAAGCTCTCACCCTATGTCACAGCGGGTCAAGGATACTACAAAGCGATGCAGGGTGACTTCAATCTGATTATGCAAATCATTAACCGGCACAGCGGCAACCAGAACGAAGAGAAAAACGCTTTCCTGGAATTACTCACGAATAGAGGGTTTTAAATAATGAATAGTACATCAAGATTCGAACAAGTTAATATCGACAGGCTCGTACCCTACGCGAGGAATGCCCGTACCCACAGTAAGGAACAGATACTTCAGCTACGTTCTTCGCTTCGTGAGTTCGGTTTTGTTAACCCTGTCATCGTTGACAAGGACTACAACATCATTGCGGGACATGGACGTATCTTAGCGGCCAAAGCGGAAGGGTTAATGGAAATTCCCTGCGTATTTGCCGAACACCTAACCGACGCACAGAAAAAAGCATACATACTCGCTGACAACAGATTGGCTTTAAATGCGGGTTGGGATGAAGAGTTACTGGCGTTGGAATTTGCGGAGTTAAAAGACCTCGGCTTCGACTTGGAGTTAACAGGCTTCGATATGAACGAGATAGAAAAGCTCTTCTCTACCGAAACGGATTTGCAAGATGACGAGTTTAACCTGACAGCCGCTTTGGAAGAAGCGGCTTTTGTTTTGCCCGGAGATGTATGGACGCTCGGAAGGCACCGACTTATCTGTGGCGATGCGACGGATGCTGAAACCGTGAAAAAGCTGATGGGCGGACGGAAAGCGAACCTTGTTCTAACCGATCCGCCTTACAATGTCGGATTTGAGTCGGCGAGCGGACTTAAAATAAAGAACGATAGCATGAAAGCTGACCAGTTTTACAACTTTTTGTTATCATCGTTTCAAAATATAGCCGACAACCTTGAGAGCGGTGGTTCGGCATATATCTTTCACGCTGATACCGAAGGTGAAAATTTCCGTAAAGCGTTTCGAGAAGCAGGATTTCACCTTTCGGGTACCTGCATCTGGGTAAAGGATAGTTTCGTGATGGGTCGTTCTCCCTATCAATGGCAGCGCGAACCGATTCTTTATGGCTGGTTGAAAACAGGTACACACAAATGGTATGCTGGACGCTCCGAAGCTACCATCTGGAATTTCGCAAAGCCAAAGCGAAACAGTAATCATCCGACTTCAAAGCCGCTTGACCTTTTGGCTTATCCGATCAAGAACAGCTGTCAAGCGAACGGTATCGTGTTGGACACCTTTGGCGGGAGCGGTTCTACCCTAATCGCCTGTGAACAGACCGACCGAATCTGTAACATGCTCGAACTGGATGAAAAGTATGCAAGCGTTATCTTGCGTCGGTATGCCAGTTTAAAGCAGAATGATGGTGATGATATTATTTGTATGCGAAATGGCGAAACACTTCGATATGCTGATTTGGTAAAAGAGGTAGCGGGACGTGAATAAAAAAATGACATTAGGTTCACTTTTTGACGGCTCCGGTGGTTTTCCACTCGGAGGAATTCTAACAGGTATAGAACCGTTATGGGCATCGGAAGTAGAACCATTTCCGATTAGGGTTACAACCAAACGGCTGTCGATGATGAAGCATCTCGGCGATATTAATAAAATAGACGGCTCCAGCGTACCGCCCGTGGATATAATCACAGGCGGTTTTTGCTGCCAAGACCTCTCGGTTGCGGGTAAACGTGCCGGACTTCACGGCGATCGGTCAGGACTGTTCTTCCAAGTGATACGAATCATCAAGGAAATGCGTGCTGCTACCGATAACAAATACCCAAAGTATGCCGTTCTGGAAAACGTACCGGGGATGTACTCTAGTAACAATGGATTGGATTTTTTGGAGGTACTTAATGAACTCATACATATCAAAGACGAAACCCTGTCAGTACCTTTGCCTAACAGCGGTAAGTGGTCGACTTCCGGCGAAATCGTGGGAGACGGTTTCTCCATCAGTTGGCGAACGCTTGATGCTCAATTTTGGGGAGTCCCCCAGAGACGCCGTCGTTGTTACATTGTCGTCGATTTTACAGGCGAACGTGCCGGAAAAATATTATTTGACGAAACTCGCTTGTCAGGGAATCCTCCGAAGAGCGGCTTCCCGTGGGAAGGAACTGCCGGAGGTTCTGCGGTTGGCACTGGAGACACAGTCAGTATCTTGAACGATCAAGGCGGAGGATTCATAAACCTATCAGAAAATGTGACAGGTTCCCTTCGAGCACAGGAACACGGGCATCAACCGATAGTGTTTGAACCTGGTGCAGCTTCAAGAATCGGCGGTCATTGCTGGGAAGATGAGCTTACGGGTACACTCCGTGCCGATATGGGTGACAATCAGTTTGCTGTCGCAATAGAGAACCACCCAACCGACAGCCATATTAAACTCTGTGAGAACGGAATCGTCCAAACACTTTCTGAACGCATGGGAACCGGCGGTGGGAATGTACCGCTCGTAATGAACGAAAGACAATATGCTCTGACAGTCGGTGAGGACGTTGCGAACACACTCACCGGCACAGACTATAAAGGGACACAGTGTGTATTCGAACCAAAGACTCTCAAAATCCGATGTGGTTGTAGAGGAGGTGGTAAGGGCGCACTGGTACAGGATAATATGTCGGCTACACTGTCCACAAACAACGATCAGACTGTGTTTGTGCCGAGAGCGTTCGGCATTTGCTCTCAGAATAGTAATTCCATGCTTTCACCGAATCCTCACAGCGGAATATATGAAGCAGATACTTCCCGAACGCTCGATTTAAACTGTAACCGACCGGATTGCAATCAAGGTGGTGTTGCTGTGGTTGCGGTACAAGGCTCTATGATTGGTCGTGAAAACAAGAATGGTCCGCAAGGTAGTGGTGTAAAGCAGGATGTAAGTTTCACTCTTGATACTGCCGACCGTCACGCAGTCGCATATGCCATGACAACGGGTGAATTCACACAGTGTTGTTGTGAAAAATCTCCCTGTCTACAAGCACGGGATTACAAAGACCCACCGTTGGTAAGTCGACCTCCTTATGTTGTACGTAGGCTCACTCCAACCGAGTGTGCCTTACTTCAAGGATTCCCGCCTGACTGGTGTTCAAATCTTGAAACTCCTGAACCAACTGATGAAGATATTGTTTTCTGGACTGATGTTTGGGAAGCACACCGCAGAATTGTTGGTACATCGAAAAAGCCGAAAAGCCGTAACCAGATTATTAAATGGCTTAAAAACCCGCACTCCGATGCTGCCGAGTATAAAATGTGGGGCAACGGTGTAGCACTCCCATGCGTTATTTTTGTCCTCAGTGGTATTGTGTACCATACACAAAATTGATGTGTGAAGTTCGGTAGATATATTATTACACTTTCTCTTGCTATTTCAGGCGTTTAGAGTGATTAATGTAATACCGAAAGTTTAAACCTCTCGGAATACAGGAAAAACACGGAGGAAAACGTATGAAAATCGATTACAATGTCACTGGTAAAGAACGCAAGTCACTGGTGGCTGCCATCAGTCAGGAACTGAACTCGCCAATCAAATACCTCGGTATGCCGACGATGGCTTACGAGGTGGGTGGTTACCATATCGACAAGAACGGTATTGTCGCAGGTAAGGATAACAAAGAACTAATTGCAGATCTGCAAGGCTTACACAGCTTCGTTGCGGTTAACGAGGAATACGACGAGGATTGGGCGGAGCATAAAATGCACCTTATCAACCTGGAAAGCCAAAACATCCCCGACTACTCAAACAGAGGTCAGTACGGTGGTGACATTCAGCAATTTGAAAATCTTCAGCTTACCGAGCGTGAGGAATTGGGACTTGGGCGAGAACGCCATGAGGACTTCCACGGAGAAAACGGAATGAGAGCAGATGACATACTTGAACCTGAAAGCCGAACCTTCCAAGCGGAACTGAGCGACCCCGGTTACCCAGACCGCATGGAGATTTTCAATGCCTATAACGACGAGGACGCGATCCGTCAAGCTTATGAATTCTGCGAGGGTGAAATCCTCTTGCTCGAACTGTTCGAGATGGACGACGATTACAACAGAATCCGTTCGGTAGAAATAACACCGAGACCCGACCGTCTTACCATAGAAATACCCCTTGACGGATTTACACAAGAAAAGATTGATAACCTGAATAAATTGGTAAGCGCGAAAGCTCCGCTCTTAAAAGCGGCTCTCGGAACGGACGACCTGATGATAAAACAAAGCTCCGACACGCTGATGTTCCCTTGGTTCAGAGGGAACTTGGACGCAGAACACGTTCAAGCATACTCCGCTCTGGTTAGTTTCCTATGCAAGACTGCAATAGAGAAAAACCGCATCACAGCGAAAGAAAAGGATACCAAAGTTAACCCCAAATATGCCATGCGGTGCTTCTTACTATCGATAGGATTTATTGGTGACGAATATAAAACGGCTCGAAAGATACTGCTTTCAAAGCTTGAGGGCAACTCAAGTAGAAAAAACGGTAAAAGAACGGAGGTTGCTGACGATGAATTTTCCGACTAAAGAACAGGTTGATCTGGTTCGTCAGAATTATCCAAAGGGTACTCGTATTGAGGTCACCCACATCGACGACCCCTATTCCAAACTAACTACCGGAAGTCGCGGTACTGTTACAATTATTGACGATACGGGCAGCTTGTTCTGTGACTTCGACAACGGTGAGCGTATCGGGTTGCTTTATGGTATAGATGGTTATCGGAAAGTACCGACGACAAATTTTAGTGGAGATGAATAATGAGAAAATTCGTTTGTTAAGCGAGTCTGTTCGCTTCAGCGGTTATTGCAAAATATTTTCATTTGTATTAAAATAAAGAAAATCGTACGTATGTTTGATTTATTTAATTAATGGAGGAAATATTTTCATGAGTAATAATTTAGAAATAGCAATCGGCGAAAAAATAAAATCATTCCGCAAAAAAAGAGAAATTACGCAGGAACAATTAGCTCAATATTTGAATATATCGTTTCAATCTGTGAGCAAATGGGAATGCGGTGACGCTTACCCCGATGTAACAATGCTGCCGAAAATAGCATTATTTTTTAGAGTTACCACAGATGAGCTTTTATGTATCGACAAGTTAAAAGAACAGGAAGAAGTAGAAGAGTATCTAAAACGTAAAGAAGAACTTCTCTCCAGAGGACACACTAAAGAAGCAATTGTGGAAATGCGTGAAGCAAATGCAAAATATCCTGGCAATTTTAAAATAATGTACGAATTGTCATATGCAATACAAACTGATGCATTTGCTGTCCCTGACAGGGAATATCAACATAACGCATGGAAAGAAATAGTATCCATCGGCGAAAAAATCCGTACAGAGTGCAGGGACGATACTATACGGCAAGATATTATAGAGGTTATGACATATGCTTATAAATTCCTCGGTGAAAAAGAAAAAGCAGTAAAATTAATAAATGAAAATTTAAGTGGGCTTTGGATTTCACGAGAGAGGATGCTTGAACTTGTACTTGAAGGTGATGATTTAATAAAACAACGCCAGCAAAACTTACTTACATTCACAGAATTATGTTCTTGGGAAATGTATTATCTTTCAGAAGATTTCGTACCGGAAGACAGGATTGTCGTACTTGAAAATATAATAAAAATGAATTCTATGATATTTACGGACGGCAATTATGGATACTATCATATATTAATTCCGAATTTTCATATTAATGCAATGAATATAAATTTAAATTTAGGAAATAACGAAAAAGCTCTTGAAAATCTTAGAAGTGCTACCGATCATGCTTTCGCGTTCGATAATTTAAAACCTTTTACACCATATACAGCACCATTAATCAATAAAACGATATATGGGAACTTAGTTACAAGCCAAAAAGGTAATCAAGCATATAATTTATTGAAACAGCTTGACGATGAACGGTACGACGTTATACGCAACATGCATGAATTTATGGAAATCTACGAAAATTTAAAAAAATATGCGAAAGATGATGTTCTGTCTCCCAAAAATTGTACCAGTTAAAGTGTTAATCTATTTTACAGAGCCGAATAGGCTCTGTTTTAATCTTTGCGGAAGGAGGCGCACCGATAATCGATTACAACTATACACCTACAAAGCTCATGCTTCCGACTTCTCACTACGATAAACGTCGTGCCGACTTTGCGGTAGGCTTTATCCAAATGCTCAAGCACACCACCGGTGAGTGGTACGGGAAGCAGTTTCAGTTGATACCGTGGCAGGAGCAGATTATCCGGGACATCTTCGGTATCGTGGATGCGGACGGTTACCGACAGTTCCGTACCGCTTATGTTGAAGTGGGAAAGAAAAATGGTAAATCAGAGCTTGCAGCAGCGATTGCTCTTTATCTGTTGTTTGCTGACGGTGAAGCTGGTGCGGAGGTGTATTCCTGTGCTGCCGATATCAACCAGGCGAGTATCGTTTTCAATACTGCAAAAGCGATGGTGGAGCAATGCGCTGATTTGAATCGCATCTCAAAACTTGTTCCATCCACCAAACGAATCATCTTTCCACACACTAATAGCTTTTATCGGGTGTTGTCTTCCGAAACTAAATCCAAGCAAGGTTTCAATGTATCTGGACTTATCTTTGATGAGTTATTCGCACAACAAACCAGAGAACTGTTCGATACAATGACCAAATATACGGGTGATGCCAGACGGCAGCCATTATACTTTCTTATCACCACGGCAGGACGAGCAAAAACTTCGATTTGCTATGAAATCCACTGTAAAGCAAAAGCAATTCTGGACGGTTCGAAGATTGACGCCTCTTTCTATCCCGCCGTATTTGGTATCGAGGAAGGAGAAGAATGGGAAGACAAAACAGTCTGGCGAAAAGTTAATCCCTCTATTGGCGTGACGATTCCTTTCGAAACGGTTCAAGCAGCCTATGAACAAGCAAAGCAGAACCCTGCTGAAGAGATGCACTTCCGACAGTTCCGTCTGAACGAATGGTGTAATGCAGACATCCGCTGGATTCCAATGGATAAATGGGACGCTTGCGGAGACCAGCGTGACGCTGGACCCAAATTAGAAGAACAGATGGAAGGTAGAGATTGCTATGCCGGTCTTGACCTTTCTTCGACCGGTGACCTTACAGCTCTGGTACTGGTGTTCCCACCCCAATCCGGTGATACAAAATACACTGTCCTACCTTTTTACTGGTTGCCCGAAGAGGTTGTTGACCTGCGTACACGGCGAGACCACGTTCCATATGCCGTATGGAAGAAGATGGGAGTGTTCAACACCACAGAAGGCAATGTGGTCGACTATGATTACATTGTTTCTTTCATCGCCAAGCTGTCCGAGCGGTTCAGAATCAGGGAAATCGCTTACGATCGATACGGTGCCGAAAAAATACGACGCGATCTTGAAGAACTGGGTGCTGAACACGGATTTGTTGTTTTTCCTTTTGGTCAGGGTTTCATATCCATGTCTCCTCCCTCGAAGGACTTCTACCAGTTTGTAATGGAAGGTAAAATCCGACACGGAAAACACCCTGTGCTTGACTGGAACATGAGCAATGTTATCATAGATCAGGACGCAGCAGGAAACATTAAACCGAACAAAAAAAAATCCACCGAAAAGATCGATGGTGTGGTTGCTTTAATTATGGGACTTGCGAGAGCGACGATCGGCGGTGGAATATCCTCCGAAAGCGTTTATAATGAAAGAGGTTTAATCATTTTGTAAAGACAAAAAAGATGAATATAAAAAAGGTTGCATAGTATTTATTCTTATGGTATGATTTGTTTATAAAATATGCATTAAAATAAAATTAGATAATCTTTCGACCAATTTATGAAAATATTATTTATAACAGACAACAAAAAGCATTTTTAGACATGACAAATTTAAATAAAAATTGTAATATGGTAATCGGAAGGGGGCGAAAGAAAAACATGGAGTGGCTTGACAGTATAAAAAAGTCTATTCGATATATAGAAAACAACTTAACTAATGAGATTAATATTGATGATATTTCAAATCAAGTATTTTCATCAAGCTCTCATTTTCAACGTATTTTCAATTTAGTAACTGGTATAACCATTGGTGAATATATTCGTAATCGCCGGTTAAGTTTAGCAGGACGAGATTTATTGCTCACGAACAATAAAGTCATTGACATAGCTCTGAAGTATCAATATGATACATCAGAAAGTTTTTCAAAGGCATTTACACGATTCCATGGAATTTCACCATCAGATGTTAAAAAGTATAGTGATATGCTCAAGTCTTTCAACCCTCTTACTATTAATATTTCAATTCAAGGAGGGTTTGGTATGTCACGTATAATTATGGAAAATGAAAATGGTATAAAAATGGAACGAGAAAAATTCGAATATATTAGGTTGGGTAAAACACGTTTTATCGGAATAAATGCGTTTCGAACTGGCGAGGACTGGGGGCAATTATGGTTACGACGTGCTGAATTTTTACCTTCTTTAAAAGAATTAATGATTGATTATGCAACACCAATAACAGATAATTGCGGACTAAAACACCATAACGGCGGATCATACGATGATCCTAATATGGAGTGGCATTTCTTAGTGGGATATTTTTTCAAAGGTGACACTCCAGTTCCCGAAGGATTTGATTATTATGATGTACCGACAGAAAACACTGCATATGCAACGTATGTCCGTGAAAGTCTTGAAAGCGAAATAGAACCAGCATATCAATTTACCCGTGATCAAATTTTAAGTGATGGATTTATTATTCCTTATCCTCAGGCATATTGGTATGCGGAGGTTTTTGAAAATGGTTGGGAAACCGATCTGCGTTTCGGATATATGTTTGGAGTTGATGAAAAGGGAGTTTGATAAAAATGGGTAGTTATCTTGACAGTAAAAAATCATTCGAAGAAACCGCTCTATTATTACCGCAAAACCAACAAGAGAATTTGCGTTTATTTCTTGAAATAACTAAAACAAAGCCCAAATGGTATGCTACAAACAATTTCAAATATTCGTATAACGGTATTAGTGTTTATCGATTAAATTTCACAGAAAAAGATACATGGAGAATCAATTTAACTGTAGAGAAAGCTGGTAATATTGACGAAGTGTTACTTTTATTATCAAAACCCTTTCAAGATTTCTTTTTTACAAACTTAAGACGTTGTAAGCAATGTAATCCGGCACATGGTAACGGTAAGAGAATTATTATTTTAGATAACGAATATTTCGTATGTGCAGAACCAGAGATTCAGATTTGTAATCCGACAGTTTCTGATATAGAAATGTTATATGAAGTAATAAACTTACGTAAAAATAATATAAAACTGATTAAGAAATAATGTGTTGTCTATAAGTTTACATAGCAATTTTAAAAATTTGAAGGATAATTTTTCTATGAATTATCCTTTTCTTATACCCTTTTACAAGGAGAGTATCTATGAAATTATTATCAGGTATATTTCATTTCCGCGACAAACCTAAAAACGCTCTCAATGGCTGCCGGTACAGCTTTCTGTTCGGAAGTACAAACTCCGGAAAGCCGGTCAACGAACATACCGCCATGCAGATGACAGCGGTGTACAGTTGCGTGAGGATACTGTCCGAAACACTGGCAGGACTACCGCTCCATGTATACAAGTACAACGACTCGGGTGGTAAAGAAAAATATCTCACCCATCCGTTATATAGGTTGCTCCACGATGAGCCAAACCCTGAGATGACTTCATTCGCGTTCCGTGAAACGCTGATGAGTCATCTTTTGTTATGGGGTAATGCTTACGCTCAGATTATCCGAAACGCCCGTGGTGAGGTACTCGCTCTTTACCCGTTGATGCCGAACAAAATGACTGTCGACCGCGATTCAAACGGTCGACTTTATTATTTATACCAGCGGAGTTCAGAGGATACACCCTCGCTCGGAAAAGACAGTCAGGTCTACCTCGATCCGTCCGATGTTTTGCATATCCCCGGTTTGGGATTTGATGGATTGGTCGGCTATTCACCAATTGCAATGGCGAAGAACGCTGTTGGACTTGCCATTGCTACCGAAGAATACGGAGCAAAATTCTTCGCCAACGGTGCCGCGCCGGGCGGTGTGCTTGAACATCCCGGTACAATTAAAGACCCGCAGAAGGTCAAGGATAGCTGGAACTCCGCTTACCAAGGTAGTTCAAATTCTCATCGTGTTGCAGTCCTCGAGGAGGGCATGAAATACCAAGCTATCGGTATCTCGCCCGAACAGGCACAATTTCTTGAAACGAGGAAGTTTCAGATCAACGAGATCGCTCGTATTTTCCGAGTGCCTCCGCATATGCTTGCTGACCTTGAAAAGAGTAGTTTTTCCAACATTGAGCAACAAAGCTTGGAATTCGTGAAATACACCCTCGACCCGTGGGTTGTGCGTTGGGAACAGTCCATGTGCCGCGCTCTGCTTTCTAACAGTGAAAAAAGCATTGTATTCATCAAATTCAATGTAGATGGTTTACTTCGTGGTGATTATCAAAGCCGAATGAGCGGGTATGCAACCGCAAGGCAGAACGGTTGGATGAGTGCTAACGACATACGAGAGCTTGAAAACCTCGACCGTATTCCAGAAGATTTGGGAGGTGACTTATACGTCATAAACGGTGCGATGACTAAGCTTCAAGACGCAGGTCTTTTTGGGAAAAAGCCTGAGCCTGCAACTAATAAAGAAGAAACGGAGGAAGATACTGATGAAACAAACAACACAGACAGAAATACCTCAACTTTCAAAAAATAAGTTCTGGAATTGGGTAAAGGATGAAGAGTCCGGTACACGTACTCTTTACTTGAATGGAGTAATAGCAGAAGAGTCATGGTTCGATGACGATGTCACTCCTAAAGCGTTCAAAGCAGAATTGTTTTCGGGTTCAGGTGATGTAACTATTTGGCTGAATTCGCCCGGTGGCGATTGCATCGCAGCGAGTCAGATATATGCCATGCTCATGGACTACAAAGGAAACGTAACAGTTAAAATTGATGGTATTGCAGCATCCGCGGCAAGTGTAATCGCCATGGCTGGTACGACTGTTTTGATGGCACCGACCGCTTTGATGATGATCCACAACCCTTTAACAATGGCAATAGGTGATAGCGAAGAAATGCAGAAAGCAATCGCCATGCTCGATGAGGTGAAGGAAAGTATCATCAACGCTTATGAAATCAAGACTGGAATGTCACGTTCAAAAATTTCCCACTTGATGGATGCAGAAACATGGCTCAACGCTAATAAAGCAATTGAACTTGGTTTTGCCGACAGCATTCTGGAGGATGAAAAAAAGCGAGTACAGTCAGATGATATCACTTATGCGTTCAGTCGTAGAGCTGTAACAAATTCATTGCTGAATAAAATAATTCCAAAGAAACCACCTGTAAAAACAGGAACACCCATAGACACGCTTGAAAAGCGGCTGTCTTTAATTTCACACTAAATTTTAAGGAGGAACACAAAATGAACAAAATACTTGAACTGCGTGAAAAACGTGCTAAGGCATGGGAAGCTGCAAAGGCTTTCCTTGACACCAAACGCGGTACCGACGGATTAATCTCCGTTGAAGATACCGTTACTTATGATAAAATGGAGGCCGATGTCGTTGCACTCGGTAAGGAGATCGACCGTCTTGAACGACAGGAAGCGCTCGACCGCGAACTGAACCTTCCGTTGAACACACCCCTTACAGGAAAACCCGTTGTTCCGGGTGCGGAAACCAAAACAGGACGTGCTTCTGACGAGTACAAAAAAGCGTTTTGGAACGCACTTCGCAGCAAGACCCCAAACTATGAAATTCTGAATGCTTTGCAAATCGGCAGCGATACTGAGGGAGGTTACCTTGTTCCCGACGAGTTCGAAAAAACCTTGATTGAATCCCTTACAGAAGAAAATATCTTCCGTCAGCTTGCTCATGTAATTCAAACAGCGAATGGTGACAGAAAAATACCGGTTGTGGCTTCTAAGGGTACAGCTTCCTGGATTGAGGAGGAAGGTGCGATTCCGGAAAGCGATGATGTATTCGGACAGACAAACATCGGTGCTTACAAACTCGGTACAATGATTAAAGTATCTGAGGAGCTCTTGAATGACGGTGTGTTCGACCTTCAGGGGTACATTTCAAAAGAATTCGGTCGCCGTATCGGTAACAAGGAAGAGGATGCTTTCTTCAACGGAGACGGTACAGGAAAACCTACTGGCATATTCAACTCAACGAACGGAGCACAGGTTGGAGTTACATCTGCAGCAACGACAGCAATAACAGCTGATGAGATCATGGATTTGTTTTACTCGTTGAGAAGTCCTTACAGAAAGAACGCTCTATTCATAACAAACGATTCCACCATCAAAGCTATCCGAAAGCTGAAAGATGGTCAAGGTCAATACCTATGGCAGCCATCTCTCCAAGCAGGTACAACAGACACCATTCTCGGTAAGCGAATCTTTACATCCTCTTATGTACCTGAGATATCATCGGGAGCAAAGACTGTTGCTTTCGGTGATTTTTCATATTACTGGATCGCAGACAGACAAGGTCGTACTTTCAAGCGTCTGAACGAGTTATTCGCGGCAACCGGTCAGGTAGGTTTTCTTGCGACTCAGCGTCTTGACGGTAAATTGATTCTTCCCGAAGCAATCAAGGTACTTTCTATGAAAGTGTAGGCGTGTATAATGAGTTATAATGCTAAAAAACTACACTGAACAAGGTGGAAATCATACCGTCATTGGTGGCGCTCTCACAATCAAAGAGGGTGCTACCTTGAATATCGAAACCGGAGCGAAACTGAACGGATTACCGAAAGCAGCAAATCAAGCAGCAAGTACGGAAACAACGAGTCCCACGAAAGCCGAGTTCAACGCTCTGCTTGAAAAACTCAAGGCAGCGGGTATCATGATAGCAGATTAATTTATTATGAAAGGCGGCAGTGAAGATGAATACCTTACTTGAGAAAGTCAAAGCGAATCTGATTCTGGAACATTCTGAAGACGATGAACTCCTACAATTATATATCACTGCCGCTGTTTCATATGCCGAGAGTTATCAGCATTTACCCGCAGGATATTACACAGAAAACAATATACCGCCAACAACAGAACAAGCCGTCATCATGCTGTCATCTCACTTTTACGAAAGCAGAGATGGCAGCACAGGCGGCTTTTTTAATGATTCTATTCAAGCGAGTCAACAGGTATGGAACACGGTGAATATGTTGCTAAGGTTGGATAGAGATTATCACTTTTAGGAACTTAACACTTTCTCAAAAGTATATCCCATGCGTTCTACACCATCCCCTGTTGTGCATTTTCCGTATTCGGTAATGGCATATCCATACTTTTTATAAAGGTTTTGTGCTGGAATATTGTTTTCAGTGGTATGGACGCCCATCTTATTAAAACCTTTTTCTTTTACGTAATTTTCAGCAAATCCAACGGCATATTTACCGACACCTTGTTTTTGCATTTTTGGGTGAACTGCAAGCATGCTGATCCAAGCAATATCTTTCCCCTGCAAACCATTGATTTTCAACCACGCACAGGGCATTGCTCCTTTACAGACAAGAAAATGAGTTTCATCTGGATCTCCTATTGAAAGTAGTTCTTTTCACTTGTCAAGCATTATGACAGCGCCGTGTAATGCTTCTTGATTTTCGCCATACAGCATAGTTACAAAACGCGCTTCATCCGCAGATGCTGGGATAACATTATATTGTTCGAGTTCCAATTCAAACATTGTTTGTCCTTCGTTTAATAAATTATCAAAAGTTTTATATGATTTCTCTAAAAAATCAAATGTCTTTTGAAGCTTTATTGACGGAATGTTATCAGGGTCCACATATGTGCGTAAAACATGACACCCCCTGCTCATTAAAGTGCTTATCGCACAGGTCAGCATTTTGGTTGCGATGTGTTGCCTTCGATATTCGGGACTGACTGCAAGGTCGCCGTAGTACCATAAAAAAGGATCTTCCTGATTTGTTTGGCAATACAGTCTTCCTACAACATTATTGTTCGTATTAGTGGCAATAACATTAAAGCAGTCACTAAACAACTTCCCATCATAAACCATGCGCTTAACACCATTTGTAAATTGAGGCTCCTTCGTGTGCCATTGCATAAGTGCAATTTTTTCCGCAAGCTCGTGAGAAAGATATTCGCTTGTAAATACAGATATTATCTCATGAAGACGATTTATTCTTTTAATGTAAATTGGCTTTTTATCATCAGGATCGAATTTACCACTGTCCCGAAATCCCATAGCAGACCAAAATGGCACTCCGGTAACAGCATCCGGACAGATATACATTTTTGATGTACCATCGTTTTTCAAAACATCTTCAATGTGCATATACAGTTCTTTGCCATACCCTCTACGTCTGTATTCCGGTTTAATATAAAAGCCCATTACTGTCCCGTAGCCCGGTTCAAGCAACCCGTAAATGGTGCCAAGATCGATGGCAAACATAGCAATGCCTATAACTTCATTATTAAGAAGCACTATCTCAAAGTGCATATCCTTTCTGCTTCCTTGAATCCCGATTCTTTTGCGTAAACCTAATACAATTTCGTCTTCTGTCTGAATTTCTTTATCATGTGCATTAACTTCATGGATAAACGGAATCCATACACTTTTTGCAGATTTTAAGTGCTCTTCGTTACCTTTTTCCAGTTGGACGAATTTTAATTCTTTCATTGCGCTACCTCTTTCATTAAATTTTGATATAAAAATAGCCCCTGATAAAATCAGAGGCATTATTTATATCCAGTTAATATTAAAAGGTATCGGTTAACCTTTATATGTGGATAAAATGACAATTGATTTTATCAGTATGTTTTTATTCGTCATTATATCCACCTCCAATTACAATATATTTTAATATATGATAACATAGTATTATTTAAAAATCAATAAGCAAAGGAAATATTTTTCTATGAGCTTCGGAAAAATGAATACAACCATCAAAATAATATCCACTACTCCAACCAAAGACAGTGAAGGTTTTGTCACTCAGGGAGATACTGTTCTCGCAAGCGTGAGAGCGTATAAGGAAGATAAGAACAGCAGTGAGCGGTGGGCGAACAGAGCAGTGTTTTCTACAGCCAATGTATTGTTTCGCTTTCGGTATATACCCGGTGTTGTGATAACAACAGCAGAAAAGATTGTTTGTGACGGAAAGAAATATAACATACTCAGCGTGGAGAATGTTCGTGGTAGGTCTATGTATTATGAGATTTATGCGATGACTATGGAGGGTTCTGATGGCTAAGGTAGAACTGCGGATGCCCGATGAATTTTTACTCAAAATCTCAAAACTTGCAGAAAAGACAGACGAGATACTCCCCAAAGTGCTGGAAGCCGGTGCGGAGGTTGTGTATTCTAAGGTGAAAAGTAACCTATCTTCTGTGGTTGGTAATAACACCAAAGAAGACAGTCGTTCAACCGGTGAGCTTGAATCTGCGTTGGGTGTTTCACCGGCGAAACAAGACAAAAACGGTAATTTCAACATCAAGATTGGTTTTGCGGAACCTCGTTCTGATGGTGGGAGTAACGCTAAGATAGCCAACATCCTCGAATACGGTAAAAGTGGTCAGCCACCGAAACCGTTTCTTAAACCCGCCAAGACACAGACGAAAAACGCTTGTATAGCAGTAATGGAAAACCTACTAGAAAGCAAGATGGAGAACCTGTGAATATATTAACGGAAGTAAATACAATATTAGATAACATAAATATACCTGTTGAAACAGGAGTGTTCAGCAAAAAACCACCTGAAGAATATGTTGTGTTAACACCGCTTGCCGACAGCTTTGCGGTATTTGGTGACAACAAACCGCAGGTTGATGTTCAGGAAGTTCGGCTCTCGCTTTTTTGTAAAGGCAATTATATCAAAAGAAAAAATCAGCTTGTGAAGTTATTTTTACAGGCTGATTTTGTTATTACAGACCGCCGGTATATCAGTCATGAGGACGATACCGGGTACTTTCATTATTCAGTGGATTTAATTAAGAACTACGAAATGGAGGACATTTAATATGGCAACAATCGGATTGGACAGATTGTTTTATTCGAAAATTACAGAAGCTGCCGATGGTACGGAGACTTATGCTACACCGGTTTCTTTGGCGCAAGCCATCAAAGCGGATTTGTCGGTTGAACTCGCAGAAGCAACCCTTTATGCAAATGACGGTGTGGTAGCGGTAGTAAAGGAGTTCAAAAGCGGAACACTCTCACTCGGGATTGATGATATTGGTATTACAGCCTCAGAAGATCTGACAGGTGCGAAGATAGACACCAACAAGGTTTTAATCTCCACAAGTGAAGACGGAGGTTCTCCCGTTGCGATCGGCTTCAGAGCCATGAAAGCAAACGGAAAGTACCGTTATTTTTGGTTGTATAAAGTTAAGTTCGGTATTCCGGCTACCAACCTACAAACCAAAGGAGATAGTATTACCTTTTCTACACCGACCATTGAGGGTACCGTCATGCGCAGAAACAAACTGGATGATCAAGGCAAGCACCCCTGGAAAGCAGAAGTCAACGAAGATGACACCGGAGTATCGGCAGCTACCATCAGCGGGTGGTACACTCAGGTGTATGAACCAATTTTCACAGTTGAAGGCGGTGCATAATGATGATAGACGACAGCAGAAGTGCAAATATTGTTATCGGTAGTGAGGAGTACAGTCTTATCCTCACCACGAAGGCAACCAAAGAGATAGCAAAACGCTACGGAGGGCTTCAGAACCTCGGTGACAAACTTATGAAATCTGAGAATTTCGAGTTGGCTCTGGACGAGATTATTTGGTTGATAACCTTACTCGCCAATCAAAGCATTCTCATTCAAAATCTGCAGAACAAAGAAAAAAAGGAACTTTTAACCGAGGATATCGTTGAACTGCTTACCTCACCGCTTGACTTGGCTTCATATAAATCCGCTATTACAGAATCGATGTTCAAGGGAACAAAACGGAATGTTGAAAGTGAAAGTTCAGATGAGCAAAAAAACGCAGTAGTCGGGTAATGAGCGATGATGAGCTCTTTACCCGACTACTCTATTACGGTACTGTGCAATTGAACCGAAACGAAAATGATGTATGGCTGATGCCAATCGGACAACTACTTGACTTATGGACTTGTCATAAACAATTCCTTGGGATAGAAAAGCCTAAACGCGAGTGGTATATTGATGAAGTGTTACCTGGAGGTATTTAATAAATTATATTTTCTTGACACTTCTAAATTATTATGATACCTTATTAATAATCAATGAAATATGAAAGACGATACGATTCACTAATTATTTATATACTCTGATATAATAGTAAAATATATTTATACCAATCTTTTGAATAAAATACTTGACTTTGACGTCGTGTCGCACTTTATACTGATACCGAAAGGTGGTATTGAAATGAATTTAACAACAATAACAGAGATATCAAAAAACTTTAACATTTCAACTCGCACACTACGGTATTACGAACAAATAGGATTATTAAAAAGCTCTAAAAAAGATGATTATGCATATCGAACCTACGATGATGCAGCTATCCTGCGTTTACAACAAATTGTTGTGCTGCGGAAGCTACGCATTCCACTTAAACAAATTATCACAATCCTCGAAAGTGAAAACTCATCGGAAATCATTGAAACATTACGCCTAAATCTTAATGAGATAGACGATGAAATCACAGCGCTTTCTACCATCAGAGCGATTTTGAACACATTTATAAACCGTTTAAACGAAAATACACAGCTTGATATTAAGCTGAGTCTGATTGATGATATAACTATATTGGATGTTGTGGATTCTTTGACTGTCACAAAGATTGCATTCAAAGAAGAAAAGTCGATGGAAGATTTGAATAACGCAAATGAAAAGCTGAACAAATTAGAGGAAAATGACATTCGAATCATATACCTTCCTCCTTCGACAATAGCATCGGTGCATTATATCGGACAAGATTGCGAAATGCATTCTCACATGATGTTAGAAGAATTTATCAGAAAAAACGAGTTGATTGATAGAAAGCCGGATCTTCGATTTTTCGGATTTAACAATCCCATTCAAACATCGAATTTTGGGTCACCTTCCGTTGGGTATGAAGTATGGGTTACCATTCCGGACGACATGGAAGTGATTGCACCTATACGCAAAATAAAATTTAATGGTGGTTTATATGCTGCTCACTGCATACATCATTTTGAATTTGAACATTGGGGCTTATTAGGTAAGTGGGTTAGTGAAAACAAAATCTATGAGAGTGATTGGGGTACAAAAAGGTGTACACCTTGTATGGAGAATCAAGAATGGGCTTTTGAAGAAACATTGAATTTTTATAATAGGTTTTTAAAAAATGATCCTGGAAGTCATCAGCTTGATTTACTGTTTCCAATTAAGAATAAGAATTAGAATATAAGAAGGGTTTATATGTTTAATTTATTAAAAAAAGGAATTACTAAAGACTTATCATGGTTTACAAAACGGTATAATGCACTTCTTATTGACTTTCCAAACGAAATCACACCGAACATATTAAAAAGTGATGACATTTGCATTGGTTATGATTCAAAAGATGTATATGAAGCGTTGAAAATCGCTCATATATTTTTGAAATCAATAGCTGGAGAAATGCTTTTTATACCAGAACGAGATGAAGATAAGATAGTACTTATAAGTAAAACATTTTCTAAAATTGACCTTTTATGGGCTCTTGGATTTTATGGTGAACTATGTCAAGACGCTAATGAATATTGTATTGCATTTAAAAAGCCGTTGATAACAAATGTGCAAACCATACCCAAGAATTATTCTGAATCGTTTACAAATATATCAGAGAATGATTGTTGGATAGAGTATTTAAAAGGCAATAAGGAAGTAAAAGATTATAAGTCTTGTGATAATGGAATATTACATTTTGACAACAATTTAATAGCTCTTGGCATTTACATATTTGTAAAAAAGTGCGCCCAAAAAAGATGGTATTGGGAAGTAGATCGAGCCGGAGGTTACACGCAAAAGACTCAATTTAATCCCATAAAACACTGTGTCGAACCATACCACCGTATTGATATGCGTGTATTTATTTGTGGTGAGCGTTTAAAATTTGACATTATGGAAGAGCTTGCAGGATATAATGAAGATTTAAAAAGATATTTTAAAAAGATTTATGATTTTGTACAGGGGAATTATCCTGACTGCTTACCAGATAATGGTATTTATGGATATATAAACTGCTCAGTGACATTTGGAGTTGATTCAGATCATCGGATGATAGGACAGATCGGTGTTGGACATAATGAAAACAAATTTGGATTTTACGGAGCACTTACAAACAAGGAAATGGACACAATGATTTCAGACATTGATTCATTCGGCGAAAAAGTCGTAATGCAGTTTCTACATGATACAAGCTGTAGTTGTGATTTGTGTAAAAACAAAATCGGCAAGATTGTTTATCGAGGGAAGAAGTATAACAGAGTTTATAAAAATACCGAGAACAGATTTTCAATTGAAAACGAGGACGATGTAGACTTGGCAATAAAATGTATTGATATAAAAGCAAAATGCAATATGAATACACGAATATAATAAGCAAAATAAGTAGTTTAATGAACATGCCTATCTTCGCATTTAGTTTATGATGTACATCATAAACTAAATCTAATATTTATATTTTGTGAGGAGGTTAATTATGAAAATTGAATTAAAAACTGAAAGACTTATTATCAGAAACTTTGTTTCTGATGATTGGAAATCGTACAAATTTGTAAAAGAATTAAAAGATTTTTTTATTGCCAAAGAATCGTCTCCATATGCCGTATATGACTCGCGATGGCCAACGGACGATGACAGCATATTAAAAATGGCAGAATGGATGCCCCAACACAATCATCATTTAGCAATTTGCTTGCCATCAGACAATACATTTATCGGCTATATTTTTCATATGGACGGCGACAATGGTTTAGGAATAGGCTATGCAATACATTCCGCTTATCAAAACAACGGATATGGGACAGAAGCGGTTCGTGGTTTTATCGACTACGCTTTTCATAACATGGGAGCCAAATGTGTCCTTGCAGGAACTGCTAATAATAACATACCGTCCGTCCGATTGCTTGAAAAACTCAATTTTAAAAAGGTCAATGAACACGCTCAATCTCATAGACAAGATAAACAAGGAAATCCTATTAATTTTATTGAATCATTATATACATATAGTCTAAAATAATATTGATAACACAAGTAATGGGCGTTCGCCCCGCTATGTGGGCGAAAATATAGTTTAATTTAGCGGAGGTAAAAAAATGGGAGAAAAAATGTCAAATCAAATCATTGCAGAATATGCGGTAAATTGTCTTG
This sequence comes from Clostridiales bacterium GWF2_38_85, assembly GCA_001797275.1. Taxonomy (GTDB): domain Bacteria; phylum Bacillota; class Clostridia; order Oscillospirales; family CAG-382; genus GWF2-38-85. The sequence goes on along the minus strand of MGOY01000013.1, from coordinate 82,072 downwards.
ACGAGGATAAATTGAAAACATTTTTAGATTTTTTCGACTTTTTAAACAAAAATAATTTCGGAAAAGTAAAAACAGGAAGGAAAGTAAATGGTTCTTGGGCGATTCAATATAAAAATAAAATGATTGGTAGTTTTGTACTTGGAAAGATTGATGGTTATGACCGTGGAAACTCATGGTCAATAAGGTATTTCAATTTGTTTCCCCGCAATGAATGGTTTGAAAAATGCGAAAAATACTTATCCGTTGAAATGAAAGATTTTGTCTTAAGCAATATAAACACTACATCAAAGTGTTGTGTAGTAGAAGGTAAGTGTCACCCTGTTGAAAACAGAATCATTTTAGGAAAAATGTTTACCGGTAAAGTGTGCTCCTGTAGACCGATTAAGTTAAATGACCCCGATGGTAAAACGCTTGAATATGCCAAAGAACTCGCGCTGATAGGTAAAGAAATAATTACCGAAATGACGGCAAGTAGTATAAAATAAGCATAATTAGAAGTTGATTTAACAGCCAAATATATATAATACAATACTTGTCTTGGAGTAACCATTGCGTTGCTCCTTTTTCTATACTCAAAACAAGGAGGTGAGGCACATTGCCAGATTCATTCGGATTGAAAATCGGTGTCGAGGGCGAGAAAGAATTTCGAAACGCTTTACGTGATATCAACCAATCCTTCAAAGTCCTCGGCTCGGAGATGAATCTTGTATCCTCCCAGTTTGATAAACAGGATAATTCGATTCAAGCAATCACAGCTCGTAATCAAGTATTAAATAAAGAACTCGATACACAGAAAGAAAAAATTTTTGCTCTCGAGAAAGCTCTGTCAAATGCCACAACCTCCTTCGGTGAGAACGATAAACGCACACAGGCTTGGGCGATCCAGCTGAACAACGCAAAAGCAGAGTTGAATGGCTTGGAACGTGAAGTAGAGCAGAATAATAAAGCGTTGGATACCGCCGGAAACGAATTCAACTCCGCAGAAAAACAAGCGGATCAGTTTGGCGATGAAGTTAAGAAAACAGCCGATCAAGCGGATGATGCAGGAAATCGCTTTGATAAACTAGGTAGTGTACTAAAAGGTGTAGGTGCAACTTTAGGAATTGCGGTTGCTGCTATTGGAACAGCGGCTATCAGCGCGGCGAAGTCACTTACTGATATGACAGTCAGCGCTTCCGCATATGCTGATGAGATATTGACACAAGCGACCGTTACTGGTATGTCAACCGAGAGTTTACAGGCTTACAAGTACGCAGCTGAACTTGTTGATGTTTCGATGGAAACGCTTACAGGTTCGATGGCAAAACAAATAAAATCAATGTCCAGCGCTCGAGACGGTTCTGCGAAATTTACGGAAGCCTACGATGCACTGGGCATTTCTGTTGCTGATTCAAATGGGAACTTACGAGACAGCGAAACCGTTTATTGGGAGACAATAGACGCTCTCGGTAATATTGCTAACGAAACCGAACGTGATGCACTTGCTATGCAGATTTTCGGTAAGTCCGCACAAGAGTTGAATCCATTGATTGCACAAGGTTCAGAAGGAATGGCGGCTCTTACCGAAGAAGCAAAGAACATGGGCGCAGTCATGAGCGATGATTCGCTGAATGCTCTCGGTGATTTTGATGATACGGTACAGAGGTTGAAATCAGGCGCGGGTGCGGCAAAGAATATGCTCGGCACAGTATTGTTACCGGAGCTTCAATCGTTGGGAATTGACGGTGTTTCGTTACTCGGTAATTTTACAAAAGGATTGAGTGAAGCAAACGGTGACTGGGGTAAGATAACCGAAGTCATCAGTAGTACGGTTGGAAGTATTGTCAACATCATTATGGAAAACCTACCGAAGATGATTGAACTTGGTATGGATATTATTAGCTCCATTGGCGGAGCTATATTGGACAATCTTCCGCTTATTATTGACAGTGCAATTTCTATCATTATGACTCTGTTACAAGGATTAATTAAAGCCTTGCCACAATTAACCGAAGGTGCTTTACAGTTGATTTTAGCACTGGTTCAAGGTATTATCGATAACCTTCCGGCACTCATTGAAGCCGCTATTCAAATGGTGGTCACTCTCGCACTCGGAATAGCCGATGCTCTGCCTGAACTCATACCCTCCATCATAAATGCTATTATATTAATAGTAGAAACCCTTCTTGCTAACATGGATAAAATTCTCGATGCAGCGTTTCAACTCATACAGGGATTGGCTACCGGATTATTAAACGCATTGCCTCAGTTGATTGAAAAACTACCGGAAATCATCATTGGTATCGTCGACTTCATTACAAACAACCTTCCGATGATTATTGAAATGGGTATTCAGTTAACGATTCAGCTTGCCATGGGACTGATACAAGCGATTCCGCAGTTGGTAGCAAAACTACCTGAGATTATAATCGCCATAATAGGCGGTTTGAGTAAAGCGGTTCTTTCCGTTGGCGAAATTGGTGTCAACATCGTAAAAGGATTGTGGGAAGGAATTAAAGGCATGGGTGCATGGTTATGGGAGCAAGTAAGTGGTTTCTTCAGCGGTATAGTCGATGGGGTTAAAAACTTTCTCGGTATTAATTCCCCTTCAAAGGTGTTTGCCGGTATCGGTGACAATATGGGTAAAGGTATCGGAGTCGGTTTTTCTGATGCTATGAACGGTATTGAGAAAGATATGCAGAACTCTATCCCCACAGATTTTGATATCAATGGGAATATCACCGGAAGCGTAAGCGGTGGTTCAAAAAGTGGTGGTTATACTGTAAACCATACCGGGACGATTCGTGTTGAAGGAATCAACGACAGCGGGATGCTCGCTCATGTGGTGGATATTGTGATCGGTGAACTGCGTCAGGAGGTAAGGGTGTAGTATTAATTTTGTAAGTCAATCTTTTTTGACTTTTCTTTGTTCTCACTAACGGTTTTTTATATAACCGTAAAACCACCAATCTGAGAGAACTATGCGTCTACTTCGCAGCCCCTGGAACATAATAAGCGGTTGTATCTGAACGTGGAAATCTATAATATTAAACGCCGAGCAAGGATTTTATTCCATGCTCGGCGACTAAATTTTTAGCAATCCATTAAAACATTATTTACTTATTTCTTTCCTTTTCTCTATAATAATTTTAATCGCTTCCTCTAGCGGATGGCTCATTTTTCTTACAAAATTTTGCATTAATTCTCCGCCTTCATTCCATATTTTCATACATTCGTCATAACGATCTTTTACGTCCTTGATCCATGCAATACCAGGATTTAATTCTACCACTTTATCAAAAACTTTGCCTGAGCAAGCACCCATCGTCAAAAAGTTTATGTGGTAAACGTCCCACTCATAAGACTTATCTCTTTCTATTTCATCCGCCCACGCTAAAAAAGCGTTCGCACCAAAACAATATTTTTCTGACTTTTGTTCAAATATTTCCGGTAAATCATAAATCATGTTCATATAAGTTTCTGCGATATTTATTTCGCGCTTTTTTTCGCCGACGAAAACCCACGAATAATTCATTTCACCGTCAACCGTCATTTTATGAATTTCTTTTGTATTTGCAATATCTGGATATAAAAGCGTTTTTCCGTAATCTTCATATCCGATGATGGGCATACATTCATCGTGCGGTTGTTTACGAATAATGACAGGAACACCCTTATCGATATATGCCATTACAGTTTGCAAATACATTTCTTTATTGGAATTGAACTCATCGGGGGTAATAAACGAGCTTGCATAACCACATTTATTAAAAATATCAGTGATAAATTCTTTAGAATAAAGATAGTCTGACCTTGCCCAGCCTTGATATCCTACATATGAATATATTGGCGATAATATGTCTGCGCTCATCCCTTCAAAAAACCAGAGTCTTTCGTTTATATCGTCTGTAAAATCACCGATTGTCGTATCACCTATACATTCCATAACATAAGCCGCTACACCGGGAAACGCATGATTTTCGCCTCTGTCTCCGCGGCAGATAACGCGGTTATTTGGTAAGATATTGTTGCTTTGTTTCGTAATCATGTTGAAGTTCTCCTTTTTTATTTTTGTTTTAGGTGTGTATTTTAATTGCGAGACAGTTACAGACCGTATGGTTAACGCATCGCCTTCTGAACCGATAAGTATGGGATGTTCTTGCAATAGACCGAAGTCCGAAATCATATACGGAAAATCTACACCGCAATATCGAATTTCATCATTTATGATTAGAACAAAATGTTTTTCTCCGATTATCCATGAAACACGATTGAATTCGTTTAAGTTTATTTGTCCCGCTTCATCAATCCGCTGCCAATCCTTGAAAACCGGTTGCATGAAAGCCATTCTGCTGTAATTATTGTCATTTATCGTATAATCGTTTCCGTCATGTCTTATACGCATACAACGATTTTTTATCATAAATTCGATATCGAAACGAAACGGCAGTCGAACGGAAATTTCCGTGGAAAGGTATCGCGTGCTGACATAAGGGCTAAAATGTAAATCACCGTTTGGTAAAAATTCTTGAATTATCGTTTCGTATCCTTCTTTATAAACGGGAACAAGCTCATTAAGTGGAATCTCACGCTTCCATAACACTGGGTTCGCTCGTTCGATTTCTTCAATCGTCACATTTTCAAGAATTTTTGGTAACGCTAAGTTATCAAAATGCTTTGCTTCCGGTATACGTCTTTTAATGGGTATAAAAACATCCAATAACTCGCGTGTGCTATCCGGCGATATAATGGTTTCTATCAACGATTCATGCCGTTGTTTTCCGTTGTGTAAATAGTCTACTTCATAAAATGGGTTACCATCGAAATAATGTACCATAGCTCGGTGAAAGGATTCTATTTCTTCATCAGCATAAACACTGGCAACGGCGAACATTCCCCCTTCGAAAGTTTTATCGTAAAAATTAGAATCGTTCATATAATCTTCTGGTATCGAAATCATTATAACTGATTGATTATTTTCGTCCTGATATTCAAATTGTTCATGTGAGCCTGGATTTCCAGGTGTTTTTCCTTTCAAATGAACCCATGTCCAGAATCCGTCAACTAACGATTCTGCTTTTTCATTGTAGGATGTAATCACTCGCAGTGCAGACAACGATACTATTCGTATTTCAGGCAATCTTAACAGTTTTTCAGACACAGCTGATAATTCATTATAACTGACAGGATTATGCTCCTCTAACACTTCTAACTGCTTGTCCATTTCTTCATACAACAACGGAATGGCAGAAATTTTTGTGATTCCGTTTTGTATCATAATCTGCAAAAAATCATTTGTAATACGTTTCATCTCTGAGAGCACATTCACTTCTTCGTTAATAGCGTTGATACGGTCAACGAACGTTTCGACAACGACGCTCATGTCCTGGCTTTCATAAATACGAATAATATCCTTAATTGAAATCTGCATTTTACGAAGCACCATGATTTGTTTGAGTTTTTCTATGTTTTCCAGATTAAAATAACGATATTTTTCAAATTCCAACCGTACGCTCTGAATCAAACCGATCTGCTCATAATAACGTAGGCTGCGTGAAGATATATCGAATTTGTTTGTCAATTCTGTTATTTTTATTAAATCCATTTAATCACCAACCGTTCGTTTAATAAATACATTATACCACTTGACCCAACGTCAAAGTCAATAGTTATTTTAAAGATATTTGCAGAATCTGCTATTAAAGTTTAAATATAAACAATAGTTAAATAAAAAGTCGGCTATTTTTTATTTGGAGGTACGTGTGATGGCTTTACTTAAAAACGAAGATACCGGTACTGACATTTCGATTTATGTCAGTCTTTCTACAAAGCAAGAGGTCATCCGCACCCTTCAACAGACGCTTGACGGGAATACGCACATCCAGCGAATTGGGAAACCTGCTGTTACATATGAGGTAACCGTCTATGTCAACGATGAAGGTAAGGCACAGTTGATGTCTGCCGAGGATACTGCCGCATTGCTGAAAGTCGTTGTAAACAGCGGAACATATTATGGTAGAATTACCGAGATGAAAAACTTTGAGAAGCTTCCAGCCGGGTATTACAAGACAGTGTTTACACTTGCAAAGGAGCCACCGGAATGAGAACCCTTCCTCCCGAGTTATTGAATAAGCTACAGGAACAGTTTCAAGTGGAGAATAGAAACGCAAAGCCGAATCTGCGGTTGGTTGCAACACAGTCAACAATCAATACCTTGCTTTCGGAAAATATCCATAAAAACATAACTGCTGATTATGGTGATGTAGCTATCCGTCAGCTCTCAGTCGAAAGCTCTCCCTCACTCGTTTATGCGGTTTGTATTTATAATGGAATCGCCCATATTTATGAGCGTCTTCTTCCTGCCGAACTTGAAAAGCCATGGACACAGTTGTTTTCCATCGGTGAAGCGACCGAATGTGCTATTGAATTTAACGGTACATGGAAACTGAACAGCAAAAAACAGTGGTATTCCTTAGAAACAGAACAAACACCGTATATCTTCTGGGTGGATACAAGCAGCATTCTCTATGTTCAGAAATGGGATGATACCAGCACAAAAACACCCCTTGCCGAGAACGTCAGCTGTATCTCGGTTTGCCGTGGGTGGCAATCTTCTGATGACAGTACGCTCGACCAGGGGTTGATTATCGGTTATTTGAAAAACAGTGCGGTTTGTTACCGCGCTTTTTGTTTGCAGTCGGACGGGACACATCAATGGGAGACAGAACAGGTAATATCCGAACTCGGAACAGGAAACACCTCATTGTGTTTATTTCGTACGAACGACTACCGAGTAGGGTTTATTACGGAGAACAACGGAATCATAAAATATACTCTATCGAAAAGAACCTATGCAGGCGGAAGTGTTGCTCCCGAGACTGTTTATTCACAAGTCGGAGAATGTTCGCTTTCATGTTTTCAGGTGTATTTTACAGAAGCTTTTGTAGAGCCGGATACTGTCGGCGCTATCTTTCCTGTTTCAGATTGTATTATTGAGTATTACAAGGAATACCCAACACTATCGGTATCATCGACAGACAGAATATCATCAAAACAGCTTCAAATCACTTTGAATCATCCTATTGTTGTGAGCGGAAACCTAGCTGATTATATTGCAATATCACCTGCTCGAACGATCACATCTGTGATAGCTAATAATAACATTATTACGATTACAACCGAAGAAGTTTTTTCTTCCGGTGCGGCGATCACGGTCACCATCAGCGGTGGCAACAACATTCGTTATCATGGAACTGAAACAAGCTTCATCATTGCACCGAATCTGACAGCTACTTTCGCACCCGAATCAGTTCAAGATGATGATCCCGGAATTATGGCACTTCCGATTATTAACACACTGGCTAATCTGAAAGTCAACTATATCACCAACAGTTATACAGAAAACCTTAGTCTTACAACCAGCTTCACCGTAACGCTCACCACGACAATGGTAGGAAGTATACCGATTTAATTACTTGAATTTAGATTTAAAAGACGGCGTATTTCTTTTGAAATTTTTATTTTATACTCGTCACTATTTGAACCTGTTAATTGAGTTGTTAATTTTGGAAGTATCCATTTATCAATGTTAGTCATATCTGTTTTCGTAATTCGTTGATATTCATTTATAAATGTCTCTATCGCTAAATCAATAATAGATAATACATAGAAATCGGTTTTTGTTTTAGATTCGTGTCGGATATTATTATATCGATACATTATTATTACTTCTGCCACATCGTAAGCAGGATCGCCGGTTACACAATCAACCCAGTCGATTAACAAATATTTATTCCCTGCGACCATAATATTATTTGGATTTGGATCACCATGGCATACAGTATCACCTTTTGGTAAGGTGTGTATTATTTTAACTATTTGTTCTTTTTCATTTTCATTAAGATAATTATTATGTATTGCTGAATACAACAAAGCATCTTCTGCTGTATTTGGGAATGAAGCTTTTATCTTATGAACTTCTGCTAAGACATAGGCTGTAGCTTTTATACATTCAATTACTGCTTCTAATATTTTTTTATCAACAATGTCATTTTTAAAATTGTAAGCACATTGTTTAAAAAGTTTATCATTAAGTGTACAACCATTTATACGTTCAAAAACAAGACCATATCTTCCGTTTACTTGTATCATATCATATATTTTAGGAACAGGTAATCCTAGTGAAAATGCACTCATTGTTTTTTGATATTCATGTTTCACATTCTCTTTTAAATAATTATCAAAATATAACTTGATAATTTTATCACCATATTCAAACACTTCGGATGTACCACCAATAGCAATTAGATTTCCTATCTCCAAAACATCCACCTTACCCATCATTCAATCATTAATAATAAAAGTATAGCATCGTTTTAATTGTTGTCAATATTTATTTAATAAATCCTCACATGATAAAAGGAGTCCCCTATGCATAACACCCTTAACCCAATCATTCATAACAAATTCGAAATAGAGGTAACCGACGCTGTCACCGGAAAGGTGAAGCAGAAGGGTACCTCGTATAATATCGTTTTGGACTCGTTTTTCAATCGTCTGGTATCAAGGTCAACGAAATTCACCCATATTCATGTCGGAACCGGCACAGGCACTCCAGCGGTAACAGATACTTCTCTTTTTACCTTTTTGGGCGCAAGAGGTTGTTCGGTAGTCGAAACGGTGAAAGCGTATCCCGTCAGTTATGTTAAGAGAGTGGCGACGATCAATCCTGCCGATTATGTCGGTTCCGTCATCACGGAAGTCGGTCTTGCTTACGGTACTTCCTCAAGCTATTTGGTTACTCATTCCATGCTGCGGGACAGCGAAGGAAACCAGATTGCCATTACCAAAACTTCTACCGATGTTATCACCATCTACTCAACATTTTACTTGACGATGAGCGAACCTTCGGATGGTTCTTATGTCTTGCCAACACCGGCAAATAATGCGATTATAGCGGGTGTGCTGGAAGATACGTATTCCACGCTTACGCTCTCGCTGGGCGTTTTTAATGATTTAACAACCGCTGACCAGCTTGCTGCATACTCGATATCAAACAAGACAGGTATCACACCGACATCTGATACAACAAACAAAAAGTGGACGGTTCCGTCTACACGTTGGAACTATGATACCGCGAACTCGCATATGATAAGTGCCATCGGATGTCCTACTGTTGCAGCATGGTTATTACCGAATACAGATATCTTTCCGCAGATAACGCTTTCGAACATGACGGTAGGAACAGGTGATGGAGTAAAAACCGAATTTTCTTGCCCGATACCGAAGATGGTAGAGAGCTCCGAAGCAGTGCGTGTAAACGGTGTATTGATGATCAAAGGTACAGATTACACCATTGATTATAACAACAACGCTGCCGAATACCCAGAGTTCTTCGTCAACACGAATCCGAATAACTGCGTCATAACAGGAGGATACACCAATTCGAATTACTCCTATTTTCCGTTCATGGTTTGGGGCGCGGTAAAGACAGGCAAAAACAGCATTACCTCATCGGCTCCAATCATCTTCGACTTTGGAAATGCAATTATGGTGAATCGGTTATATATGCCGGCAGGTACCATTGCTTTCGGAGGTTCGGGCAGTCCGACAACAGCAATCGGTTTCGACTATTCTGACGATGGTGTAAGTTGGACAAACCTACACACAACCGCAACGGTTGTTTGTACAAGCGTGAGTGCGGATTTACGACTGGTTACACCAATCAGCGCACGATATTGGAGAATCACATCCAGCTATATTTCTGCACTGGGTTGCGGTAAATGTCCTAATATTCTGTTCGGGTATGTTACTCCGGGACTTGTATTCACAACCCCTCCTGCATCGGGTGTTGCAATCACAATGGACTGCAAGATAGACCGACCGCTCAAAAACACTAACTGGGTACTGGATTTCGGCTTCTCGGTGCAGTTCTCGCGGGGGTGATGATCTGCACCATTCCATCGAAATCGTATGGAATTGTTTAGTATTTATTGAAACTGTCGAGATCGATCTCGCCCGATTCCGTGGACGGATCTGTGGGAGATGAATACAAGTAATAGGTCAGCTTGCTGCCGTTCATTGTAAAATAATAAATACTGCTTGTGCCACTTATTGTCATAACGGTATATGACGAATTGTTAGCCGGGTTATATGCTCGGATCTCGGTCGGAGTGTTATAATATAATATACCGTTATAGCTTTCGAGTCCTGAAAAGCAACCTGCCCAGTATTCATTCGTATTGGTAATGTCAGGCCACTTGTTGTCAATTTTTAAGATTGTTGTGCTTTTATTATTAGTGAAATTTATGCGTTGTGAGATTGTTTCTTAATTTGTAATTCTTTATTTTCTAACTCAATCAACTTAATATAATTTTCTATCGCCCGTTTTGACAAATCTTTGAATATACAAAAATATCTTGTACATTTTATAGACGTTTTTCCTTTGTATTCAAATACAACTCCTCCGCATCTATGTCCGTTCCCACACATACCAGTTTTATTGTCTGCAAGTCCACAGGAATCTGTTTCGAAGATTGATTTTTGTACCGCTTCTGTACATTCATTCAGATAATCTGAATATTTCCCGATATTGCGTAAATTAAATTTGAATACCACTTTTTGTTCTTTTTCGGATTCCGGTAAAAACCATAAATTCTCTCCCGCCCATATTGTTGCGATAACTTGTCCTTTATGTTTTGCGTGTTTGTATTTTACTGCGTTTTCTCCTTCGAGCTCGCGGACACATCCCATTTCTTCAAGTTTTTCATGGATTGCAAACGCCGCTTTTTTCTGTTCTTCAGGCAAAAAATAAAACAATTCTTCCACAGGAGGAGCATATAATTTAGGAGCCTCTGAAAAGGCAACCCGAATATCCCTGGCTAAAAAACAAGCTAACGGGCTTGATTGATTTACGCAAATGTCGGAAAATAATTTCAATCCGAATATAACATCACTGAAATCACCAGAATTGTACAAAATACTGAATTGTTCTATATCTTTGATAGACAGTTTGTTTTTAGGTGTTTCTTCTTTGGCTGTAACAATATCATAGAAAACAAATCCGAATTTTTCAAGTTCGAAAAGATACTGTGCCGACGGCATACCTCTTTTATATTTCTTGCTCATTTTTCCACTATAAACAAGCGACATCATACCATCATTTTCACATTTAGCATTTACACCTATCATTAACAAACATTCTGATACTCTTGGATGAGAAACATTTGCTATTTTTTTTATTATGTTATAAATGCTCCATAGTCCGTTTTTACAACGTTCGTAATCATATCCGTTTATATACTTTTCTGCAACGATTATATCATCAAAGTTTATTTCCGGTAATAACGGCATATTATAATCCTTCTTTTTTTAGTATTTTTTCAAACTGCTCCACAGCTTCAATATCTTTCTTCATTGCTTCGCACCCCGCATCTGCAAGAATTTTACGACCTTCGGGAGTCTTGAATTTTTCATATCCGGCAACATCAAAAGAAAATCCTTGACTCCATAAATAACCGCCGTAGGAAGCGCATGCTTCTAATGCTTCAGTAGCGATGTTCAATTCCTCGCTCCATTCGGGGAAATGCCCGGCGAGTGAGCGGTAATATGACAAAGCTTCTTTGCGGGCATAAATTTGGCATAATGCGTCGCAATAAATGATGAAGCGGTGTTCTACGCTCGCGGCGTTGCCTTCCACCGTTGGTGCATCGGCGGCAAGTATCGGGCAATTCGAAAAATCATCGTGTTCCAAGTGGTAAAGAAACGATTCCCATGCTGCAAAACCAACTTTCCGTCCTTTTACTTCATCAATTCTCCGGGCGTGGCGTATGATATTTTGAAATGTTTCCAATGCCGCGTTTTTATCTGTCCTTGATTTATCTTTTTCTTTTAAAATGATATAGCTGGTCACGTTTTTATCCCAATCATCCCAAACGAACGTTTCGGCTTTTTCCTTCTTCTGATAATCCCAACCGATCATTTTTTGCCCGTCATCTTCATATCCGAAAAATATTGTATAGTGGATTTGGAAATAACCCCATCCCGGCATCACAGCTACGCCGCGGTCGATTGCTTCGACAAATTCCTGTCGAAGCTGCGCGATGTCGGTGTTCAGAAAATTGCCGTCTTTATCGCGTAAAATGTTGAAATATTTCGCTTTCCAACCCAAAAAATTCAAGATCCTCGTTTCGATTTCAAACGGCGTTTCGTTTAGGCTCTCCATACATTCGTTTCCGAATACCCACGCACCGTCCGTCCAGCAAAAACGGTTTCCCTCTCCACTGCATGCAGTAATCTGCGTTTTGTCAAACGATTCATTCATACCCTGCAGTACCGAGGCGAGTATTTGCGTAAAATATGCAGCATTATTTCCGTCGTAGTTCAGTTCCGGTATGTTTGGAATAATTTTTCTACTCATGTTAAATCCACCCTTTATATCAATTTGAATTGAAAGAGGGGCAAAATATTTTAATTGCTCACCGGATTTTTTTGCGCTTGACGGCGTTATACCATGAAAACGGATAAACGCTTTTGTAAAACTCGCCGCTGTTTCATATCCGTATTTTAAAGCGATATCGATAATTTTATCTTTAGACTCGGGAAGTTCTTTTCCGGCAAGTGTCAACCTTCTGTTCCGAATATAATCGCCGATTGTCATGCTGGTTATTATGCTGAAAATCCGTTGGAAATTGGCACTTGACGAATAAGCGTTTTCTGCAATTTTATCAACGCTTATATCATTGAGAATGTTTTTTTCTATGTAGGATATTGCTTTTTGCATACTTTGAATCCAGTCCATAAATGCCCTCCTTCCTCAACTAATTATAATATAAAGGCTTAATGTATGCTTGTCTTTAAATGCTCGAATGTGTCCGATTTAATGAATAAAATATAAACTTTCAGCGCAATTCCCAAAACAGATAATCAAACCACTAATATTTATACAATTATATCACAAATCAAAATAAAAATCCACGCTTTGAATTTGCAAGTATTTCAAAGCGCTTTTTATATAAAAAATTGAAAGGACTAATTTTATGACATCACTAAAAGATAACAAAACTTGTCCAATCTTAGAACAATATCTAAGCCTAATGTCGTGGCTACAATCGCCATGCTAAAAAATTTAATCGAAACAAATTATTATTGCTAACGGCTTAAAGACAGCCGTTAGCAACTTCTCTTTCCATTACAATTTACTTTTCATTAGGTTTCGTGGTCATTAACTTATACAACTTTATGTTTTTCGGGACCTTATTTACGAACGGAACCAAAGTACTTAATTTATAACGAGGTTTTATCTATGATACTCGAATTTGAATACACTGCCGAAGTAGGAGAAGGTTCTTCACCGCAAGTGGTACACTTGATGGATAATTCTTTCAATATAATATACCTCGATTCAACAGGAACGGTAAAAGGAACTACTACTTCACCCGAAATGGGGTTGTATGATTCTTTGACTTGGAAATCCAAAGGTAGGATGTCACCCGATATATCAATTTCGTACCCAAGCTTGAAAAAAGTCGCACATTACGGAGCATATGGTTTTTGGAGTTCGAACGGTAACCATAAGTTTGTGATGTATATGCTGCCGACCGACATTTCGCACACAATCGAAAATGGAAGTATCACTCATTCAAAAGACAGCGCAGTGTCCAGCGCTTCGTTTACGATACAAAACATAAACAATACTTTGCTTCGTCGTTCAAGGTCGGTGATTTCCCCGAACACAAAGCTTGAACTATATTTCTCAATGGGTGACTCGGAAGAAATCTCGCTCGGACAGTTCTACATTGATAGAGTATCTACTGCTATCCCCGGAAATGCTCTTTCTGTATCAGCACGAAATGCAATCGGTAAGTTGCTCAAAGAACAAACCTTTGATGAAAATATCTCCTTTACAGAAGCCACTTTACAGGAGAACCTTCAAGCCATTTTTACCCTTGCCGGTATCGAGAACTTTTTTGTCGGTGATTCCCCAAAAGTATGGAAATTGACATTTGAACCGGAGACCACGTATCTTTCCGGTGTTGAGGATGTGGTTGCACTATTACCCGGTTGGAAAGTTTCAGAGAATTCGGACGGTACAATCGGAATCGGCGCAGTTACTGATACCCGTTTTGAACAACCCGGTACATTCCAGTTTGAGAGGAATAAAAACTGTTGGAGTTATACAACCGAGTACAGTGATGAACAGACATACAGTCGTATTTGTGTTTCCTGTAAAAATCCATCAAACACACTTTATGTTGATTTACCGCCACACAAACTCTGGGTTTCACCTTCACATAAGACTATTTACATCACCGCTCCCGATGGTACTAGTGCTGCCGAACTCACCGAATACGCAAATAACCTTGCCGACAGTATTGCGATTTCCGGACGAACAGAAACCTTCGCAGGCAAGTTCACTCCGCAGATGATTATCGGCGACAGCATTGAAATGACCGCAGACGGCGAAACAGAAACAATCGGTATAGTCACCTCTATCCGCCACACGCTTGGCAGAAAAGGTTTCTATACCGAATTTACTGTTGACAGCAGCGGTAGAAAAGGCAAACCGATGCTGAAGGATTATGTGAGTCAGATCAGTGGGAGTAAGGCATCGAGTAAAGTGGTAATAAGTTGAGAATTTAGTGAGTACATTGAATTATTCAATTTAATATGATATTATAAATCAAGTTCCATATAATAATTCTTTAAATGTAATTAATAAGTTCTATATAGATAGCAGAGAATGTCCAGACAAAACAATACTTTTAATATATACTAACTCTTGCATAGGAGGTGAATTAATGTATTCACATGAAGTGATAAAAAGTGCGATGGAGTATATTGTTGAAAATTATAATGAAGATTTGAATTGTAATTTTATCGCTGAAAAATTCGCTTATTCCGAATATTATTTCCATAGACTTTTTAAACACATAACTAATATCAGCGTAACTGACTACATTCGTGACATGCGATTATTTTTCGCAGCAAATAAACTCCTTGACAGTAAAGATACAATTTTAGATATTTGTCTTTCCTGTGGTTTTGAAAATCAACGTACTTTTGACAGAGCATTTAAAGAAAATACGGATTGGCACCTAAAGATTTCCGCATTCGGAATGAATATGTTAATGAACCTAAGCCGGATAAAATTATCCGAGACTATTATTATCGATTAATGCAAGAAGGAGGAAATATCATGTTAAAACCTTATATTGTAGAAAAAGGTGTTATGAGATTTGTCGGCAGAAGTGCTAAAATGGGCGGAACCAAGCCAACCGGCGAGGATATTGGTTCGCTTTTTCAGAATAGGAGTGAAATATTTGAGAAAGTCCCTAACCCTGTTGATGATAAGTTTTACGGAATTACAATCAACTTTTGCAACAGTAGTAAAGATAGTCGTCAGGATTACTGGTTATGCAAAGAAGTAACCTGTTTTTGGAGTGGAGGCGAAACAGGAAAAATAGAAAGGCTCAAAACCGATATGGAAACACTTGTATTGCCCGCAACACGTTGGTTATATATTCCCACAAGATATGACGATCCGTTTGTTAGAAGTTTGTCACCTGAAGAATTTAAAGGTGATCCCAGCTATCTAACCCCATATGTTTACGGGTGGGGATGTTTATGGCTAAAAGAAAATGGTTATGAACGGCAGGATTATCCTATTGAGCTAGAAATATACGGCTTACAAGATGGATATGAGAAAGACAATGGCGGTCCGGGAGCAGACCTTACACTTGCGATACCATTAGTATGAGGTTAAGGAGTTATTAAAATGACAAAGCAGGAACAGACAAATAAATGGTTGAGTCTTATTTATCCTGAATACGAAAACATAGATAATCTAATTTATATAATTAGATACAACTTATGGTATAAACAAAATAGTGTTATAATGACGAAACAGGAACAGGCAAAAAGATGGTTAAGTCTGATTTATCCTGAAAATAATGATGTTGAAATAAATCTGGTTTATTTAAAAGTATATACCAAATCTGAAATATTGGAAAGCTTTTCTCATTTTCGTGGATACATGATTGAGTTATTTAAAGAAATCTCGGAGGGGAATATTGATTTTCTCTTTCCTTTGCATTGCATATTCGCCGTAATATCAGCAATAGCAAATAGCAGTAAATTTAACGGTAATGTCCTATTAGTGGATATTAATGCTTTAAAGGAACGATTAAGAAAACCGAAAAAAGCTGATAAGGATGCAGTAATTAATTTATTAAAAGATAACGGGTTTATTTTTAATGGAGATGTTTTTTCAAGCAAAGAACAAAGTTGTTCTATAGAATTTCCCGATGACAACCTTGTTTTAAAGGGATTGTATTTCTATTCCATAACGCAGGATTATGATATTAATCAAGGGATGAATTCGTCATATCCTTATAATCAACAAATGCATATTTTACTTAATCCTAGACTTTTTGAATACACAAACACAAATAAAATGCCCTTTATAATTGACGATTTGTTCCGTTATTTTGATGGTGAAGAAGAAAAAGAAGCTATAAAACATTTTCATATAAAGATGCTTGAATATGGTTACAGTTTTAATTTCTATATAAATATATTCGAGAATAGGAAAGAATTTAAGGACATTTATTTACGTTACGACTATAAAAAACATGACGCAAGAGCGATAGTAAGGGTAAATCTTGATAATCATATACCCAGCATCGGTATAAAGATGCAGGATATGAGAAAATATAATGATTATGTAGAAAAATGTTCTGATGAGTTTAAATACTCATTAAATATCCTTTGGGACGACTGCGTGGAAGATAATTGTAAGCAGAAAGAGCATAAGGAACCCTGTAAACATAGGTTAGAATATACGTTGTATGATACGCAATATTGTAAATGTACCTATGAGTGCTGGCAGTATAAATGGAATCAAACTATTTTTATGGCAAATAAAAATGATATTGAAACATATTTATATTTTGTCCGTGAAAACGATATTAGGAAAAAAGCTACTATTAAATAACCTTATACATAGACAAGCAGTAAAAACGTGTCAATGCTTAAATTTCGTGTTGAAGAAAACTGAATGTATAAGTTATTATGTTTGATGAAAAACATATGGTATCGATTAAAAGAACTGGTAACCCAGAGGTTATCTAGAATGGTCAAATATCATGGTACAGAGGATAAGAAATATTATTTAAATTACATTATCTCCAATTACTCCAACTCTGATATAAACTATATATTACAAACATTATGCATCTTTGCTTCACCGCAAAGGTGCTTTTATTATGCTCAAAATTAAAAATAGAAAGGATTTACAACATGAAAGACTTTTGGAACTTTATTCAATTAATCATCGCCGCAATCGGTGGCTGGCTCGGGTATTTTTTAGGAGGGTGGGATGGATTCTTGTATGCACTGGTTGCTTTCGTTATCATCGACTATATCACCGGTGTTATGTGCGCTATCCTCGATAAGAAGCTGTCCAGCGAGGTTGGCTTCCGAGGAATCTTCAAGAAGGTACTCATTTTTGCTCTGGTTGGAATCGGGCATATTATTGATTCGAAAGTAATCGGAGAAGGGTTCGTTTTAAGGACAGCGGTTATATTTTTCTATCTTTCAAACGAAGGTGTGTCCATACTTGAAAATGTGAGCCACATCGGATTACCTGTTCCGCAGAAACTAAAGGAAGTATTAAAACAGCTTCATGACCAAAACGAAAAGGAGGATTAATCTATGAATCTAAAACAGTATTATTTCACCGAAAATAACTGTTTCAAGTCAGGAAAGCAACATACAGTCAAAGGAATCCTAGTTCATTCCACTGGCGCCAATAATCCAACCCTTAATCGTTATGTCGGTCCCGACGATGGATTGCTCGGTTTGAATAAATACAGTAACCACTGGAACACAGCAACACCCGGCGGGCATGAGGCTTGTGTTCACGCTTTTATTGGAAAGCTAGCAGACGGCTCAATTGCCACCTACCAGACTCTACCGTGGGACATCGTCGGCTGGCACAGCGGAAGCGGTTCGCTTGGGTATTCAAGAAACGCAAACAACAACGGGTATATTGGCTTTGAAATCTGCGAAGATGATTTGACCGATGTTGACTATTTTAATAAAGTCTATATTGAAGCGGTCGAACTGTGTGTGTACCTATGTAAACTTTACAGTTTAACCGAACAGAACATCCTCTGCCACAGTGAGGGACATAAGCTCGGTATCGCTTCAAATCATGGAGATGTAATGCACTGGTTCCCGAAGTTTGGTAAGGTCATGGATACTTTCCGAGCGGATGTGAAAGAAAAGCTTATTATACCAACTCCGGCTGAACCTACTACAGAGATTGTTATTAAAGATGGTGACCTTGTGAAAATCACAGGCTCAGAATACTACGGTGGTAAAAACATTCCGGATTGGGTAAAGAATCTGAACTGGTATGTACATAGTATTAATAGCGATCGTGCTGTAATCGATAAAGATGAGAACGGTAAGTATGCAATTATGTCCCCTGTTAATGCTTCCGATCTGGCGGTGGTGACTGCTACTATTACAGAGGAAACCTACCGAATTCACACAGTCGTTCATGGAGATACCCTCTGGGAGATTGCCTTGAAATATCTCGGGGACGGATCCCGTTACCCAGAAATTGTCAGGTTGAATGATTTGAAATCCAATGTCATCTACAGCGGTCAGAAACTAAAAATTCCTAAATAAATAGTATAATAGAAAAAGAAAATTTACTTTCTACATCCACTCCCGCTACCTAACTCTCACCGACCACACAAAAGAAACTCTACCGTGTTCAAGTCGGAGCATACAATATCATATTGTACTTGTATAAAAAATCCCACGATTCGGTTTCTTACCGTCTCGTGGGATTTTTCGTTTTTATATCGTAAAATTCCTCGCTGATCAATCTTTCTGGGAAAGATCAACCTCATCTCCAAAAACATAATCGCCGTGATGATATTTGCTGAGGTTAAGTCCGAGAGCTTCGATAACCCTGCAAGCGATATTGAATGAAGATGAGGAAAGATTCCTTTCACCCGCTTCAAACCGTTGATACTGCCTAAGTTGTATCTTTGCTTTATCTGCGACCTGTTGTTGCGTCAAACCGAGTTTTTCACGGTAATCTTTAAGTATCCATTTTTCCTCAACGCGCATAACTTAAAATGCCATTTGTGCTTCTTCCAAAAATAAGATTGTTACATTATACGACCATTCGGACGTAATGTCAAGAATTATTTACTAACATATGGTCATAAATGAAAGCTGCACACTACGGATTTACTTCCCTCGTTGTCCAATAGGAAGTGAGGATAGGAAAACACCTCTCCTCTGAACGGAGGTACGAATATGACAGACAGTCAGAAAATTCTTATAGATAATTTACGCCTTGAAGGCTACGGATATTCCAAAATAGCAAAGGAAATCGGTTTGTCTGAAAATACTGTGAAGTCCTATTGCAGAAGGTACAAGACCAGCAGCGAGACCAAAGAAATCATCTCCATATGCACACAATGCGGAAATCCGATAGATAAAAGCAAACGAAGTACAAGACGTTTTTGTTCGGACGCTTGTCGAAATAAATGGTGGAACGAACATCCAAAGGCAGAAATGCTGTATATCACAACCTGTGCTTGCTGTGGAAAAGAAATACATATGCGCCGCCACAATGAGAAGAAGTACTGCTCCCATGCCTGCTACATTAAGGTGCGTTATAAGAGCGGTGGCAGCAATGATTGATCGTAATAATATCCAAAACTACCATTCTGCTATAACCCAGGCAAAAATAATGCTCGAAAGAGGTATCCTTAACGAGAAAGATATTGTATCAATTGAGGACAAATTAGCACAAAAATATGGGCTTAAATTCGGCAGTATATTTCGAGAAAAAGACTTGATAAATCTCGGTTTTAGAGCGAATATGTAACATGTACAAGGAGGTGATATATATGCTTAAAATCGTGAGGAAGCTTGAAAAAAGGACGGTTTTAGAAAAGCCAAAGCGTGTTGCAGCCTATGCCAGAGTATCGAGTGGAAAAGATGCAATGCTCCATTCGTTCTCGGCACAGGTCAGCTATTACAATGAGCTGATTCAAGTTCATGAAGGGTGGCAGTACGCAGGTGTGTATGCTGATGAAGCTCTCTCAGGAACGAAGGATGACCGAGCTAATTTCCAAAGGCTTCTGTTCGACTGCCGTGTAGGATTGATTGATATAGTCATTACCAAGTCCATCTCCCGTTTCGCACGAAACACGGTAACACTTCTGGAAACCGTTCGTGAGTTAAAGTCGCTGGGGGTGGACATTTATTTTGAAGAGCAGAACATCCATACGATGAGCACCGAGGGTGAGCTTATGCTGACAATCCTCGCATCCTATGCTCAAGAAGAAAGCCTCTCTGCTAGTGAGAACCAGAAATGGCGCATCAAAAAGAATTTCGAGGAGGGTAAGCCCTGGAATGGAACGATTCTCGGTTACCGCTACGAAAAAGGACAATTCATCGTCATACCGGAGGAAGCGGAACTGGTTAAACGCATTTTTAATTATTATATCTCCGGCTTGGGTTGCGGTGGTATCGCAAAACGATTGAATGCAGAAGAGTATTCTACCCGTAACGGAAAGCATTGGTATCGCAGTACTATTATGAAAATACTGAGAAATTGCACCTATACAGGCAACCTGCTATTACAAAAGACTTACTGTGAAAATCACATCACTAAGTGAACTCTTGTCAACCATGGAGAACTTCCACGCTATCATGCAACAGAAACGCACGAGCCGATCATCAGCATGGAGTATTTTGAGAGTGTTCAGAGAGAAATAGCTCGGCGAGCAACCAAACTCAATCCAATTAATGAAAAGCAAGCGTCCCCCTTTTCCGGAATGCTTGTCTGTAACATTTGCGATAAACATTATCGCAGGAAGGTCAAACGTGCAAGTCCGATTTGGATATGCAGAACTAATCACACAAGCGGAAAGAACGCTTGCGATTCTAAGCAAATTCCGGAAGAAACGTTAAAGAAAGTGGTAGCCGATGTTCTTGGGATAGATACCTTTGATGAACAGGTGTTCGGTAATGCTATAAATATTGTTCGTGTTTGCAAAGATAACATACTAGTATTCCGTTTCAAAGATGGAACAGAGATCACAAAGCATTGGAAAGATAACTCCAGAGCAATGAGCTGGACGGATGAGATGAAAAAAGCAGCACAACAGAAAGTTCTAGATAGGAGGAAAATCTGATGGCAAAAACAATCACCGTAATCCCACCGAACATAAACCCATTAACCCATTTACCGTCATTGATTAATCAAAAACGGAAAGTTGCTGGTTATGCTCGTGTATCTACCGATAGCGATGAGCAGTTCACAAGCTACGAAGCGCAAATTGATTATTACACTAATTTCATTAAAAGTCGCACCGATTGGGAATATGTAAAGGTTTATACCGACGAAGGGATTTCAGCACTCGGCACAAAACACAGGGATGGTTTCAAGAAAATGATAGCCGATGCTTTAGCAGGGAAGATAGACCTTATTGTTACAAAGTCAGTTAGCCGATTTGCGAGGAATACGGTAGACAGTCTTGTTACTATTCGAAAGCTGAAAGAAAAAGGGGTAGAGTGCTATTTTGAGAAAGAAGGAATTTACACCTTTGATGGTAAAGGCGAACTTCTGCTCACTATTATGAGTTCGTTAGCGCAGGAGGAAAGCCGTTCGATTTCTGAAAACGTCACTTGGGGCCAAAGGAAACGATTCGCGGATGGTAAGGTCAGCGTCGGTTATTCCAATTTCCTCGGCTTCGAAAAGGGAGAAAACGATACATTGAAGGTTGTGCCGGAACAAGCAGAAACCGTTCGCATCATCTACAAACTTTTTCTTGAGGGAAAGACCACCCAGGGTATTGCCAACTACCTCATGGAACACGGTATATTAAGTCCTTCGGGAAAGCAGATATGGCAAGCATCCACCGTAGCAAGCATCCTAACCAATGAGAAGTACAAGGGTGACGCATTACTGCAGAAACGATTTACAGTTGATTTTTTGACAAAGGAGCTACGTATTAACAATGGGGAAGTGCCACAATACTATGTGGAAGGTTCACATGAAGCAATTATCACGCCTGAGGAATTCGAATTAGTGCAGGATGAAATGACACGACGCAAGGAGCTTGGTAGAGCCTACAGTGATAAGGCTTTTCACAGCAAACTCATCTGTGGAGATTGTGGAGGTTTCTACGGACGAAAGGTCTGGCACTCCTCAGATGAGTACCGCAGCGTGATATTTCAATGCAATAACAAGTTTAAAAATACAGTCAAATGTACCACACCAAGGCTTACAGAGGACGAGATTAAGCAAAGATTCCTAACCGCCTACAATGAGTTGATGGGCAACAGAGAAAATGTTATTGCCGATTGTGAACTCATCAAACAGACCCTTTGTGACACGGTAGAATTAGATAATAGAATAAAGCAATGCGAAGATGAGTTGACGGTTATTATGAATTTAATGCAAGTACATATAAAGAAAAATACCGAGATAGCTCAATCGCAAATAGAGTATGCCAAAGAAACCGAACGGATTGAGAATCGTTATAAGGAAGAACACAAGAAATTTGAGACCTTATGTGATGATAAAACAATAAGAAAACGCAAGAGCAAAGAACTGAAAGTTTTTATCGGTACGCTTCGTCATAAACCACTGGTTCTATCAGAGTGGGATGAGAGAATTTGGATTACTCTCCTCGACACGGCAACAGTGATGATGGACGGCAGTATTGTGTTTCGTTTCAAAAGTGGAGGGGAGATAACGGCATAAATGGATGGTTATGAAAAATAATGATTTAATTTTAAGGTTTCCTTCAACCGGATTCATGTGATAGCTGCCACTTTCATTTTAGAAATATCAATAAATTAAGATATCCGTTAAAAAGAATAAAGATTGCCCCAACAGTTATACTATAAATATTAAAGCAATTGTTGTAATTATAAATTTTTGTTTAGAAATTAAAATAATTTATAATTGACTTATTAATAATAGTGTGTTAAAATAATAAAAATGTAAACAAAGGGGTCAAAGCTCGCCGTGCTAAATGTATGTATAACTATCATGAATAAGCAGCAACAACAGCAACTCGTAGTCTTTAGTGGCGACGGGCTATTGTTGTTGTATTCATAAATAGCAATCGAAGTATTAAGCTATAAGAATCAACGGTCAAAGTCCTGATAAAAGGATTTTGACCGTTTTTTTATTTGGGTATAAATGATATCAATAAATGAACTATTAAAAGTGGAAAGGAACGTATATGAACTTAAAAGAATTTTCAAGACCTGAGTTTCCAAAAAGAGCACTTATAACCGGTGGTATGCCATACGGTGAAAAGGAATTATATTTTCATCATATTGGAGGGTACTTCATACACGCAGATATTTTTGCGCGTTTTCTTCGAGACCGGATAGGTGCGGAAAATGTTCTGTTTGTCTCCGGTATAGATTGTTACGGAACCGGAGTCGTAATCGGGTATGAAAAAGCGAAAGCCGATGGATTCAATGGTACTCTTGATGACTTTGTAGCTCGTAATCACAGGTTGCAAAAGGGAATACTTGATCATTATCAAGTTTCCCTTGACATTTATGCCGGTTCTGCTCTGGGAGAAGCGGGTGAAATACACGCCGCTCTGTCTGCCGAAATTTTCAAACGACTTTATTCAAACGGCACATTAAAACTGGAAAGAACAATGCAATTTTACGATAAAGATAAAGGTGTTTTCTTGAATGGGCGACAGGTTAAAGGACGGTGTCCAATACAGGGATGTAAATCTGAAAATGCATACGCAGATGAATGTTCACTTGGACATCAGTACAAACCTGACGAACTAATTGAACCGATAAGTATATTGTCGGGTAAAACACCGGAGTATGTCCCAGTAGAAAACTGGTTTTTTGACCTTCCGACCTTTGAAAAGCAAATAACAAAAGCGTTGGTGGAATGGGAGAAAGAGCCTGCCTGTCGAAGAGTTTTGCTCTCGGTCATACGAGAGTTTCTAAAGAAACCTTCTTTATTTATTAAAAAGGAATTTATTGAAAAAGTAAAAAGCATCGAAGAAATGCCGCCTTTCACTATTATTGAAGATGAGCAAAAACCTTCTTGTGAATTGGTATTCACTAACTTAGATAACAGAGAAAAAGCGGTTTCAGTTCTTACAAAAAACGGGGTAAGATACCGCACAGGCAAAACATTGGTACCTTTTCGCTTGTCAGGTAACGTAAATTGGGGCGTACCGGTTCCCGAAATAAACGGTTTATCTGGATTGACTTTTTGGGTTTGGCCGGAATCTTTATGGGCACCTATATCTTTTACAAAGACATTTTTAGGTGATGGCACAAACGGCACCAAGTGGGAAGAATGGTGGAAGTCGGATGAAGCGCAAGTCTACCAATTTATCGGAGAGGATAATATATACTTTTACGGTATCGCCGAAATAGGGGTATTCACTGCACTTAAGGAGGGATATAAACTGCCTCATATAGTTCCAAACCGACACATTCTTTTTGGCAAAACCAAAGCATCCAGCAGTGGTGATGTCAAACCGCCAAAAGCGGCTACGCTTCTGGATTATTATACACCGGAACAACTTCGCTTGCATTTCATGCATACGAGTCTTAGCGAAAGAAGCGTTGGATTCGAGCCAAAAGCCATTTTGGAGACAAACAAGAGCGGTGATTTCGACACTGTTTTGAATGAAGGAAATCTGGTTACCAATGTTTTTAACCGGCTTGTTCGCTCCTGCTTCTATACAGCACAGAAACACAACGGCGGTGTTCTTTCCGAATGTGAAGTCAGCATTGAAGTTAAAGAACAGGCAGATAGGACGATACTCGAGTATGAGCGGTTCATGTCTGAACTTATGTTCGATAAAGTATTCGATCTGTTGAATATCTATCTCAGGGATGCCAGCAAGGATTGGTCTGCAAGAGCTAAAAGTGAAAATGCAAATGAAATTGAACAACTACTTGCAGACAGTTTCCATGTAGTTAAAACTGCTGTTGTATTGTTCCACCCAATAACACCGATATGTTGTGAGATGATTCGAGAGTATCTCTGCATTGATGAACGAATGTGGGATTGGAGATATATCTTTGAGCCACTTACTTTTTTTACAAAGCCCAGTCATAAATTCAAGTTTCTTGAACCTCGTGTAGATTTTTTCAAAAAGCATTCTTCTCAGTTTGATTAATTCATATAGATACGAAAAATGCAAGCTAAAACACCTCCTGTGATAATAAGGCACAGGAGGTGTTTTGTACATGCCGTTCACGGAACAAACGGAAAACAGATGGATTACGATTGGCAGTAAGTAGGATAGAAAAATAATTTAGTTTTTTTCTATAAAAAATAGGCTTATTCTCTTTTTATAAACAATTTGACAAAAGAAGTAACATAAGCGATTGACTTCTTTTCTGCATTATGTTAAATTTGAAGTAACATAATAATTTATAAATAGTATGTTGTTAAAATAAATCAAGGTCCATGATAATTGGATGTATTATAAGGAGCAGCAAAAATGAGTAATATAATAAAACCTGATCGATTACAAAAAGGTGATACTATCGGAATCATTGCGCCTTCCTTTGCACTAAAGCCGAAATACATTCAGAATTCAATTATGACACTTCAACAATTAGGATTTCAAATAAAGTTATCAAAGCACCTTTTTTCCGATAAAAATGGTTATGCGGGAAGTGTAGACGAACGCACAGATGATTTCAATACAATGATAGCTGACAATAGTGTTGAAATGCTTTTATTCGGTGGTGGTGAAGTATGCAATGAAATTTTACCTTATATTGATTATGAAAATATTAAACAACATCCGAAGATTATTTGCAGCTACAGTGATAGTACGACAATTCTGAATGCAGTTCACAGCAAAACCGGATTGATAACTTTTTACGGTGCTTCGTTGCGTACTTTCGATAATCTGACTGATTATAACCGACAGTCTTTTGAGAAACGTTTAATGACGACCGATACGGATTATTTCAATAACAGCGAATGGAGAACAATTCATGAGGGGGATTGCGAGGGTGTTTTAACGGGTGGCTATCTTGTAAATTATGCTTCATTACAAGGCAGTACATATTTTGACTTGGATAAAAGCAAAAAGTATTTGTTGTTTATTGAAGACCATGAAATGTTCAGTTCACCTGCCGTTGTCTCAAAATGGTTTTCTAATCTCGAGCAAAGAAATGTTTTCAAATATGTAACAGGACTTGTGTTCGGACATTATTCAAAAGAAGAGCAGCCGCTCATTGATGAGATACTGCACCGTTTAGGTGAACGTTATCGTATTCCGGTTGTACGCTGTGAGGATTTCGGGCATGGAATAAATAATGCAATATGGCCGATCGGAATATCCGCAACACTTGATACCGCCTCAGGAAAATTCGAGTTTACGGAAAGTGGGGTAGTGTGATGGAACGATTAACTTTACATATCCCCGCTGAAAACGAACTTGAATACCACCGCCACTTGATTTCAGATGAAAAAACAATGTCTTATAATCAGGGTTATGGCGACAATGTAAACGGTTGCTATTATCAAACCATAGATCAGGTGCGTGAATGGTACAAAAATTGGAACAATGGTACGGATAATTATTATGCTTATATCATAAGAAACGACGACAATGTTCCGGTCGGTGAAGTTGATATCCATTACAGCAATTGTTGCAAAAAGTATATCATCGGCGTTGTGATAGAGTATAACTACCGTGGTAATGGTTATTCAATTGAAGCGCTCCGGCTTCTTGCAGATCACGCTTTTAATAAAATGAAGCTTAACGCTATTTATGATTATTTCTCATCTGAAAGGAAAACCGCTGAACATGCTTTTTTAAAAGTGGGATTTGTCAGGATTAATGATGAGTTAGTTGAATTGACAAAAGATAGGTATGAAATAAATAAAATAAGTGAAAAAGAATCAACCAACATATCCATAACTGATTATCTGAAAGCTCCTTGTAAATTATTATCTATTCCATTTTGGAAAGCAAAAAATCTAATACCTCCAAACAATATACTTATATTACATAATGACATCTTCTCCGAAAAACTCTTGGACGAATATAATGATATAACATATTTTCGTATTATACATACTTTAAATGATGTGCAAGAGCCTGCTATTCCAACTGGATTTACAATCAAAACACTTAATTCAACAGACGTTGCTGAAGTGTTAACAAACCACATTAATCAGTGTTACGATGATATAAACGTTACTTCGGATTATATTACAGGGTTGATGAAACAATCGGTTCATTGTCAGGATTTATGGATTGGAATTTATAATGATCTAACTTCTGAAATAACAGCATCAGGTATTGCAGAATTCGATGCGGAAACAAAAGAAGGTTCTCTTGAATGGATACAGACCTCTCCCGATTATCGAAATAAAGGGTTTGGTCAAGCAGTAGTAAATGAACTGCTGATACGTTTGAGAAAAAAGGCACTGTTTGTTACTGTATCAGGTAAAATCAATAACAAGACACATCCAGAAGCTATGTATCGAATATGTGGTTTCGTTGGAAATGACATCTGGCACATTCTTACCAAAAAGGAGATCAAAAATGCCAAAGTTTAATGTAAAACATATAGCAAAACGGAAGTGACCATATGAATGATTTTATCGAAATAAAAAACGCACGAATCCATAACCTCAAAAGCGTTGATGTGAAAATCCCCCGTGGCAAGCTCACAGTCATTACCGGAGTGTCAGGAAGCGGTAAATCAAGCCTTGCTTTTGATACACTGTACGAGGAAGGTAGACGGCGGTATCTGATGTTTTCGGGTACACAGCTTATGTTGACAGCGTTTCGACTTTTGACAGTATCAGCGGATTGTCGCCCACTGTCGCTGTCGAACAACGTATCATTCGTCAGTCAAACCCGAGAAGCACCGTCGGCACACGGACAAGTCTTTCGGCAATGCTTGCAGTACTTTTTGCATCCTATGGCAAGCGTGAAGCGGAATACGATGACGGAATGCCTCTTGCAATGAATATGTTTCAGAAATTCTCTGCTGCCGGAATGTGCCCGAAGTGTCTTGGTGCTGGCAAGTTCAAGCAAATTGATGAGGAAGCTTTATATGGTGATAAGTCGATTGCGGTTAAGGATGTATTGGAGGGTAAGTTACAGAAGATTCCGACATGGAGAAACAAGATTGCTGATTATTACAAGCATCTCAGCGTATCACCCGACCAGACGCTTGCATCCCTTACCATTGAACAGTTTATCGCATTAAAATATGGCTCACCCAAAACGCAGTTTAGCGGAGTCAACGCTTTTGTCCCTGTGGGTGATCACACCTATACCAGTGTTGAGAATCCGACACCGAGACAGCATTTATTCTTATATTCTCGTATTTATGCTGAGGAAATTTCTTGTCCGAAATGTAATGGCAGCGGACTTGGTGAAATGGCTGCTCACACTACTATCGGTGGGAAAACGATCACTGAGCTTGAAAATATGTACATTAGTGAGTTGAGGGATTTCTTAGTTAATTTAACGGAAAAACAAAGTTCGCCCCTACATGGGGAAATTATTACGAAATTAGATTGCATGGTGGATGTAGGGCTACATCACTTGTCGCTGTCCCGCCCTGTTCCTACACTTTCGGGCGGTGAAATTCAACGGCTTTTTCTTGCAAGCTACATCATTGCGGAGATGGATTCTATCATATTTGTCTTTGACGAGCCGACAATCGGACTTCATGAGGTTGAAAAGGAAAAGCTGATTTCCATCATTAAGCGGCTTGTGGAGAGAGGGAACACGGTAGTTGCAGTTGAACATGATGAAAACTTCATGCGTGCCGCCGATTATATTATTGATCTCGGTCCCGATGCCGGAACAGGTGGCGGTATAAAGATTTTTGAAGGCGGATATGATGAATTCCTTACCTGTGACAATTCACGAACCGCTCCTTATTTGTCAATTAAAAAAGGATTTCATATAAAACCGGAAACACGTCCGTTTAATACATCAGAAGTACTGCATATCAGTGAAGCAAAGTTGCACAATCTTCGGGATGTGAGTGCCGATTTCCCGTTTAATGTTATGGTCGGTGTTGCTGGAGTATCGGGAAGCGGCAAGTCGAGTCTTGTTTCGGACACCCTTGTTCCACTACTAAAACAAGCGTTGAAATCGAGATTTGTTAAAGATGAAGAGGATAATGTCGAAGAACTTCCGGCAGTTGATGCAAAGTTATCAGGTTATGAGAATATAAAAAAGTGTATTGTCATAGATCAAAAACCCATAGGGCGGTCAAGAACATCCTGTCCGGCTACTTATACAGGGATATTTGACCGTGTTCGCACCCTGTTTGCCCGTGAATCAGGAATGCCGGCAGGATTATTTTCTGCAAACTCAGAGGGTGGCTGCCGTGTCTGCCACGGAGAGGGTGTTGTTCGCCATTATATCGGCATGGGTAATTTTTTAGACTTAGACTGCGAAGCCTGCGGCACGACAGGATTTATTCCCGAAGCATGTGAAATAGAAGTGGACGGAAAAAATATCCGTGATATACTCGACATGACAGTTGATGAGGCTGAACACTATTTTGATGGTAAGGATAAAATCATCTGTGAAATGCTTTCAACACTACGGCGTGTCGGTATGGGGTATATAAAACTTGGGCAGAAAACGCCGTCAATATCAGGCGGTGAGAGTCAACGCATCAAACTTGCACGGGAGCTTGTAAAGATACGTAAATCCTCTGATGTGTTGTACATCCTCGATGAGCCGACAACCGGATTGTCCTTTTATGACAGCGAAAAGTTAATGGAGTTATTGCAAGAGATAGTCGATGGTGGCGGCAGCGTAATTATTACAGAGCATGATCCGTATGTATTATCAAACTGCGACTATATTGTGGAGCTTGGCCCCGGCGGCGGCAGTGACGGTGGTTATATAATTGCTACAGGCACTCCGGCGGAATTGAAAATGAATAGTAGATCGATAATCGGAAAATATATCAAATAAATAAGGGGTAATAAAAATGGAATTTGTTGATTTGTTGAAAAAAAGGACATGTATACGCTCATATGAAAATAAACCTGTTTCAGATATTCAGATGCGAAAACTTCTTGAAGCTGGTGTACGGGCACCGAATGCATGTAATAATCAATCGTGGCATTTTTATGCGGTATGCGATAAAAGTATAATAAATAAGTTTCATCCAGATATTGCGCATATTTCGTGGATTGATAATATCCCGCTTTTAATAGTAATTTGTATCGATGAAGACATTGTCGATATCCTTCAAAAAAAATTCGGCGAACGTGGCAGGATGTTTTCATATCAGGATACTGCCGGTGCTGCTAATCTCATTTTACTTAAGGCTGTTGAGCTTGGGCTTGGTGGATGTTGGATAGGTCCTATGGATGTGGAAAAGTGCAAGGCTCTTCTTCCTATTACTAAAAATCATACTCCAGTAGCTATTTTAACAATAGGAACACCGGCGGTAGAAATGCCTGTTCGTGAAAGGAAGAACCTAAGTGACGTAGTTACTGTTATCGGAAAATTACCAACAGAAACTTCATCTGAATTTCAGGAAGTGAAACAAAAGAAATTATTTACACTTGCTCACGAATCTTTGGAAGACGCGGTTTTTGAAGACTTGAACCTTAGTAACGCAGAATTTAATGACATAAATATGCAAGGAGCTCGTTTTGGAAATATTAATATGTCATTTACGAGTTATAGAGGACTGACGATGAGTGAAGCCAAATTTGGTTGTATCGATATGGCTGGTGCCGAATTCGACGGATCTGATTTACGATTAGCAAAATTCAAAAATGCTTCTTTTGAGAATGTTAAAATCACAGATTGTAAACTTGACGGAATGACAATTGACGGAATAAATGTCAAGGACATGATGACAAAGATAAAATAAAAAATAGTACTTGAGTTTGGATTAATTCGAGCTTAGTTGTACTTACAGGAGTATTTCATGAATCCCGAACTTATCCACCGCTTTGATGAATATGCAAAAGCACATCATTACAGATTACTCAATAGCGTACTTATATACAAGGGCGACAAAATCGTTCTTGAACGGTATTACAACAAATTCACCGAGAATAGCCGTAATAATGTAAAATCCATATGGAAAAGTATTTTGTCTATTTGCTGCGGAATCGCCATTGATCGGGGATTTATAAAAAACGTTGACGAGCCTATTGCAACTTATTTACCTGTTTTTGATGGAAGAAACAATCCTTATCACTCAATGATAACGATAAAGCACCTACTCACAATGAAAAGTGGGATCTATTGGAATGGCGGTGTGAAATATCACTGTCCGATGTTACAGCAGTTCTGCCGCACAAAAGACCGTCTTGCATATCTTGCTGATGTAAAAATGGATTCGCTCCCCGGTACAAAATCAGTGTATAAGGAATGGGATGTCATACTGCTCTCCGCAGTGCTTTCAACTGCAACAGGTATGAATACATTTGATTTTTGTAACGAATTTTTGTATAAGCCTCTCGGAATCGAAAGTGGAAGATGGTTTACTTTTTCAGATGGGCTTTGTTATAATATCGGTACGACACCGGCAGAGCAGGCACAATCCGACCTTTCAGCCCGTGATCTTGCTAAAATCGGAATGCTGTTTAAAAATGGCGGCAAGTGGAACGACGAAAAGATTGTATCGGAAGTATATGTGAAAGAAGCACTCACTCCCCTTGACCTCACCCACGGACACACTCTGATAAAGCAGGGTTACGGCTATATGTGGTGGATCTCTCCCGACGGTTATGGCTGCAGCGGCTATGGCGGTCAGCAGATAAAGGTTATACCCAAACGAGATATTGTATATGTGCTTCAAGCAACAGTATTGAGTTCACACAGGGATTACAACGATGTGGTAAATTTGATCATTGATTTATTGTAATTAAAACGACGCTTTATATATTAAATTTGAAGAAAGGTAGAAAATGATATGCCGAGCATGAAGAAAATCAATAAAACAATGTTGGAGCAAGGAATATCCGATGATATTTTAACACAGTTTGATTTTTCCGAAGAAAACAATCAGAAATCAATGATTACACTTATCGACCAAATGGATAAACTGCTTACAAAAGAACAGTGCTTCGCAATAATGGAACAACAAGGTTGTTGCAAAGGTGGAAAACGTGATAAGGACTGTAAAGCGTTTGGAAAATTAAACTCCAAAAAAAGCATTGCGGAGAAATTAATGCTGATCTCCTCAGTAGATCTAATGATGACACCACAGAGTATTGATGACGGTATGTTTACCATTACAATGACAGGATATCAAAACGGAGTTCATGAGGGTAAAACGACTTGTTCATGCGGAATGATAAAAAAGCTCAAACAGCCGTTTTTGGTTTCTCCTACATATTGTGGTTGCTGTGCCGGACATTTTCGTTATCATTATCAAAATATGTTAGGAGCAGCAGTTAAACTAAAAGAGATTATTTCTTCACCCCTTAACACAAATGGCGAAAAACCGTGCCAATTCTTGTTCGAAATTGAGAAGAAACCAACGCTTGACAATGTTGCTGTTTACACTCCTGACGATAAAATAAATACCGTAAATATGTTTATCGACCTTGCAAAGAGAACTAATTTAAAATCCGAAATAAAGTACACGAAGCCTAAGGTTATTGACTTGAACATCAACAAAGGTTATAAATGCGTGTTTTCAAAAGCAAAGCGAGTAATATTTACACTCGATTTTTCACGTAAACATTTTTCGGTTAAAGCGAACCTATACAACATTGATAAATATAAAGACAGTATTGATTTATCGGTAAATATCCTATCGCAAATGCAGAACGGTGCGTGGGATTGTGCGTGGTACAGTGGGGGAACATGCAGCGATAAATGCCGCAGAGGTATTCCAATCACTCTAAACGGAAAAACCGAATACAAGTGTATCGGCGGTGCTTTTACTTTCCACGATTTTAATACTGATGAATGGCAACAAATTATGATGCTAGTTGAAAAGGAGCTTAGTGTATGATTAAAGAACAAATAAATCATTTGAATTTAGCTTTATTTCTAATGAGCAAAACATTTTTTAATCGCTTTTAATGAATCAATATCAAAAATATGCGAAGGATAATTTATTATGAAACTCGGAGCGACATTATACATAAAAAACAGTTTTGAAGCAGTAGAGCGATACAAAGAAGCATTTGGATTAACATTAGGATATCATGTGATTCATGACGAAGAAGAAATTGGACAACATTTTTTTCACGCGTCATTGATGTGTGGCGAGGAAGAAATTTTTGCAGTAAGTGAATTTGGCAATTATTTAGAAGATCGTCATCTTGCGGAAATTACTCTATCACGACATAACACCGAATTGGGTTTAGGTCTAGGCAGTGAAGAAGCGGTAAAGAAGGCATTTTCAGTGTTAAGCGAAGGCGGAATGGTAATAAGTCCTGTGGGATCGGCTCCATGGAACGCTTGTGTTGCTCAAGTTGTAGATAAGTATGGAATCGGCTGGTGTATTTGTATATAATTTCATGATGTATAGTATAAGCATATTTGGCAAATCAAACTAAATTACGAACTTCCCAGTTTGTTTAAATTGTACAACGGAAGAATAGTTTTAAATTTACATTATCGGAGGAATAAAATATGCTCATACCTCATTTACATTTTAACGGAAATTGCATGGAAGCGATTGACTTGTATGAAAAATCGTTTAACACAAAAGTAGACGCAGAATCAATTGATTATATGTCTGATGGTAAAAAAATAGCTCATGCTGTTATGAATATTCATGGTACAGAGGTGTATTTAAATGATGCATTAAAATTTTTGAACGATACATTCGGTATAAGTTGTGGTGTGCATTTAACAATTACATTCAATACAGTAGATGAATTGCTTACTTGCTATGAAAATCTAAAAACAGATGAAACTCCTATTCCATTCTACGAAACACCATACAGTAAACTGGTGGGTAATTTTGTAGACAAATTCGGCGTTTTATGGGGTTTTATGGTGACCGCATAATATGCAAAATACCTATTTTAAGTAGTTATACCGGAGTAATTTAATAATAAAATCTGTTATCAACAGTCGACTTCTTTCATTTTCCATGAAAAGATGGTGACTGAGTTTCGATTATTTATATTAAAAGGGGATCATTTAATGAGTATAATATTACTGAAAAAAGCTGAAGATTTAATCAATAAATGCACCGCACATACGCGAGAATCGGGGCTTACATTTGATTGGGTTATGACGTTAACAGATGAATTGGGTTATCCGTCTGCTTCAATGATTTCAGCTTCAAGAGCAGATGGAACAAATTGGATTGCTTTCTGTACGGGAGTTAGCGCAAATAAACCAAACCGTATAAGAAAAGACCCGCGTGCTTGTATATATTTATTTGAAAACAAAAGCTTTACGGGTATATCTTTAATAGGTAAAACCGAAATAATTACCGATTTGGAGATAAAACGTCAAATGTGGTACGATGAATTAGCAGACCATTTCAATGGGCCGGAGGACGAAGGGTTGTGCGTTCTAATGTTTAAGCCTGAACGCTATAACATTTTTATTGATTATCAAACTATTCAAGGTGAATTTATCAAGTAGATAATAAGCAATATGGAAATTAATGATCGCATTATTTATATAAATGGAAGGCGAAAAAATGATCTATTATAAAAAATCATTGGTAAACGTTTATACCTCTCGTCCGGAAATATCGACGATACAGATAACTACATAAAATGAATGAACGACGAGACTGCTGTCAGAAATTACGCTCATTATTCATCGCTAGTATCATCGAAAAGTTCCGATTACGATTTTCATGCTGAATTAGGTATATTAAATTATGAACTATGAAGAACACATTGAAAACGCACTGGTATATATAGAATTCAATTTAAAAACCGACTTGAACCTTTCCGATTTAGCGAAAGCGGCGGGTTATTCGGAATATCACTTTTTACGGGTATTCAAAGAAGTCACACATTTGACACCTGCTGATTACATCCGAAAAAGACGATTATCGGAAATAGTGCGAGAGATAGACAATAGTTACCGCCCCATATCAGATATCGCTTTTGAATACGGCTTTAATTCCAAAGAAAATTTTACGCGAGCGTTTAAAGCAGAGCATCATGTTTTGCCTACAGAATACAAAGCCGCTGACAATAGCTTGAAGCTGTATGACCGTATTTATTTACAAGTTCCAACCTTTGAGATAACGCCTAAAATTAATACAATACCTAGTTTTAATTTGACTGGCTATTGGAGCGACGAAAATTATACACCGAATTTTTGGAATAAATACAATTGCAAAAAGCTTTCAAAACGCCTCTCCGGCGGAGAGGTCTGCATAGATTATGGCGTTTGCCGATGGAACAACGACACAAACCACCTTGATTATTTTATAGGTATCCGAACAGAGGATGCAAAAGGCGATATTACGGATACAAAGCAGCTTCACGTCTCCGGTGGTCTTTATGCTATATTCACCACGCCGCCGACATCACATTTTGATTTTGTAAACACGATCCATAAGTCATGGTCTTATATTTTGAATGTTTGGATGCCAAAAAGCGATTACCAGTGTGCGGAAAGCCACGGGGATCAATTTGAGACTTACGTTGAGGACAGCCGGACATTCAACGAGGATATTTATATACCAATTGAGAAAAAAAGGAAATCGTGATATGAACCTAAAAATTTTACCTTATGTAAATTATCTCCTCGACAACAAGCCGTCTCCTTTTTGCGAGTACATAATATGCAAGGAATTAATACATTCGGATGAGCAAACCGTACGGGATACACATGATTGGGCGATAATGTTCAAACTTTATTCCGAATTGCGTGACGAGCAGCTACCAGACGGGTCGTGGGGCGGGTTTGATGATATGATTGCTGAACAGGCAAAAAGAAATCATTTCAAGGCGACGGCACGAGCCATGCACCGGATGCTTGACCTTTCGCTCGATATAAACGACCCGATGGTTTTATCAACAGTTGAAATATGCCGCAAATATGCTACCGGCGAAAAGTCTTTCCCGAATGTATGGGGTAAGAACAACTGGGGCAAGCCAATAGCGACACGCCAATCAGTAGTTCGGTGGCTTTCGTACTTTTACCCCAACGATGTATGCGTGGTAAAATTACGCGAACAATTTGTTGAGAGGTTGAAAACTGTTTGCAAGTCGGGGCATTTTGATGAAGATAGTTGGAATGAAACGGACTTTATCTATCCCGGTGTGGGAGCGTTTTCATACGACATGCTGTATATACTTTCATCCGGCGATTGTATCAGCGACGAATTACAGCGAATATGGCTGACATACGAATGGTATAAAAAATTATGGTACAACGGTAATTTACCGTCAGAGACTAAAACGCCTGATGACCCTTCATTTGCTTTTTGGTTGGTAAGACTTGAGTATCTTCGGAATTTTTCGTTATTTGGCGAGTTCATGGAGAAAGAAGTCGCTCCGTATTTGTATAAACTTTGCGAGCGTCTAATCGACCCTGCCGACGACATGGTTATAAAGACCAATAATTATTTTTATCATCATGGACAGTACAGCGAAGCACCCCGTAATATGCAACACAAAAAGAACGACCTACTACTTAGAATCATAAGACTGCTAAATAAATGTTTTTAATATTCCGCAATTTTTATCAATCATAACGATTTTAGATTTAATATAATGAATACATTAAAATATAGGAGGACATTAATGAAAAAGCTTATTGGCTTGTTTATTATTTTATTGTTATTCCTCGCAACCGGATGTAATAATACATCTCAAAATAATCATAGCGACGGACAACTGTCAGACACGTCAGAAATTTCAGGAACTTCAAAAGTTTTAGAAACATCAGAAACCTCAGCAACG
Organism: Clostridiales bacterium GWF2_38_85; assembly: GCA_001797275.1. Classification (GTDB taxonomy): domain Bacteria; phylum Bacillota; class Clostridia; order Oscillospirales; family CAG-382; genus GWF2-38-85. The sequence continues at coordinate 45,174 of MGOY01000013.1, read as the reverse complement.
TCAGAAACGTCAAAAACGGAGGAAACACAAATGAAATACGAAATCGAGATTGATTATTCAACTCCTAAAAATGGAGCGGGAATCATCAAGGTCTACAAGCAGAAAGTCCCAGCGATGCGGTTCATCGGAAAAAATTACGGAAGCGGGCAGCATCCCAATTGGGGCGACGCATGGAGCTTTGATGTATTTGGTAAAATAGAAAAAGCGATGGGTGGTGAAGATAAAAGCCACGTTTTATACGAGGATGCCGGCGCGTATTGCGGGTTATATTACCGTAATGCCGAAACCGGAGGATATGACGGTTGGGTCGGTATGTTCACGCCTCCCGATACCGAAGTACCCGAAGGACTCAGCTACATAGATTTCCCGGAACAAAGCTTTGGAATTTGTTGGATTTATGGCAAACAGAGCGAAGTTTATAATTTGGTATCACAATGTCCGAGTAAAATCAAATCCGCAGGAATGGAAATACAGTCCGATGGCAACGGTTATATCGGCTTTTTTGAGCGCGATCAATGTCCGCGGTTTACCACACCCGATGAAAAAGGTAACATAATAATCGATTATTGCTATTTTGTGAAATAAATGCAAAATTCGGAAGAAAATCTAATCAGGATGCCGTGCGGTTGGAGAAGCAACTTTACGGCATTGACAAAGTAGCTACGTAGCATAGCAAATTTCTATCTGACGGATGTAATGTTGTTGATTTGTAGGTTGTGACTCCCAAGCATTTTAAAAATGGTTACTCTTATAAATAATAGGGTGTGCACCCAACAAACGGAAGTCGCACAAAACAAACGGGAAAAGGGGAGGGTGTTCACCCTACAAACGGGAAAACTGCTACCGGGTGCAAATTGTATCAAACTCGTGTCCTTTGCCAGTACCTTCAACACAAAAAAGTGCTTTTGGTTATCAAAACAAAAGTGCTTTCTTATATAAAAGCTATAATATAATCAATATCTGTGCAAAGGAATTGATGTTATGCGGATATTTAGATTGCTTGCTCTACCGCTGACAATGGTTTTAGCTCTACTCGTTGCAGCATTATCGCACATAACTATTTTATATCCCATACTTGCAGCACTTGCTGCTTTTATATTTTCTATTTCTGCGTGGTTTCACATGGATCATATTATCGATGAGACAAAGAAATATTATCCTGCACTGGACTCAGATAAAATGCCGGGAATTGTTTTAAATAACGCATATAAACTAATTAATAATAGTAGTAATGAAAAGTTAAAAGACTTAGCTAACGATTACAGAAGAAAGTCAATCGTATGGATTATTTGTATTCCTCTGTTTCTCTTTTTATGGATTTTAACGATCTTTATTAACAGTCACATATAAAAACTCCGTATTTATTTTAAAACGCAAGCATCTATTTGTAAAATAAATATATATCAAACCGGCTGCCCTTGACAGAGCAGCCGATTGTTTTATTATGTTATACTAATCTCGATTGAAAACATAGATAAAATTTAAGAAAAAATCTTTGCTTTATGGGTTCTTTCACAAAATTTTATTGTAATGTTTTATGAGAGAATAGTATTATAATACCATAACAAAGGAGTTAAAAACCTATGATTCGCAGAGTGATGCTCAAGTGAAGAATTCAATCCTCGATTATCGCATACACAGTCGGCATTTCATTTGCTGTCCAGTTGGTTTTCAGATAGTCTTTATTATACATTATCTGAGCCGAACCGCCGATTACTACATCGAACATTCTCATGCATGCTATTGATTTTACTTGCTCAGTCAGGTGCGAGGGAACATGGTTATACAATAACTTTTCGGCTTCGGCTTCAATTTTTGACGATATATCAAGCGCTTCATCAAATAATGGATGAAGCATGGAAAATAACCTTCCAAACTCACTTCGTGTAAATACCGGAGTTGTTACACTGGTAGTATTGTTGGCAGTAAAAGCATATCCCTTTTGAATAAGCTCGGCAATCATATCCTTCTCATATTCATTAGGTTCGGTTATTTTACCTGCCGCAAGCTTAATGAAAAAGTTAGCTAATTTTTGATTTCTGTAAAAATCGTGGTGATTGTTTTTCGGTTTTTGAAGCCAGTCCATAAAATGCAATTCACCTTCATTAAGGCTGCCATCAAATTGACTCATGTTGCAATAATTAAATATGTTATACGGTTCTTCGTCACCCAGACATAAGCATGATCGCCGAATGCTGTAACCGGAGCTTGGGTGGGATTGAAGCTTTCTGTAATCATACCAAACAAGCAGTTCAGAATAACGCTAGTTATCTGCCAGTAGAATGTATTTTTCAACATGCCGCTGCAGTAATATCCGATGCTTCTGATACAATTTTCATTCTCAGTAATAAATTTATAAATCTTATTCGCAATATTTTCCTGATAAACAGCTATTTTCGTTGCAAGTTCGGCTTTGAACTGCTTTGTTATTATAATAATGTTGGTACTGTATCTGTTGCCCTTGCGAAGCAGCAGTCCGGCATCAAGCAGAGTTTTTATGTCATTTTCGAGATAAGGCAATGCAACACCAATCTGCAGGCTGATTTCCTCTTCTGTCAGGTTATCGTTATAACACGCCCAGAGTATATTCTGGGGTATTTTTTTACCCTGTGTAATTTGCCAGAAATGGTTAGGACCCTCGCCCATATATAATAATGATAATTCCTTGGGATTATAACTTTGTTCGCCGTAGTTTCGTTCCATATTCATTCCTTCTTTCAGAATTTGTCTTGCTTTGAACAGCAAGTATTTTACCATACTATCAGAAAGGTGAAGTTGAATCGCTATGCTTGAGACAGAAAAACCGTTCAAATAATATAAAATCATAGCCTTGCGGTTTTTTTCGTTGAGTAGACAAAGCTCGCGTCTGAGCAAATTAATGTCGGTTTGAAATTCAAGCTGTCTACTAATGTCATATGTTTCATCGCATAGATTGTCATCCAGCTCCGAAAAATTGTTTTTTAATCGCTTTTTGCACCAGTTTTTATATACATTGCCTGCGACAGCCCACATAAACCCGTAAAAAGCCTTATCATCACGGATATTTTCGCAAGAGCGGAGTATCTCAAGCAGTATATCCTGCGACAGATCCTCTGCTTCTTCCTTTGTGTTTGTTCGGGCAAGGCAATATGAAAAAACCGTTTTAGCTATTTCAATTATTTTCCGGTCAGTTGTTTCTTTATTCAATATCTTCACCGCCTGATTTTTCAGAAGCTTCTGTTTATATAGTGGAAGGAATATAAAATCGGTTAATATAATATTTTATCATTTATTTTTTTGTTAGTCAATCAGAGCATAAAACACACTTCAAAATATTGTAATACGGTATTTTATAATATATAATAAAAGAAAAATAAAATTTTCTTAAAAAGTGCGACACCTTTTTGATTTTTTGTCGTTATATTGTATGAAAGCGTGAGGTGATAATTGTGGACGAGAAGGAAATGATTGAAATGCTGAATCAACGCGACGAGGAAGCATTGAAGCTTATTTCCGACCGATACGGAAGGCTGTGCAGGTATATTGCAAACAATATTCTGTCGTCCGGCAACTGCAGTTGTTCGGAGGACAGTGAGGAATGCTTTAACGATGTGCTGCTGGAAGTATGGAACACAATACCACCTCAAAAACCCTCCTCGCTTTCAGCCTACATCTCAACCCTGACAAGGTGGCGCGCCCTTGACAGGTTGAAACAGAATCGCAGACGCAGGCTGAATATAAACGAGGCGGATATTATGCTTTCGGAAGTTGAGGAATTTGTAGGCAGCAGCTTTGATCTTGAAAACGAGATCAGTAATGCCGAGCTATGGAGGATGCTGAATCTATATTTAGCAGGACTTGACATTACAAACAGAAAAATTTTTGTCAGACGTTATTATTACAATGAGGACTATAAGGCAATAGCGAATGGCTTGAATCTGACCGAAAACGCGGTCAAGCAGCGGCTGAAGCGCATGAGAAACGAGCTATACAAAATTCTTAACGAAGGAGAAATCTGTAATGAAAAAATATGAAATATTGAAGCAGTTCAGCAATATAAACGAGTGGTTTATACTCGAAGCTGAACCCGAAATAAAGGATATAAAAAGTGAAAGAAAACAAAATTCAAATAGAACTTTGCTGATAAAGAAAATCTCGGTAGTTGCGGCGTGTGTGCTGCTCTGCGTAGGCATAATTATCCCGCTTGCATACAATTTTAACGGAATGATGCCGCCTGTAACCGACAACAGCGAAACAAATTCAACCGGCAGCAATCCTGCAGTTAGCGAAACAAACAGTGAACCTACTGTCAGTCAACCGGATGAGACATCAAAAAGCGAGGTTGGAGATGTGATTTATAATAATAAAATTACCAATTCATCTGTTGCCGAAGCATTTGTCCATCCCTATTCGGTAGATAATATAAAGTATGAATTGTTAATGATATTAAATGATAAAAATTACGATCCGTCAACTAATCAGTGGTCAATCCCCAAATACAGTGATGACCAACTGTTCAGAATAGCTTTTAGCTTTGATGATCCCACATTATATAAGGATTTAATTATTGATGGATATTTATGGAAAATGCTAACCGAAAAAATTCAAAATACATTAAAAGAATCAGATGAAATAGAAGACGAGAAAATATTCCAAGAATTATATTATAACTTATATCCTACAATACAAAAATTTAATATAGAAAAGGGAATAATGAATATCCCTGTTATAGAAGCTATGGATTTCAAGGATTTTGAAGTAATCAATGATTATTATTTTAATAAAAATTATTATGTTGCAACATTTTCAAAAGAGGAAATAATTAAGCTTTGCAAGGAAGACAGTCGATTTTTCGCTATTGATATAGGTTCTGATGTGCGTCCGTCAGGTTATCCAGAGAATGTGCAAACTCAGCTTGCCTGTGAATTGGAGACAGCAGAGGATGGTGATATTTTCAATATAAGATATTGTCCGTTAGAATATCAATTTGATTTCACAGGCATAGATCAAGAAAAAAATGCGGAGATTTCTGCTTCTTTAATTAAGTTTGCAGAAGCAAACAACATTAATTATATTAAACTATGGAACAACAATATATGCTATTTACAAATAGAAGCTACAAAATCAGAAATAATGGATTTGATAAATAAAGGAGTTCCTTATATAGGATATGAACCGGAAGTGATAATATCATTAGCATAGAAAGCCGCACTAATGTTTTATAATTTGAATATTAGGGCTGTTTCCACAGCCCTAATAAATAAAATTTTTGGAGGGTTTAAAATGTTTAAGAAAATTCTGTCAGTGTTGTTGGTTGTTTTCATTGTATTTATGACAATGCCTAATGCTTTAGCATCGGATATTGAAGCGGACAAGCTCTCGGATGAATTACAGGATGCTCTTACTTCAACAACCGATGAATTAATCGATGTCTATATAGCCTTGTATGATATCGATTATGGCAAGGTCAAGGCTGAAGCTTATCAAGCGACAAAAATGAGTATTGAATCTTTTGACGAAAAAGTATCATTAAATGATGTAGAATCTTATTTAACCCAAAAGAAAAACATTGCAAAGAAATATTATGAACAACAAAACTCAGCTTTCGTTGATAGCATAGCAAATGAGAAAAGCACTCAAATTATATTCAAAAGTAAATATTCACCGATCATAATAGCAAGGATGTCGAGATTTGAAGTAAAAAATCTGCAATCTAATAAAATGGTTTCAGGTGTAAGCTTATTTCAAAATCAGGAAGTTGTAAATTGTTCTGATAAAGCAAATTCAAATTCGGGAGCTACATATGTTCGAGATAACCTTGGGAAAACCGGTAACGGTATTAAAATAGGAATGATTGAATTAGGATATCCGCTTGTTTCAACATATAGCAGTTTATTCAACAGTAATAAAGTTATAAGAGTAGGTAATACATATTTATCATCAATTGAAGACAATCTACACGCAACACGGGTTGCAGCAATTATGGTAGGTCAGTTATATAATAATACATATGAGGGTATTGTCTCAGATGCAACTTTGTATTTTGCGCAAGGAGATACTTTACAATCATTTTATGAAGGTATAGAAGCTTTAATTGACAATGATATTTATATTATAAATATGAGCGCCGGAATTATTAAATATGCAGATCATCGGAATGATACAGTATATGACAACTTTGCTTCTTGGATAGATCACTTGGCATTCCAGCACGATGTACATTTCATTGCTGCAGCAGGTAATTATTATGATGATTCAGGTATAATAAGATATAAAATATACTCACCTGCGATTGGTTATAATGTAATTGCTGTTGGCAGCTTCAGTGATAATAATACATTATTCCCAAATTATACACCTCAGCAAAGTGACCTGAGCGATCAGGTGCTCCCTTCACCTTTTATGATGAGTTATTTTTCTTGTTATCAAGATTTTCTTACTGCTCAAAAACCTGATATTATAGCAGCAGGACATTTTATTGAATATGGTAATATTCCGAATTCATATGGGGGTGATGATATTTCAAGCGGGACAAGCTTTGCAGCACCTCAGGTCACTGGTATTGTTGCGCAATTGGTACAGACTACGCCTTCTTTATTGACAAACAATTCAAAAATGAAGGCATTGTTAACCGCGACTGCAGTATACAGAGTAAAGGTAACTCAATCGCCTTCAGTATATGATACAGCTGAATCCGGAACATCGGCATTCTTTGAAAGACAGGGTGCCGGAGTCGTTAACGCAAGAGCAGCTGTATCAACCAGTCAAGCTGGGAAATATGCTGATATTACTTTGTCAAGCTCTGCTCAATATTATGATTATTATATTAATGTACCATCAAGCTATGATAATTTGAGAGTATCCATGTGTTGGATTAAGAAAAATTCGATTTCAGGTTCACATACATTAAACCCTGTTGTAACTGAACAACCATTAGCGAACTTAAAACTTGAGGTTTATTCACCAGGCGGTCAGCTGATTGCAACCTCGGATAATCTCTATAATAATGTCGAAATTATTCAGTTTTTGACTGCTAATTACGGAAGCGGTACATACACAATTAGAATTGTCAACAATAGTTATAATGCCGGATTAGACGGATATCAATATATATCGCTTTCATGGTATTAATTTAAAAAACACCTTTTAATAAGTTACAATAAGCAATTTCACAGCTCCTTTCCTCTACAAGTATTGCCCATGTGCAGAAACATGGGCAATATTTTATTGTAATTTCTGCTTTTCTGTTGCCTTTGAAAATTGTTTATAGTATTATTGGTTTATGAATGATGAAGAGAGGGACGCAAATGAAAACATGTATCAGTACATATAGCTTTTATAAAGCAATTATAAAGGGCGAGCTTGACCATTTCGGTGCGTTGGAGAAAACAAAGGCGATGGGTGTCGGTGCGATTGAATTTGTGCTTGGCGACACAACTCTGGACGGAAGCAGTTCGTATGATTTCTGTATGCGGCTTGCCGAGCATGCAAGAAAGCTTAAGCTTGACACACCGATTTATACAACCGGTGCTAACTTTTTATGTGCGGATGTACAAAAGGAGATAGCTCGTGTTGAGAAGCATGTTGATATCGCTTCCGCGGCAGGTATAAAGCTGATGCGACATGATATCGCAACCGAATTCTATCCGGGTTACACAGACCTTCGTACCTTTGATGCGATACTTCCACAGGTTACGGGTGCAATCCGTGAGGTTGCGGCTTATGCCGAGAGCAAGGGAGTTATAACCTGTTCGGAGAACCACGGACATCTGGTGCAGGACAGCGACAGAATGCTTGCAGTGTTTCATGCAGTCAACCATCCGAATTACAAATACCTCTGCGATATCGGTAATTTCGGTGGAGTTGACGAGGATTGTGCTGTTGCGGTTTCGAAGCTGCTGCCTCTGATTGTGCATGTACATGCAAAGGATGCTTTCCGGCGGTCGGGAATGCTGCCAAATCCGGGTGCCGGCTGGAGCAAAACCCGTGCCGGTAACTACCGCAGGGCAACAATATTGGGGCATGGCGATGTTCCGACATACCAGTGTCTTGAGACAATAAATCAGTCAGGTTACAACGGTTATGTGTCGCTTGAATTCGAGGGCATTGAAGACAACCTGACAGCACTGCAGATAAGCATCGATAACCTGAACAGATATATTGAGATGATAACGAAGTAGATACAAATCAGCGATCTCGAGTATATCGGGATCGCTGATACTTTATTTGAGTTTTATTATGCCCGTAAATTCTGAGGGTACTTTTATCACATGTTCGTTTGCAGTAATTTCATCTGGGTTGCCTATTGTAGAGTATACCTCATCTATACAGATATTTCTGTCAAACACTATCTCGCTGTTTTCGTCACAGGCAACACTGATCAACTTGCCGTCATCATAGCTTTTTGCCTTGATGTTGCCACGAAGCGATATGCCTTTTTCGTCGCAGAAAAGCATATGCCCATACTTTTCGAGCCACAGCCTTCTGAGTTTTACAACCTTTTTCAGATATTCATATGCAACACTATCTTTTGTGAACGTGTTGTCGTCAATTAAATCGTATGCCCAGAAGTAGCCGCCGCAGACAAAGGTTGTGTCGATAAGCTGCTTCCAGCGATCGCCGACAAAGGTTGGCCGCATTGCCATGCCACGCTTCGGGTACACCATGTCGACAAGCACTTGATTCGGGAAAGTGTATTTGTAAAGCTCTGGAAACGCACAGGCTATATATGAGAAGGTCGAGACTAACTGGCCTGCAACCATCCCGCCGTAAAGGTCTGAGCAACCCTCGATTATAACCGTCAGGTTTCGCTCATTCGCAAGCTCGATCAGCTTTTTGCAGCCGCTGTTCCAGTCATCGGGAGCATGTCCGTGCGTTTCATTGAGACAAACGCAGGGCGGAGCCATTGCGATCTGGTCAAAATACACGCCGTCAGCACCTACAGCTCTGACATAATCAAACGCGGATGCGATTTTATCCTGCCAACCCTTTGCGTTCGCACACATGACGGCAAAATTCAGGTCAAGGTTGCCGTAGCATTCGGAGGCAATCTCAACTTCACCGTTCTCCTTCTTGCTTTTAACAATAGCATTATCGGCGATCAGTTCGGCAAGCTCGGAGTATTTTCTGTTTGCGATTCTTGAATTTATATAAAACGAAACACGAGCACCTTTGCTGTGAGCGTATTCGATGCCGGCTTTCAGCTCCTCGGCTGTTCCGCAATCCTCATCGGCAACATACATCGGGAAACCGTGATCGAAGCCGTCCCTGTGCCATCCGGCAAACAACAGATGCTTCAACCCCGTTTCGGCCGCCTGGTCGGCAAGTGATGGAATGTCGGTGAAATTATGTACAACACCGCCGTTCTGGTATTTGAAATCATAATGGGCGTAAAGTCCGCTGTTTTTCGCAAACCATTCGGGCATATTTGCTTTGGTATCGCCGAAATAATTGCGGTAAAGGTCTGATCCCTCATGCCAGTCGCCGTTGTGCAGTACCGTAACGGCACTGTTATAAAAGAAGGTCTCGCTTTTGTTTATGTTTATATCTTTTGCGACCGCGAAATTGATTCCTGCACTTTTTGCACCCATCGCTTCACAGCGTATGGATATGATACCCTGCCCTTTTGAATGCGAAGCAAAATAGATGCCGCCTTTTTTATCGTAAAGGTCGCACCATGCCATGGACAGCGGACCGGAATATTTGCTGCTGAGAGCATAATATCCGTTTTTGTCGGGATACAGACCAAGCCCGTCAACGTTGTAGGTGTACTTGTAGTCCTGCCAGCGCCAGCCAATCTGCATCGGACTCATTGAAAGGTATTCGGTCGGGTTTTCAATCTTTATTCCTGCATTAAATGGGTAGACAAGTGTATCATCTTCATAGCTTTCACCAAGCCAGACACCGCAGATGTACGGATATTTGCAACATACGATTCTAAGCTCGCTGTTGTTGACAAAGCTGATATTCCATTTGATTTTGTTGTCATCAAGCATTATTTTGTATTCAAGAGAAATATTAAAAATATCCGTGCCATCGGTCAACAAGTTGAAATTGACACGAACCGAATTCCTTCCCTCCTTGAATGTTGCACCAAGGTCAGGATTTTTGTATATCGCTTCTGCTGACGGAATTGACAGCTTTTTGCCGTCAGCGGAAATCAACTCAAAGGTGTTTCCGAGCGAATGTCGGTGATTTTTGATCAGGTTATCACCGGTTGACAGGTTGACTAGTTCAAGGATGCTACCGTTTTTGGTATCAATAGCGATAGAAATTTGGTCACTTGCGAAATGAAGTCTTGAATGGTACATAAGCATCTCCAAAATATTTTTCTTCCTGCTATTTTAACACACCCTTAAGCGGATTGGAATAGTTTTAGAATAATTTATTAATTCTTTTTGTTAAATGCCTGTTGAATTTTTGCTATCCCGTTTTTACAGACAAAGCTCAATTCGTCCTCAATGTCCTCATCCTCGGTTTCGTATGCGTATTCGCTCAGTATATCGCTGATTTCAGGTTCGCATTTTCTTACAGGTATCGATACGATAAACTCACCGACATCTGTATAATACAGCATGCTCTCAACTGCTTTAATCCTCATACACCCATCAATCAGTGCATCAGAGTCCTCAAAAATAAAATATCTGAATCTCCTCTCGGGTACGACTTCGACTTTTTCAGAGTTATCTATTTTAGTTATAAATATCTCAATTGAGCCATTGTTCTTCGGAAACAGCTGTACAAGCGCTTGACAGTTCGAAATATCGAAGCCTGTTTCTCTGTACTTGATTTCAAGCAACTTCTCAATTTCGCTTCTGTATATCTTGCCCTTGTATGCAGCTGTCAACTCAAGCTCAGTTATTTCATCTTTTGTGAGCAGGAATCTTATGCTGTCATCACTCATTCTGCTCCATTCCACCAAACCACAACCTTTCATTATATTAAATGAACAATCCGGCTTATTGGTGAATGAATTTACATTGTTTGATTGACAGCAGAACAAGCTTATGGTAATATATATTATAAAGTAAACAAGAAAGCAAAAAAATGAAACAACGCTATTTTATACAAATCAAGGTGACACAGAAGGCAAGGGAAGCGATAGAAACAGGCCATCCCTGGGTTTACGAGGGCGAGGTTCTGGCATCGGCTGAAGAAGCTATGACAGTTGAAAACGGTTCGCTTGTTGATGTTGTCAGCGAGACAGGGAAGTATCTCGGTACGGGAATGTATAGTGAAAAATCTAAAATCCGCGTCAGAATTATATCCAGAAACGCAAACGACAGATTCGACAGCGCATTCTATGAACGCAGGATAAAATATGCCTGGGACTACCGCAAAACCGTCATGGGTGAGGATATCAACGCCTGCCGCATTATCTTCGGCGAAGCAGATTTCTTCCCCGGACTGACAGTTGACCGCTTTGGAGATATTCTTGTTACCCAGACACTGTCATTCGGTATAGAGAAGCTGAAACCTGTAATTTTTCCGTTACTGTATAAGGTGTTGACCGATGACGGACAGAAAATAAACGGCATCTTTGAACGCAATGATGTTGCAATCAGAAAGCTTGAAGGGCTTGAGCAGAACAAGGGCTGGGTTACACTTGACGTAATAGCAACCCCCGAAAGCACAGTAACGACAATCTGCGAAAACGGAATCGAATATGAAGTAGATTTTGGAAACGGGCAGAAAACAGGATTTTTTCTTGACCAAAAATATAACCGTCAGGCTGTCGCAAGAATAGCAAGAGGAAAAAAGGTTCTTGACTGCTTCACACATACAGGCTCATTTGCATTAAATGCGGCAAAAGGCGGTGCTGAGCATGTCAATGCTGTAGATATTTCTGTGAGCGTAATCGAGCTGGCAAAGAAAAACGCTGTCAGAAACGGTCTTGACAGCAGAATGGAATTTACGGTTGCGAATGTATTTGATTTACTGCAGAAAATGATCGAGGAAAAGGATAAGTCCTACGATTTTATTATACTGGATCCACCGGCATTTACAAAGTCAAGAAAGACAATAACAAGTGCAACGAGAGGGTATAAGGAAATAAACACTGCCGCAATGAAGCTGCTGCCACGTGGCGGATATCTTGCGACCTGCTCCTGCTCACATTTCATGGAGGACAAGCTGTTTATCAAAATGCTGCATGCAGCTGCAATTGAAGCTTCAGTTCAGCTCAGGCAGATCGAGGTACGCCAGCAGTCCTGCGATCATCCTATACTCTGGAATGTACCCGAAACCGATTATTTGAAATTCTATATATTCCAGGTTATTTAGGCTTAGCAAGATATCCGACTATAGGAAACATGTCAAGTCTCGGTCGTCCCGCATGACAGGCTTTGTAGTTGATGGTCAGATCTTTTCCCGGTATCATTCCAAAGTGTTTGGCATCAGCCCAGAGACTGCTTTGTGTCAGATCGTAAACGATACCGTCCATTGCAACATAAACAGGCATTCCGTCCTGACCATTGTACTCCGCAAGTTCTGCAAGAGTGAAGTATCTCATTTCATTGTTGTTTGTGTTCATTCATTACCTCAATAAAAATATTTAAAAAGCATATATAAACCTATCATGGTATTATATATGCTTTTTTCTTTATAAAAATACATTTAAATGAGTAAAAGCAGTTCTTTTGCTTTTTTATAATCACATCTTCGTACATAAATAATATATATATAGATCTTTTTTTTGCGTTCGGGGACGGGCAGATTTGTTGAGCGTTGAAGGGTAATGTTTGTGGGAAGGATCATATTGTCGGTTGTTTTGTGCTGATAGTATTTGATGCCGTTTTCGTCAAGTATCTGAGCGATTCTCGAAATACTGTCGACATTGATATCGGCAGTCAGTCGTTTTCGGTTTATGAATGAAATCATTATTAATTGCTCTCGCTTTCGTCTGAATCAATAACTGTAATATCAATATCCGGCAGGTTTTTATCATGTTTAGTGTTTCCGCCACCGCACTGACCGATAAAAATAACCTCGAACGGCTGCTCGGAATCTGCCGAAACAACAAATTTCGCAGTCTCACCGTTTTCATCAACAGCAGTCAGGTCTGCTTCTTTTAAAAGACCATTTTCAACATCATCGGGGAAATGCCCGGTTATAGTTACGGTTTTATCAGTGTCAGTATTGTTTATCAAGGTAACAAAGCACTGTATTTGAACCTGGTTGTCGACTATATCAAAATCCCAGAAAAAGCTGTCGTCTCTATTAATTGAAACCTCAAGGGGATCGGTGTTGTTTATGAAAAACAGAAGAATGACAACCGTTGCAAGAATAAGCAGCGGTATAAATTTTGTTGTATTAAGCGGTTTTTTTATCATATAATTGATCCTTTTTTATTAGGACACCTATTAAGATAATTGAAATAACTACTTGGATCAATGTTCTTAAGAACATCTCACTATTATTTAAATCAAACAATTCACCAAAAAAGTTAATATTAAAATGATAAAGAATACCGGATAAAATACTTTTATTATTTTTAATATATATTATAGTCATAATAAAGCTATTTGCAATAATTGCAATAAAAAAATCAACAATGAGCAACCATGACTGATGTGCGATTGAATTTTGGTAAGTGCCATTTATAAGGAACATCGGAGCATGCCAAAGCGCCCAAAAAACAGATATCAGTAAACATGATTTTATAATGTTGTATTTATTAGTAAGTTTATCAAGAGCATAACCACGCCAACCAAGTTCTTCAGCTAACGGACCAAACAATAACATGAAAAACGCAAACATTAAAATATCAAATAAATTATTTATCGAGGGATTGAAATTAAAAGAAACATTCCAAATTGCAGAATATATTGAGGTAGCAACAATATTAGCTGTAGGTATGAAGGTAAATATGAATATATATGATTTTAAGTTAATCAGACGAAAATTGATTAATCTGTTAAAGAAACTTTTTATGTATTCTTTATCTTTTGAAGAGAAAACAAGAATTAGCGCAACAGCAGACGGTGCTGCACCTGCAATATAAAACGACATCTTTGTAATAATATTACTGTAGTTTAAATTAAATATAATCGGTATTGCAAGCAATCCCCATGTCCATATATATGTTATTATAAAGAACTTATAAGGGTTTCTGTTCATTGTGAGGTTCATATCCTCTCATAGCTTTTATTATTTCCGTCTTTCTAAAAAACTTCATTAGATTGTCGACTGTAAGGTATAAGTCTTGTTTAGCACGCAGTTTTGCCTCCTTGAATGGAACAGCGACACGGTTGATGCTGAAAATACCGCTGACCCCCTTTTCATACGCTTCTTCAATTCCGTCACCAATATCTCCGACAACAGCAATAAGCGGTACATTTACCTTTCTCGTGCGGTTAGCAACACCGATAACAACCTTGCCTCTGATGCTCTGGGTGTCAAGTTTACCTTCTCCGGTCAATACAAAATCCGTGTCCTTCAGCATTTCATCGAAATTTACTGTATCAAGTATTGTTTCAATACCCATCTGAAGTTCTGAACCAAAGAATGCAACCATGCCGAAGCCCATCCCGCCGGCAGCGCCTGCGCCTTTGAGCTGGGCAAGCGATAAATTTAAGCTTTTTTGCACTACCTTATCAAGGTTAATAAGTCCGGCATCTAACAATTCGACTTGCTCGGCAGAGGCTCCTTTTTGTGGCGAGAAAACATATGCCGCTCCGGTTTTTCCGTGCAAAGGATTGTTGATATCACACATTGTTATAATCTCAACATTCTTTAAATCCGGATGAAGCTGCGATTTGTCAATATATGCGATATCTTTTAACGTTTTGCCGACCGGAACAAATGAGTTCCCGTCAGCATCCTTAAGCAGCAGCTGCGCCTGTTCCGCCGTCGTTTGTACAGCTTCCGCCAAGTCCTATTATGATTTTTTTGCAGCCTCTTTTTATTGCATCCTCCATTAACTGTCCGACACCAAAGGTTGTCGTCATGCAGGGATTCGGGTTGCCTTCAACAAGTGGCAAGCCAGCGCATGCAGCCATTTCGATTACAGCTGTTTTCCCGTCTTCAATAAGACCATAAAAGGCTTGCATGTCCTCGAAATACGGACCTTTTACTGTTACAAATACCTTCTCTCCGCACATAGCTGACAAAAATGCATCAACACTTCCTTCACCACCATCTGCGACAGGCACAGATTTTATCTGAGCAGCAGGGATATTGTTCAGAATCGCTTTCTCCATAATGCCGCAAATTTCAACGGAACTCATTGTGCCTTTAAAAGAATCGGGAATTAAAATAAATCTTTTCATTTATTAAACCTTCTCAGTTGATTATTAATCCATGTTCAAGTATAAATGCAGGTGGTTAAAATGTCAATACACTCTCGTCGATTCTTCTGACAACAGAGTTGGTGTATGCGGTGAAATGTTTGAGCCAGAAGCCGGTTGCTGTTGGGTTAATGCTTTCAAAATTTACATGGAGTTTTATATATACCCCATTTCATAGATTTTTTGAAGAGCATTTACTCCCCAACTTTTTTCGTTAGGTGATTCCGAAAACATATATTCTTGCATCATGCGGTATCCGAACTTGATAAGGGTCATTGTTAAAATAATGGGTTCATCTATAGATGGTATGTCCATGTATTCAATAATTCCTTTCAGGTAAGCTGGAACAAGCCTCTTGCAGTTTTCTTCAAATCGCTCCACGTTCATACCATCAATAATTAGACTTGCAACATCTTCGCCAAGGTAACCCCAACCGGCTGTGTCCCAATCTATAAGTCTTATTTTATCATCAGAAAAGAATATATTTTCGTTCCAAAAATCCCGATGGCACAGCACAACAGGCAGTTTTTTCGACTCATCAAACAATGTTTCCATATGATCGTCAATATCCATGAGCATATTTTTTAAGTGTTCAGATATATTACAGCCTCTTGAACGAAGGTAGCTGTATTCAAAGGATTTACCATCTACTAACTGAATGGAACCATCCTTAAGCATTTCTTTCAGGAATCCTGGCATTCTGCATGGCTCAGATATAAGATAATCATATGTAAAAGACTGTGTATGCCACTGCTTGAATTCCCTTTCTAAAAAACCAGTATCGCCAAGACATGATATATTCCTTAAATTATTATATTGTTTGGATATTCTGCCTTGATAGCGTCCTAACTCTAATGCTGCTTGTTCAAGCATTTCGATTTTGAGATTTGCACCTGATATACCGTCGATGTACTCCATCCATATCTGTGTTTCATCACCGTTTATCTCTGCATAAAAGCATTTTGGCCAGCAAAGTGTGTCAGAAAAAGCTGTACTAAAATCCGACACATAGAGGTCGTATTCTCTTCGCCACGAATTCGGATCACCGGGGCGTTCCCATTTTTTCTGTGTTTTTAAAACAAGTTTATACGGTAGTTCAACACCGACCGCAGTTTTAGCGAAACCTGAGATAAGCTTTACATCACCCACTGTTCCACCTTGCAACTGCTTTATTTGATAATCGGAATTAATCACTGTTACGCTGAGCATTTTTGATAAAGCATAATTTAAGGTTTCATATTTAAAATTTCGATTTTTTATAATTATTCCTCCAAACCATATATTTCAGATTGTAGTTCCTTATACCAGCTTTCTGCATCCTTCATTCCATCGTCAAATCCTTTCAGATTAGATATTTTAAGTAGCTTTTCTAATCTTGTCAAATCAGCTTTAGGAATATGATGTGAAATGTGTAAAAGGTAATGATGCGGATACATCGGAGTATATTTTAATCTGAGCATAATTACTAATGGTTCAATAACATATCTGTTGTGATATGCATAACATTCAGGGAGAGTTCCACGCAAAATATATTTTTGTACTCTAAAGTGCTGACTGTAATGATAATCGCAATCAGCTCTACAAGAGTTTTTATTATTTGCTATTATCTTTCGGTCTATTTCGACAAATCTAACTATTTCATCTTTATCAAATATAACCTTTGCACCCTCAACAATATCATTTTTATAATAAAAATATTCATTTCGGTCTCTTGAGTGTAGTTGCCAATTGAAATCCAATACGAGATAGGGATTAGTTCCCTTGATGTGATATACTATTTGACCTAATTTCGGATGCCCGTTACTGTTATCATCTCGTTCATCAAGTTCACCTATCTTTTGCAGAGCTGTTTCTACATTGTGCAGCATGTCGGTGACCTTTTCATCATCAACATCAACCCAATAATCAATATCAGAATATTCATCTGCAGTTCCTGTGGCAAAAGAACCTTCTATCCAAAATGCATATACATATGGAAGTGATTCAAGAGCTTCTTTAAGGACATTAGTAATTTCTTTTTCGTTCATAATAATTTATTCTCCACTTTTCTTTAGTCAGCGCATAATCTATTGATGATTGAAGATTACCGATTTGATCTTTCCATGAATCGATATTTATTTTTTGTTTGATAAAACCTAATTTTTCATAGACATGCTGTGCTCGTACATTTTTTAAATTTGTATCGAGAATAATTTTCTCATATCCCAAATCATCAAACAGCGTATTGATGAAAAGTTTGAGTATGATCGTTCCATATCCCTTATCCTGATAACAGAAATCACAGATTTTGATACCGATTTGTGCAGTTTTGTCGCTCATGTTTCGGTAATTCATCTCGCCTACCGGCTTTGAGTCGATTTCAATAATAAAAACTCTGTATTTTTCATTATCATAATTTTGCATCTGGTTGAGTACAGCTTCTTTTGTTGTGCCTAAACCATTAGGGAAGCCTGTATGAGCCATAACCTTCCCGTCATTCCACCAATGGCACAATATCTCTGCATCATCTGGAACAGTGTTGCGTATTTTTATATTTTCATGTGTAATAAGCATTAAAATTCTCCTGTCGCAATAGATAGTGCTGCTTCAATTAAAGCAGGTGTGGCTTTTATGGTTTGTAGTGCCAAATAATCGGGTTCTGGTAAAACCATCTGCAAAAAGGGCAAACTCTCAGTTAAGTTGTTCTTTCTATATCCTATCATTTGATCTGTAATCAACTTAAACCCGAAATCAGAGTACAATTTTATTGCTCTTGCTGATGTTGGTTGTGTGTGCAAGTATACTGGAAATGTAGCTTCCTTTAAAATTTTGCTAAGTAATGCACGCCCGATTCCTTTACCTTCATATTCGGGTAATGTTCTGAACCAACCAATAGTATTTATTTCTCCATAAGATCGCCACAAAAAACAAGTGGCAATTGGTTTGTCATCTGAGTTGCAGACGAATGTGCAACGCCGGAAAAATTCATCCTCATGTTTCGCATAAATTTTTTTATAGTATTCTGAGACATAATTGACATTTGGTTCTTCAACAGCAATATGATTCCATATTTCAAGTTCATCTCGTCCACATAGTCTGAACGAATATCTATCTGGTAAATCTCGAAACGCATTTTGATTTGGTGTTTCACACATCATAAAAAGATTATAGTTGCAAACAGTCCAATAAACATCATCACTTATTACTTTTAAGTATGTGTTGTAATCCAGATTATTTGGTTTGTACATATTCATCCGTTACCCCCTGCAGAAAATCATTCTATCAAATTCTCTTGCTTTTTCATTGTCAACATTAAATAATGGTGACTCATAGAATGAGCCTGTTACACCGCTCAGAGAACCGTGTATCAGCTCCATTGCCATAAAAGCAGGGAAGTTTGCACCCCAAGCGGTTGTGATACCGAATTCTTTCGCTTCTTTGAAGCCGAAGCGAGGATAATATTCGGGATGCCCGAAGAACAACACCGCACCATAACCCATCAGGTCAGCTACTCTTAATGTGTGTCGCATAAGCGCTGAGCCAACTCCTGTTTTCTGATACTCCGGAAGCACAGAAAGCGGTCCGAAGTTGATGACAGGATGCTTTGTTCTATCAGGCTTTTGCACATATGCAACGCTGTACATAACATTGCCGACTATTTTATTACCATGTACAGCAACAAAATCCAGTTCTTGAATAAACTCGGGAGCGGTACGCAGAGTATGTGTAAGGTAATGCTCATCACATCCTATACCATTCAGCTTTTTCTTGTTTTCGGCTTTCCAGAAAGCAGCTCTTATCAACAGCTCAACCTCATGGTAATCCTCCGGCTGTTCAAGCCGGAGGATTATTTTGGCTCCGTTTGCAAGGGTTGCTTCAATCGGTGTGGTCAGTTCTTTGTTTGTTTTTGGACTTTTATATTTGATTATAAATTCATTCCATTTATTGTTTGTGTTCATATGATTTCTCCGATAATTTATTTACAATTTGTTCCATTCGTCCCAACGGGAAGGGAGGAGCAGCCAGTGGTTTTAGCGCAATAGACATCAACAAAACCGGGTTATCGTCTGCTGCTATGCGGTTTGAGCTGAGCGTTCCACAAAGCTGACAACGATGGATTATTGCCCACTCACCATTTTTGCGTATCCACACTCCGATAGGAATCATGATTCCTTTACAAAGAGATGCTCGATCACCCGGTTCGTTGTCCACATGTATGCTGGACAGACATTTCGGGCAATGATTACGGTGTTGACTGCCAGCTCCCTCCGGCACGACAAAGGCGCCACAGGCCTTGCAGGTGAAGCTTTCTGCACAAGCCATGTGTCGGTAGTCAGTCTTTGAATTTCGTTTTTTTTAACTTAGCGTTCTCTTTGTTTCTTTCATAATCATTATTGCTCATATTTTGACTCCTCAAATTGTATGTTCAATAATCTTGTTTTTGTAACAAATCCGGCACTTCCAAGAGTTTTCTTTGAATTGTGGTTGTAATACCAACAGCCACAGTTCGGAATTAACCCCTGTTCAAGACAGATATCTTTCAAATGAATTATGATGCTTCTGCCAACTCCTTTTTGTCTGTAATCGGGATGAACACTCATGCCGATTGAAACCATTTCCGGATTTATTTCATTTCTGCTGTAAAATCCCTGACCGACAAATATACCGTTTTTTCTCATAACATAATACTTTCCGGCTTTGATGTTTTCAGCAACACCCTCTTTGTCAAGGATATCATTTATATCCTCAAGCTTTGCAAGATTCAGAAGTGAACGATCCCATTCAGGCTCGCGGACTTTTTTAGAACTAAGCTTGAAGAAGTAAGCTTGCATTTTAACATTTTTATGATTATCCAAACACAATGAAAGAAATAGTTCATCGCAGGTTGCTACAAATGCGGTCTTTACTTTGAACTCATCAAGTATTTGTCTGAATATTCTTTGTGTAATATCGAAAAACTCTTTTTCAACATAAAATGATGTTATTTTGTCATTATTGTAAACAGTGAAAAATCCTATATCGATATTATTCAAAAGAATACTATATGCTTCTGCACTTAAAATATGGTCTTCCCAGAAATCATCAAGAACACCGGTAAGCGAAGTACTGTATTCAGCCAAAGGTTTTATAATATTATTGATGTTGATTTTGTTGAATATTGTATCATTTATCATTTTTAAACTCCTTGCTTGATTTTCGTGCTTGCTTGTTGAGTTTATTAATATTCTTGAAGAACTCGGTTTTCTGGCGCAGATATGCTTGTTTGTCATCAGAATACTTTGCTTCGTTCTTCAGTTGGATATAGCTTTCCCAACGTTCGCGCGGCAGTTCTCCGTTTTCGATTGCGGCTTTGACAGCACATCCGGGTTCGCTCTGGTGCTTGCAGTCTCTGAACTTACACATCGGGAAATAGCTTTCAACATCCTCAAACGCTCCACCGAGACCGCTTGTTACATCCCACATGCCAAGCTCACGCATACCGGGAGTGTCTATAATCATGACACCACTGTTAAGCATAATAAGCTGGCGGTGGGTGGTTGTGTGTCTACCCTTGCTGTCGTCTTCACGGATTTCGTTGACATTCATTATCTCCTCGCCTGCAAGTGCATTGACAAGGCTTGATTTTCCGACGCCCGAGGAGCCAAGGAACACGATTGTTTTTCCCGGTTGCAGATATTTATCAAGGCATTCAAGTCCGTTGCCTGCTTTTGCGCTGATTGCGTGGATATCAACACCAATCGCAACCTTTTCGATTTCTTTTAGCTGTTCATTGAAATCTTCGACAAGGTCGGATTTAGTCAAGATGATAACGGGTGTTGCTCCACTTTGCCATGCAAGAGTGAGGTAACGTTCGATTCGTTTCAGATTGAAATCGAGGTTTAGCGACTGCATGATGAACACATAGTCGAAGTTGGCGGCAACAGCCTGATCACTGTACCCGCTTGAGGAGGGGTCCAGCCTTGAGAAAAAGGACTTTCTCGGTAGTGTTTTCACGATCAGGCTTTCGCCATAAGGGTTGTATATTATTTTCACAAAGTCCCCGACAGTGGGGAAGGTTTCGTTTTTATTGTAGTACACCGAGCTTTTCAGACGAGCATTGACTGTTCCCATCTCGCAGACTATCTCGAAAAGCTCCCTGTGAACTGCGGTTATCCTTGCAGCCAAAAAGCCGTATTGCTCTTCTGCCGCTTGGTTGTATCCATAGGTTTTTATGTCGATCATTAAATTCCTCCACTAATATTTTGTTTCCGTAATAAATTAAATGTTGCATTGTTGTCTGTTCTCCTAAAAATACGCCGGGGGAGAAAACATCTCCCTTAAAATACCATTCATATTTTAGGCAGAAAAATACCGCAGTCAAGCAGCCTATTCGGCCGGATTAACTGCGGCAACCAGAACATGTTTTTAACAACAAGTTTTGGTTTTATACAGACAATATGCAATTCGGTCAATTGTCTGAACATATTTACGCATAAAAATAACACACCCTAACGATGTGCTACTATATAATACTAATCTTTCATAAAACATAATATATGTTCATTAATCGAGATAAGTATCAGTCAATACAGTATTCGAAAGGTTACTTAATAACAGCATCACAAACAAAAACAAAATTATAATTGTTTTAAACCAACAGATTCGGGTTAGTATTGGTCCTGTTTGCTCCGCCTATTCAATTAAATTACAATCTCCATTCCAGTAGCTATCATATTAAGTCCTCTCTTTCTGCACTGATCCTCAGTATACTGACACTCAGTACGGTGGCATATTTGGTTCTGTGCTGGAAAAACACGAACCCTCACCGTTACCATATTATCACATTCAAAATCATCTGTCAATAGGTTTTTAATATTTTATTATTTATTATATAATATTCTTGTTGATTTATATAGATTGGTGTGTTAAAATTTGTATAAGTACAATAAAACAAGAGGTGCGATATGCTTAATCTGCCTAAATATTATGAGAACAGTGAAATCACAACTATAAATACTGTTCCTGCGCATTCGTTTTTCAAGCCGTACAGCAAAGCTGGCGGCAAACCGCAGATAACAAGCTTGAACGGCGTCTGGAAATTTAAATACAACACAGATCTCACCGGGGCTGATGATAATTTTTATGCAGCCGATTTTGATGCTGCGGCTTGGGATGACCTCGTTGTCCCTTCCTGCTGGCAGGCGAACGGGTATGATCACATACAATACACCAACTACCGCTTCCCGTTCCCCTTCGATCCGCCGTATGTGCCGACCGGAAACCCTGTCGGCTGCTATGTCAGGGATTTTATGATAACAAAGGAACAGATTGAGGGTGATACCTTCATATCCTTTGACGGAGTGAATTCCTGTTTGTTTCTCTGGGTAAACGGCGATTTTGTCGGCTTCTCCAAAGGCTCAAGGCTGACTGTCGAATACAACATAACCGAATACATACATGAGGGAAGCAACAGACTTGCTGCGGCTGTCTTGAAGTGGTGCGACGGCAGCTATCTTGAGGATCAGGACATCTTCAGATTTTCGGGAATCTTTCGTGATGTGTACCTTACAACCAGACCGGACAAGCGTATTGTTGATATCGATTTAAAGCAATCTTTCGCAGATGATTTCAGCTCTGCAAGGCTTGAGGTTTCATTGATAGTCAATACCGAGCTTGATATAAAAGCAACACTTACCGAACCTGACAGCATTATTTTATCCTCCAAAAAGGAAATCGTTTTTGATGTTCCTGATGTTGAGTTATGGAGCGCAGAAAATCCGGTTTTATATACCTTAACGCTTGAAACATCTGACGAAATCATCGAAATTCCGGTTGGTTTCAGAAAGGTTGAAATCTGCGGTGATGTCTTCAAAATAAACGGCAAAGCTGTAAAGCTCAAAGGCGTCAACCGCCACGATTCCTCCCCGACAACAGGTCAGACGCTTACACCCGAGTTCATCGAAGCCGAGCTGCTCTTGATGAAACAGCATAATATAAATGCAATCAGAACCTCGCATTATCCAAACAGTCCTGTTTTCTATGAATTATGCGATAGAATTGGATTCTATGTTATAGAGGAAGCTGATATCGAGTCGCACGGTACGGTCTGCTTCAAGGATAACCCTTACAGCATAAAGGATTTTTCGCACCTTACTAATTTACCCGAATGGAAGGCAGCGCATCTCGACCGTATTGCAAGAATGTATGAGAGGGACAAAAGTCATGCATGCGTTATAATGTGGTCGCTTGGCAACGAGTCGGGCTACGGTGAAAATCATATCAATGCTGCAAGATGGCTGCATGAAGAGGATTTATCACGTCCGATTCACTACGAAGGCTCGGCTTGGATTTATCATGACAACCTTGATATAAGCATGATCGGTGTTATCAGCAGAATGTATTCTACACCAAGCGAAATTGAGGAGTATGCAACAACTGACGAATTAACAAAGCCCTTCATCCTTTGCGAGTACAGCCACGCAATGGGTAACGGACCCGGTGATGTACATGACTACTGGGATATTATATACAAGCACGACAGGCTGATGGGCGGTTGCATCTGGGAATGGTGCGACCACGCAATTAAAAAGACCGCCACCGATGGCAGCGAGATGTATATTTACGGCGGAGACAGCGGTGAATATCCGCATGACGGCAACTTCTGCATGGATGGACTTGTTTATCCCGACCGCACACCGCATACCGGATTACTTGAGGTCAAGGCAGTTTACAAGCCATTGAGGTTTGAAGCTGTTGATATTGCTAAAGGTATAATCATAATCACAAATTTATACGATTTTATAACAACCGATGGGGTTGTCCTACACTGGAACGTTGAAATAGATGGTGAAAATATACAAAGTGGCAATCTTACGATTGCAGGCATAAAACCGCATTGTTCGGAAATAATTGAGCTGCCTGTACAGCTGCCTGGACAGGCTGAGATGAAGTGTATGCTGACAATATCAGCCGTACTGCCTGATGGCAACACATGGGCAAAGCCCGGACATGAGCTTTACTTTAAACAGTTCGAGCTGCCGGTAATGGTTGCAAAAGCAGAGAAACAGAAGTGCGAGAACCCGGATTTTTCATGGAAAGATCGATATGTACAAGCTGTTTGTAATGACAAGTTCTTTAGCTTCGATACATTTACAGGCTGCTTGACTGATTTAAAATATAATATCGATTTGATTGCAACACCCTGCGAGTTCATCATAACACGTGCGTTGATGGATAATGACAAGCAGTGGGACAACATGGGACTGCATCATATAAAACAGAAGCTCTACAGCTCCGACTTTTCATACATCGAAGATATTCATGTACTGACATCTGAAATTTCATTGGGTAGCGCAGGCAGAATTCCTGCCGTAAAAGCAAAAGTCGAGTATTTTCTCGAAAATGACGGAGTTATCAGGTTCAAAATTCATGCTATTGTTGCCGACTGTATCAACTACCTGCCACGCTTCGGAATGAAGTTCACTATGCCTGATGGCTTCGATAATGTTACCTATTGGGGTTATGGCAGTCAGGAAAGCTATATTGACAAGCACCACGGATGTAAATGGGGTAAATACGACACCACTGTTAACGAGCTGTTCGAGAATTACTTATATCCGCAGGAAAACGGCTCGCATTATGGCACAACGCGTCTTACGGTAACCAATAGGAACGGTCATGGATTACTTTTTGAAGGCATGCCCGAATTTTCGTTCAACGTATCGCATTATTCTGTAGAAGCGATACAAAACGCAAAGCATCCGAATGAGCTGATGCGTAGTGACGAAACATTTGTCATCATTGACTACAAAATGAGCGGCTGCGGCAGCAACTCCTGCGGTCCTGCACTCGACAGCAAATACCGCCTTGACGAAAAAGAGTTTACATTTGAATTTGGGGTTAGGATGATATAATAAATTATTGCTAACCTTCTGAAAATGCAGAGCATTTTCCTAAAAGCCAACTAAATAAAAGAAAAAATGTTGATATACCTAATGTTGGCTTTGTGATATAATTACTATCCAAATAAGCAAATCATTATAAAAATAATACATGGATTATCAGAATTTTATACAGTATAATGAATTCAAGGTTATCGATAACGAATCTAACGAAATGGAGAAAATAACATGAATTCAATAGGTGAGAAAATCGCAGAGCTGAGAAAATCAAAAAATATGACACAGGAAGAGCTTGCGTCAACGATAGGTGTCTCGGCACAATCAATATCAAAGTGGGAAAATTCAGCTACAATGCCCGATATAATGCTGTTGCCTGTTATAGCCGATATTTTTGAGATATCAATTGATGAGCTGTTTGGCAGAAAAAATAAAAACATTGCTTCATCAGCTGTCGTCGGTGATATCCTCGATGAAGCACGGAAGAGCTTTTTAACTTTTATGCAAAAATACTGGCATTATACTGAAAATGATTCGGGAATGAGCTTTGAAGAAAAAGTGGATATTTCTATCCGAAGACTAAAGGAAAATCCCGATTCACAGACAACGATAATCAGAGATAGTGTTGTGTTGTTTTACAAAGAGAATATCGGTGGACTGATGCTCAACAGACCTGACAATGGTTGGTTGAATTATATGAAGGATGAATCGGCATACCCGTTATTAAATGCACTTTCGGATAAGCTGTTTATGAAGCTGTTTATTTATATTCTACAAAATTCCGGAGCGTGTACAGCAGCATCGCTTGCAAAGAAGAATGATATTCCTGAAGCTGATGTAAAGCTTAATCTTGAAAATATGCTGTCGCTGGGTATGATATCAAGAAAAGACCTTGATGTTGAAGAAGGTATTCTTTCAATTTATGAGTTATGCTGTACACAGAAGCTGTATCATATCCTTTCTGTATTTGCATTTGCACATCAATTTGTCTCGCAGAAAGAATATTATTTCGGGTATATGGGCAAACCCGATTTCTATCTGAATTAATAAGCCGGAAAAAATCCGGACGATTTTTCGGGTTTCCGTGTTATAATAGTATCATTAATAAGTGTGAAGAAATAAAAAAACGTCTGAGTATATCAGGCGTTTTTATGTTGACCGGAAATATTATCGGAAAATGCAAAATCAAATAATAGCTCCGGTTGGAATAATTAAAACGATGTAAAATGAGCGACCAAGAAACTCATTTGGTGAGTAATTGATATCAATTGAAAACAAATGATTGCATTTGCTGCTCCACTCCAATACAAACACTCGAAGTCCAAAACAAGTCTCGGTGTGTATATTAATATTAATTTCAAAATTTATGCTGCTATATTCTGTTCAGTGATATATGTGAGAGCCTTGTCGGCGCTCCAGAAGAAGTTTTGTTCGCCGACCTCATCAACAATATTGCAGCGGCGGAACATTTCCATAACTTTAGGCTGTACGCCTGCAAAATAAACCTCGGTGTTTTCAGCCTTCAGTTTTTTGCAAAGCTCCTCAAGCGCCTGAACACCCGACAAGTCGGCAAACGGTACACCACGCAGCGACAGAATGAGTATATCTTTCTGGGATGCTGATGCAAGCTTGTCGCCGAGCTTGTTAGCTGTTCCGAAATAGAGTGGGCCGACAATATATGCGACGCTTGTATGTTCATGATGTACGCAGTATTTTCTACCGCAGAGTTTTTCCTTGTCGACATCAGCAATACTGACTTGTACATCAGAAATGTTGATAATGAAGATGATTACTGAGAACACAATACCGATCATTATTGCGATTGTCAGGTCAAATACAACTGTTGCGATCATGGTTATTGTGAATTGGAGTATTGCTGAGACGAATTTTTTATTGAATATATTTCTGATCGCTTCCCATTCGTTCATCCTCCAGGCAGTGACTATAAGCACACCGGCGAGCGCAGGAAGCGGGATTTTAGACATTATTGGTGCAAGGGCAAACATCGATAATAACAGCACGCCTGAGTGTATAATGCTTGTAAGACGGGTTTTGCAGCCGGCCTTTATTGCGACGCTGGTTCTTGCGATTGCAGCTGTTGCAGGAACTCCACCGAAGAAGGGAAGCACTATGTTTCCGATACCCTGGGCAATTAACTCGGTGCCTGTGTTTAGCTTTTCGTTCTTCATCCTGCCTGCACTCGCACCGCAAAGCAGACTTTCGATCATACCGAGTGCTGCGATGGATATAGCAGTGGTGATGAAGTTTTGAAGCTCAGAAAAGTTGATTGATGAGAAACTGAGTCTGTCAGCAAGAAAAATAGATTGAGGAATATCACCGACCGATTTGACATCAAAGTCGAATATCATATTTGCAGCAGTAACAATTATAATTGCCGCAAGTGAGGAGGGACAATATTTTGTAAGTTTTTTCGGGTATGCAAACATGAACAAGATTACAGCAAGTCCAATGATAAGCGCAGTCGTGTTCAGCGATTGTGCGGAGGTAAAATAACTGCTGATTTTATCGATCGCAGTTTCGCCGTGCGATTTGAAGCCTGTGATGTTGTCAATTTGTCCGAGTGCGATAATGATCGCAATACCTGAGGTGAAGCCTGTTATAACAGGCATCGGGATAAAAGAAACCAGGTTTCCGAATTTCAGTATTCCGGCAAGAATGAGAATGATACCGGAAATAAGGCAGGCAATGAAAACACCTTGAAGTCCGTGCTTTGCAACCAGTGAAATCAGAATCGCAGACATCGCACCTGTAGGCCCCGAAATCTGATAGGATGCTCCCGACAGCCCGCCGATGATAAGTCCAGCAAGGATTGCTGTGACCAGACCGGCTGCTGCGGTTGCACCGCTGCTGACACCGAACGCAAGCGCAAGCGGAAGCGCTACCGCTGCAACTGTTATTCCGGCAAGCAGGTCTTTACTGAATGCACCTGCATTATAACTCTTGAATTCATTTTTAAGCATTCCGAAAAAGCTTTTAATCACACAAAATCTTCTTTCTGAATCGTTGTATCACGCATGGTTCACAGACAGCGCACAATCACAATTTTATTCCTTTGATAATCAAAAAACAATATAATAAATCAACGAATTGCACAAACATTTGACATTTTTCTTATGCAAAAACACAAAAGCAGACAGGATTAATTCCTGTCTGCTTGACTTTTATTGAATAGTCCTTACAGTTTCTCGTAGCTATCAACCGACAGTACGAAGAAGGTTGCACCGCCGACCGTGACTTCTTCGGCGATTCCCTGATTATCCAGGCTTTTGCCGAAAGAACTTGAGGACGGGTTGATTTGCTTGCGGGTTGAGCAATATCTGCGCAGGATGGTTTTGATGTTGTCGATCTGGTCATCCTCTGTACCGATTAACAGGGTGGTGTTGCCAACCATAAGGAATCCACCGGTGGTTGTCAGCTTAGTAACAAAGAAGCCTTCCTTTGTCAAAGCTGAGGTGACAACAGCGCTGTCATCATTATTTACAACCGCAAGTATCAGTTTCATATTGCCCTCCCGTAAAATTAATGTTCAGTAATACTTATTATAATCTATCATAACACAAAAAATCAAGAATTTCAACCGTAAAATAGATCTATCAGTAATGAATTGTTGTGTTTTTCCACTTGATATAGTAGGGTATAGTGTTATAATTCCAGGTAAAGCAGATACTGGCTCTTTTTGTCAAGCTTGCTTGTATCGGGAATCTCGTAGCGGTTATCGTCCGAGTCGCGGATCAGTATTCTGCCGTCAAACAGTGATTTGATGTCGCTGTAACGGTTGCGGATGTCAAAGGTTTTAATGCCGTGGTCGGTTTCAACCGTCCATTTCAGCACACCGAATTTATCTGTGCTATCAACCAGCTTTGTTATCTTAGGAATCATATAATATTCGTTGAGGCAATCTGTGACAACCTTCTTTGATTCGGGTATAAGCGAGTCCAGGTCTCGGATAATTGCCTTCTCGTTACCTTCGGAGTCAAGTAGGGTTATATATTTGTTAAGACCGCTGATAGGGAACAGTCTGCGTGGCTCAAGCATATCGAACTTTATACCGTCATAAAGCTCAACATTGATTAGATTTGCTTCTGCTTTTATAAAGCGTGCCATATCGCCTTCTATATAAAGTCTTGACATATTTCTATCTCCATAAAATTTTAAAATTTTTTGAGGATTTTCAAGTAACTGTTTTTCAAAAAAGTTACTTGAACGGGGGTTTGGTGGCGGAGCCACCAATTAATGAAAGCCTTTATAATTTTACTCAAAATTCTCGTCTTCTTTACTTTTTCTAACCTTCTCGGACATGGACTGTATTTCAATCAACCTATAGTACTTACCCTTGAGTGCCATCAGCTCATCGTGTGAGCCGTTTTCGATAATTTTGCCCTGATCGACAACAATGATCCTGTTCGCCTTGCGTAGAGTCGAAAGCCTGTGTGCTATCATAAGCGTTGTCCTGCCTTTAATAAGCCGCTCGATTGCTTCCTGGATCATGTTTTCGGTCTCGGAGTCAACTGCGGCGGTTGCTTCGTCGAATACAAGTATACTTGGGTTTTTAAGTACAGCTCTCGCAATCGACAGTCTTTGTTTTTCGCCACCGGAAAGCCCGACACCGCGTTCGCCAAGCATCGAGTCATATCCATCGGGCTGGCGTGCGATAAATTCGTGGGCGTTTGCAATTTCTGCGGCATTTATAACAGCTTCAATCGGTGCATCAGGCACACCATAAGCTATGTTGTTGTAGATTGTATCGCTGAACATCATAGGTTCTTGCTGTACATAACCGATGCTTGAACGGTAATATTCTAAATCTATTGTTTTAATATCTTTACCGTCGATAAGAATTTCACCCTCGTAGTTGTCATAGAAGCGAAGCAGCAGGTTTATCAACGTCGATTTGCCAGAACCTGTGGTTCCGACAATACCAACTATGTCACCGGGCTCAATGACTAAGTTTACCTCTGAGATGACCTTTTTGGTGCGGTCAAATGAGAAATTTACATTTTTGTATTCAATCCTGCCGTATACCTTATCAGGTTTTTCACCTGCATGAAGGTCGTTTTCGGGTTCTGCATCAAGTATGTCAAGCACTCTTTCAGCAGCGGACAGCGCAGCCTGATATGAGTCGCTCAGGTAAGCGAAGAAGTTGACAGGACCGTAGAACATCGAAGTGTAGGTGATGAAGGACATCAGTAGACCGAGAGAAAGAGCTGCGCCACCGGTGTCGATGACCATGTTGCCGCCTACGCTCCAGATGAGGATTGTACCGCACATTACAGTGAACGAAACTGCGCTGGGGAAGATGTTTGTTATCTTTGCAGAGGCGGTGTCAACCTTACGCCATTCTTCGTTATAGCGTTCAAATTTTGATACAGCTCGTTTTTCACCGGCAAAGCTCTTAACAACACGAATATTTGGGATTGAGTCGGTTAGGATTGAGGATACAGCCGACCACCTGCGCCAGATGCGTTTATAGAAAGGGTATATCTTTTTGCCGAATATTTTTGCACTGACAACAACAAGCGGTACGGGTGCAAGCGACAGCAATGTCAGTTTCAAGTTCATGATGAACATAATAAGTATGATACCGACGAGCAGGAAGAACTGGACGACAACCTCCTGGGTAATTCGCAGCATAAAACCCTGCAATGTACCTGTGTCTCCGGCAATACGGTTGATGACCGAACCGGTCGAGGTCTTGTCGTAGAACTTCATTGGGAGGTATTGAGCCTTGCGATAAACATCATTTCGTAGGTCCGCAACTATTCTGTCGCCGCTTATACGTAATAAATAGCCTCTGAGCGCGCCGATTCCGAACTGAATTATGTATGCGCCAAGCAATGCAAAGACGACAACAGTCAATGCACCCTTATTTTTCGAAGGAAGGATATCATCAACCATAATTCTTACTATGTATGGCGGCAGCAGTGCGACTGCGGTTGTAAGCAGCGCAAGTCCCAGGCAAATGAGCAATAGCTTAGTCTGTGGTTTGATGTACTTGATCAACTTGTTCATTATCTTGCTCTTGGACTGACAGCGGATGCACTCAGCACCGGCATGAAGCAGCGTTCTACCGCATTTCGGGCAAACAGACATCAGCTTCTCAAAGGTTGCGGAGACTATTTCCATCTCCTCATCAATGTCTTTGCCTTCACTTATATGCAGAATGAATTGAGCTGCCATATCGCAAAGCGATGCAACCGAGTATGTAAAACGAAAAGCGGAGACTTTACGACCATTTTTAAGCTCGACATCCAATCTTGCATTCCCATACATACGCTTGACTTTGGCATTCTTGACATCGCTGTGTAAATACTCAGCAACCCCGCCTTCAAGCTCAGGGGATACAATAATAAACTTGTCACGGCTTACAGCAAGTATGCTTTCACCGTACTTGCCTTTCATGGTTAAATCTCCGATAATAGTAAACAATATTTCGTTTTCGGGAGTCAGACATCGGGCTATTGCTTCCTTTGCTGACTCGGATATTGGCTTGTTTTTCAGCGGTAATTGAATACTCATACTCAAGTACCTCCTTAAATCAGTCTTGAATCAGGACATATATTACTATCCTATTTCGCCCTCATTATAAAGAAAAGTACTCCGGTTGTCAATGATTTTATTGAAAATAAAAGGTACAGATTAGACATAAAATCCGAATCTGATTAAGATAATTTTGGAAACTATTTTATGTGTGCGGCAGCGTCAGCAATATCTCTACCCGATGGCTGCTGATAAATACTCAATCCGAATCTTGATACAACAGCAAGCAGATGGTCAAAAATATCTGATTGAATACCCTCATATTTCTCCCAATCTGTTGTGTTTGTGAACGCATAAATTTCAAGTGGTACACCGGTTGTACCGACTGCAAGCTGCCTGACCATCAAGGTCATTTCCTGGTGAATACCCGGGTGGTGCTTCAGATATTCGGTTATATATGCACGGAAGGTTCCGATATTCGTCAGCCTTCTGCCGTTGACAGGTTCGGAGAGGTCGAATTTGTTTTCAGCATTGAATTTTCCGATGTCCTCTTTTTTTCTGCCTATATAATCCTTCAGATATTCGATTTTATCGAAGCGTGCTATCATCTCGTCATCGCATAACTTTATTCCGTTGGTGTCAATATAAACAGCACGCTTTATACGCCTGCCACCTGTGTTGACCATTCCGCGCCAGTTGATGAACGAATCAGAAATAAGCGCATATGCCGGGATTGTTGTGATGGTTTTGTCGAAGTTCTGTACCTTTACGGTTGTCAGCGACAGCTCTATAACATCACCGTCAGCTGAGTATTTTGGCATCTCAATCCAGTCGCCGATGCGTATCATATTATTTGAGGTCAGCTGTATCCCGGCAACAAATCCGAGAATTGCATCCTTGAACACCAGTGTTATAACTGCAGTCAAAGCTCCGAAACCACCAAGAAGCACAATTGGATTCTGTCCGATCAGTGCGGCAATCCCGATGATGACTCCGATCGCAATAATGACAACCTTGATAACCTGAAGAAAGCCTTTAATAGGCCGAACCTTTGAGATTTCATAGCTGCGATAAATCTCGTCAACCGTATTCAATATTGAGTCTGCAATCCAGATAACAACAATGATTGAGTAAACCGCAATGAATTTCGAGACAAAACCGTCGTATTCTTCAAAGGTTTTAGTAAAAAATGAGATGACAATAGGAACGGTCAGATGTGAGATGCGATGAAAGAAACGTTTTTCAAAAAGCACATTATCCCATGTGAATTTAGTCTTTTTCGCAGACTTCGCAGAAATTTTTACAATAACATACTTTGCTATTATTCTGGCCAACACACAGATAACAATGACAATAACAGCGGCTGCAATATATGCGATTGTTTCGGAAAAATTAGAATCCAAACCTGTATTCTCAAAAAGTTTTGTAAAAAAATCTACCATCACCAGTCTCCTTGTTTTTTATGAAAATGCATGTCAAGAAAATATCCTGCTGACACGCATTTTTATCTATATGAAACTATCAAATGAATTATCTAAGCAATACAGAAAAAGACAATACTGCATGGCTTTTTCTGAATTAATAATATCACAATACATTTGTTAGTTTAATATATTATTTGTTTGAGGGTTTTGTTTTAACCATTCAAGATATTGAAGATATTGCAAGTTGTATTCTTTGCCGACTTGCGACGGGCTGTAATAATGTGCGTATGAGAAGGTAATCAGCTTTTCCGCATACTTTGAGGCAATGTTCATCTGGTCTACATACCTGTTGAGTGTTGCAGATTTACCATTCGGACCGTTGAAATTTTCGATATTCAACCAGAAGCGAACCTTCGGATTCTTTTCGGTAGCTTCCTTCAATGCTCTGACGACTTGTTCCATGAAAGTTATTGGATATTTACCTTTGTTGTTGTTTGCGTCGCCATATTCGGTGGAGTGGATACCTATGTTGTCCTGCGGGCAGAAGATGTCGCCTTTGCGGAAGCTTGTATGCTCCATCAGATATGTATATTCTTCAAGTACCCTCTCAACGCTAACGTCCTCATATGAGCTGAAGAAAGGTGAAAAAATGCAAGGCATTGACGGATCAAGTTGTGTCATATAGTCAAGGTTAATGCTGATCATCTCAGACCAGTTGACCTCATGATTGCCTTTTGCCGAGAACATTTCCCATGCCCAATACCAGCCGGCAAATGTGTCGGGGTAGTCCTCTTTATATAGATCATACAGCTCTTGTATGCATCTGTTGGTAAAATTAGCTTCGCGTTTGCACCATTCGATGTCCTCAAATTCATAATTCCACCAGTCACTGTCTCCGCCAATTCCAATATAGACTTTTAATCCTGCCTTCTTTGCCGATTTGAGCAGGTTTTCAACTCCGGTTGGGTAGACATTGCAGTCTGCAGCAGAGATAGAAAGGTCGTTTGCCATTTCGGTCGGGTATAAGAATTCAGTATATTTTGCATTTTCTCTTCCGGTTGTGTACTGCATGATAACAAATTCAAAGCCGGCTTTTTTCAGCTGATTCAGGTATAAGGACCATTCAAACTTCGACCAGTTGTTGCATAGCCATGCCTGGATGAAGTCGCCGCTGACTTTGGGTTCACATATGGCAGGCATTGAATCTGCAAGCAGCGTCGGCCGTTCAATCGGCGTGAACGGAAGCTCAACCTTTTCAACCACAGAGGTTTCAGAAATTGTTGAGGGTGTGTTTGATGTTTCTGAAGTGTTGTTTGCTGGCTCGCAACCTGAAAATATACCGCCTGATAAGAATGCACACATTATGAAATAAATAACCTTTCGTAATTTCATTATAATTTTCCTTTGTTGGAATTTTTCATATTATAGAGAATATTACTCCCATACAATATTACAATCAGGAAGTAAAGTTCGATTAAAGAAATAATTAATTTTTATGTATTTTTAAGTAAAGATTATGTTTATAATTCATGTTTATTTCAGCATGTAACTCATATAGTTCAGGTAATGAGAAAAAACAATGCCCGGTTCTTGTAGCTCTGGCAACCAGCGTTTTACCCATTCAAGTGACAGATAACCTTCGAAACCAAGTGACTTCAGACTGCTTATTACTTCGCTGACAGGCATATCACCGTAACCGATCATTCTGTATTCGATCTTGGTATCGATTTTTTCGGAGTCCTTTACATGCAGGTATTTTACATACTCGCCGATATTGCCGAGCGTTTCGGAAACGCTTTCGCCGAAGAAGCGGTAGGGGTGGTGGATATCCCATAGAACGCCGCCGTTTTCGCAATTTACATCTTTCATAAATTGCTTCATCTTTTTAGTTTCGGCAAGTATGCCGTTGGTTTCAATAAGCGGAGAAACTCCGGTGTCCTTTGCATAAGTGCAGATTTTTTTATATGTTTCAACTGCGAATTTGTAATCGGCCTCAGTAGGGTAGGGTTGAGGTGATATCATAAGCCTTATGAAAGGTACATCAAGCTTGGCAGCAAGGTCGATGTAGTCGGTTGCTTCCTTGTAGAAGGGTGAAACATTTTTGGGGTTGCCGATTACTGCACCACTGGTCAGCATTGATATCTTTGTCAAGCCTGAGAAGATGCGTTTGATGTTTTCGATATTATTATCGGCAAACTTCGGGAATTTGGGTATATACATCTCGTTTTCAAGCCCGCGTATCTCTATTCCATCGAACCCGAAATCAAATGCGGTTGCATAAATCTCTTTCCAGCTCCAGCCCGGACAGCCTAATGTTGAAAATGATAGCTTCATATTAATAACCATTCCTCTCTATGCAAAAAATACCTAATTTTTAAATTTATAAAACTTTTATGCTACATAAATTTCACAGGAGTATTTATTGCGGTCTGGTGAAATCAGATTCAAACAGTACTTTATGTTTGAAAGCCAATAAATACCTAATATTAAATCCGAAGGATTTAATAATTTATGCAGTTTCGATATTTGCTGCATCGTTCAGCTTATATTTTTCGATCGCCCATTCGCGCATCTTGAATTTCTGGATCTTTCCGCTTGCAGTCATCGGGAAGCTGTCGACGAAAGCAACATATGATGGCACTTTATGCCTTGCCATGTTTGCTTTGACGGCATTTTTAACCTCGTCTTCGGTCATTACTTCACCTTCACGCAGGATTACTGCAGCGCAAACCTCTTCACCATATTGAACGCTTGGTACTCCGATAACCTGGACATCCTTTACCTTTGGAAGTGTGTAGATAAACTCCTCGATTTCCTTCGGATAGATGTTTTCACCGCCGCGAATAATCATATCTTTGATACGTCCGGTTATCTTGTAATAGCCTTCCTCGTCAACAACAGCAAGGTCGCCTGTATGCAACCAACCATCCTTATCAATCGTCTGCTTTGTCGCCTCCTCCATCTTATAATAACCGCGCATGATGTTGTAGCCTCTTGCGCAAAACTCACCGGGTACACCTGCAGGGAGGGGTTCGCCTGTTTCGGGATTGACAATCTTGGTCTCAACGCCGGAAAAGGAACGACCTACGGTCGAAACACGCTTTTCAATGCTGTCTGAGGTGGTTGTCATTGTACAGCCGGGTGAGGATTCGGTCTGACCGTAAACGATAACAATGTCACGCATATGCATCTTGCTGACGACATCCTCCATAACCTTGATAGGACAGGGGGAGCCTGCCATAATACCTGTACGCAGATGCGGAATGTTGTATGTAGGGAAGTCGGGATGCTCAAGCATTGCGATGAACATTGTCGGGACACCGTGAACAGCTGTGCAATCCTCGCTCTGAAGTGCATCAAGCACCTTCTTGGGGCGGTATGCATCAATAGGTACAACTTCGCTTGCGTGTGTTAACGATGCCATTAATGCAAGCACAAGACCGAAGCAATGGAAGAATGGCACACAGATGCAAAGTCTGTCGTTGGGGGTAAAAGCCATGCCGTCACCAATGACTCTGCCATTGTTTATTATATTGTAGTGGGTAAGCATAACACCCTTCGGGAAGCCTGTTGTTCCGGAGGTATACTGCATATTTACTATCTCATGACAATTGAGGGAGGACGAAAGGTTTCTGTATTCCTCATCCGAAACCGATTCGCCGAGCTTTGTTAAAGTGTCCCACTTAACCATACCTTTGTGTTCTTTGTCGCCTGCGTAAACAATTGTCTTAAGGAATGGCAGTCTGATTGAGTTGATAACAATACTGTCACTGCTCTTCATTTCAGGACAAAGCTCGTTAATTGTCGAAATGTAGTCGGCATCCTTGAAACCGTCAATCAGAACAAGCAGCTTGGCATCCGATTGATGGAGCAGGTATTCTGCTTCGTATACCTTGTAGCTTGTGTTTACTGTAACAAGAACTGCACCTATTTTTGCTGATGCATAAAGTGTAAGTATCCATTCGGGTACATTTGTTGCCCATATAGCAACATGATCGCCTTTACCGATTCCAAGTGCCATAAAGCCTTTTGCTATTTTGTCTGTTTCTTCATCAAGCTCTTTCCAGGTACGTTTATAGTCGCGGCCCGTATATTTAACCGCTGTTCTGTCAGGATATTTTATGGCGACTGATCTCAGATAATCGCCCAGTGTTTTTTCTATCATATTAGGGTTGTTCATAAAGCTTCTCCAATTCTTCTCTTGTGTAAATGTATTTTTTGTCGCAGAACTGGCAGTTCATTTCGAGTTGGCCGTCTATCAGCAGTTCTGCGCGTGCTTCGTCGTTCAGTGACAACAAAGCCTTGTCGGTGCGTTCTTTGCTGCAGTTACACCTGTACTCTGTTTCAAGGTTGTCGAAAACATCGTATTCGATTCCAGTAAGGAAGGTGTTTAGCAGTAGTTCGGTTCCGCCCCGTTGTAGCATGTCTGTTACAGAGGTAGTACGCATTACATTTTTTTCGAGAATATCAACAACCTCAGGATCAGCAAAGGGTAAAAGCTGAATCAGCACACCGCCGGCTGCCTTGCAGCTGTAGTCCACATCAACCAGCACTCCCAACGCACATACTGCCGGTATTTGTTCACTTTTTGCATAATAATAGGCTATATCCTCTGCGATCTCGCCGCTCTGAAGCGGACATATACCATTATACGGCTCCTCGCCGCCGACATCACGCAGCACATAAAGATTACCACTGCCCACAATACCGCCGACATTCAGCTTGCCGTCCTCGCGGAGTGGAAGCTCAGCCTTTGGGTTCTGGATAAAGCCCCTGACATTGCCGAAGCTGTCCGCAGAGACCACAATTGAGCCAGCGATGCCATCGCCGACAACACGCAATGTCAGAAGGTCATCGGGCTCAGACATAAGGCTGCCCATCATGGATGCACCGAGGAGAACTCGCCCAATAGCTGCAGTTGCCGTTGGGTTGGTATCATGTATTTGTATAGCGCGGTTTACAATGTCGGGAGCATCGGTTACAATTGCTCTGAGAGAGCCGTCTCTTGACATTGCACGTGTTAATTTTGCCATAATTTAAAACCTTTCGACTTATATACATCTTGCTATTATATAATATTTTTCGGAGTCGGGGGTTATTTTGCCCATTTTCAAGTCGCCGAATACGGCAACAAATTCGAAGTTTTGATTTTTCAACAGCTTGTCTATTGTGGACAGCGAAAAGTATTTTTGTCGCTGCTGTTCATCATATCTTTGATAGCTGCCGTCGGGTTGTTCTTCGAACAGCGTGATATCAAGGATATGTGTGCCATTCTTGCGGTTGGAGTTCTGCCAGATCAACATGTCACCGCCCTGCTCAAGCACAAAGCTTTTGTCTCCATAGGCTGTGTCAAAGCGATATTTTGTGTTGACATCAAAGATAAACAAACCGCCTTTTTCGGTGTAGTTTCTGACGAGCGAAAACACCTTTTCAAGCTCAACAGCAGCTTTTAGATAGTTGAGCGAATCAAGGGTACAAACAGTCGCCTGTACGGTTCCATACAGCTCAAAGTTGTACATACTCTGGTTGAGCAAAAGCAATTCTTCACCGTTTTCTCTTGCTTTGGACAGCATTTCGGAGCTTTCATCAACACATACCATTCCGTAGCCCTTTGATTGCAGCCTATAGGCAAGTTGCCCTGTACCACAAGCAAGGTCGAGGATATCCTCGACCTTGATAA
Organism: Clostridiales bacterium GWF2_38_85; assembly: GCA_001797275.1. GTDB lineage: Bacteria > Bacillota > Clostridia > Oscillospirales > CAG-382 > GWF2-38-85. The sequence continues at coordinate 6,449 of MGOY01000013.1, read as the reverse complement.
GCGAATATTTTTCTATCGCTGCTGTTATGAAGGAAAGATAGTCATCGTATACCGATGTGTCGCTCATCCTGTCATAGAATCTGGCAAGTACAGAGAAGCTCATGATTTTGCCGACAGCCTGTCAAGCACCATATGGTACCCGTCATTTCCGTATCTGAGCGATCGGTTGACTCTTGTTATGGTTGCGGTAGACAATCCGGTCAATGCTGCTATTTCATTGTATATGATACCCTCTCTCAGTTTCTGAGCGGCATCGAGTCGCTTGCTCATCTCCTGCAATTCGCTTTCTGTGCATAGGTCTGTCAGGAAACGGTAGCATTCATCATCAGTTCTCAATAGCGCAAATGCCTCACATAGTCGTGTAACTTGTTCTGTTTTGAGTTTATCATTCATATTGATTTATAATTGTCCTTCCTTAGAATTTGAAAATGTATTTTCAAATACTTTCCTTCAAAAGTACGTAATTTATATTAGCTTGATTATTTTAAAGTATGCTTAACAAATTTATAGGTATCATGATAAACAGCGTTAACATATGGATCATTTGAATTCAACGCTTTATAGAATTCGCCAGGTCCGCCACCCTGATAATACATATGTAACGCATCCATATATCCGGTTTCAACCCCTGCCTTAAGGTAGATATTGTACTTGTCGACATGCTCTTGTGTTAGACCACCAATTTCCATCTCAAGACACATCCCCAGCTTCTTTACCGCTTCCGCACAGTCATAGACGATCTTAGGCGGGTTCTTCGAGAATGCGTAATTTGGCTGCATGCAGGCAACATCGAAGCCAAGCTCTGCCCATGAATTGTAGCCGGATGCCTGATAATAGGGAATCCAAATTGTATTGAGTCCGAGTGAACGGACATAGTCGGTCGTATATTTTATCAGCTCAAGCTCCTGCTTGTCACCGAAGTTGATGCTTTCATGGAACCAGTAGAAACCGAGTAGTTTAAGATGCTTGTAGTCGCCCTTATCGATTCGCACCATCTGCTCGTCGATCAGCCACTTGATAGCGGTTTTGCGATCTGCAACATTGGTGAAATCGAAGCTCTCGCCTTCAACAGGTGAACCAAACTGCGTTTGTGTTCGCACAGGGAACAGAACCGAGAAGAAAACATTGACTATATAATCATGTCTGCCTGTCGCAGCTTTTACTTCGCCGGCAGCGTCGTTGAGTGCATTTATATTATAACCGTCTTCAAAGACATTATCAACATAGTATTTCCAGTCGGAAAAGTTACCGGGAGCCTTTGGGTTGTCATAATAGAAGCCACCGCTTGGTGCGTTTGAAACGAAAGGCAAGAATAGATAGCTGTCAAAGAAGGTGTCAGCAATTTTGCCGTCTTTGTTGATGTAACCGACATAGGGCAGGATTTTTTCCTTGGGAACCAATCCCACCGGCGGGTTTTTCGCAAGGCAGTTGTAGAACAGCATTATATCGTGGACGTTGTGAAAATCCTCGGGGTAAATATATTTGTTAGGGTAATCAACATATACGATCGGATCGGGAACAATGGTTTTTGCGTTTTCGCTGATAGTTTCCGAACCATATAGTTCAATTTCATCACAGAAAACCCAGCAGTCAACGTTGAATTCAAAGGCAGCAAAGCGAGCCTTGTAAACCGAGTCGAATTTTGCTTCTGCGGCAACAATTGACGGTTCTTCATCTGCAAACAAACCGAATTGCTTGTGAACAGCCTGCCAGTCGGTGCCGTTCTCGGAGAGCAGAACCTTGAGAACCCTGGGAAGGTTGACAGCTGTCTGGGTGTCGTAAAGAAATGATGCCTTAAATCCAGCTATCTCTCTATCAGCGCCTAAATCAAAGACTAACCGTCTTTCGATTCCACGACAGAATTTGAAAAATGCAGTATCATATATATTAGCATTTGTCGCATATTTTCCATCTGTAAGAAGTGATGCATCGTTTGGCGAATTCAATTGTTCTGTCTGGGGTGTAGGCTCAACAGCAAACAGAATTTTCGGCTGCATATCGAGGATGAGGTTCTTTGTTTTGTTGCTCATAATAAAATAGTAGTTTATAAACCGAAGTCGATTTATAAATTCCTTTCTTATTTATCAAATCAAAAAGTTAAGATTATTATATAATAAAAAACGGTTTTATGCAAGTGTTTTAATATATTAATTTATTATATTATAGGCGGGCAAAAAATATTGTCCGCCTTTATGATTTCAAAATATTGATCTGTCTGTGTCTGCAATAATAAATTCCTGTGTGGATTGCGCTTTGGGGTTATCGGCAGCTTTGCTGTCAGCTTCAGCAGCAGGCAGGCTTTCGGGCTGTATGAGGACTGATTTTTGCGCGGCAGTTTTATAATACCACGAAAATGCGCAGGCAAGTAAAGCTAATGAAGATGAAAGATACATTAAGATTGAGAAATATTCCATCAAGTTACTCATTAAAAAAAACATCGAAACATCCAGTTTAGCTTTGATAAACATCTTGGCTTGCCATCCGTTGATATAAAACATTGAATATTGAACCAACCCGGAAAAACATATAATGCCAAGTAATTCGGCAAATATCATATTTTTATTAGCTTTTAATTGATTTGATATAGTTAAAGTAATAACAAAATTCAAAACTAAGATAAAACCATGTGCTAAAAATATAATCAATGGTACTTTATATGTTTCATTTACTGATATAAAGCTCTTGTATATTGGATAAAACATATTTATTGCTAACTCCGGAAATTGTTGCATTAGTATATAAATAATGAAATATAATAAATACATTATAACTGATGACCAAAGTAGCCTGATAATATTCTCTTTTTTCATACCCACTGTCCTTTTTGAAATATTTGACACCATTTTATCACAGAAAAGGAACCGAGTCAATAATACTTATGTCAGTTTTGCTTATAATTTTCAAAATTTGCCGAATATTCAATGCTTCTATCAGGTAATACCCACATTGCTTCAACTCCATCGATGCTATTTATAAATGCTTTTGCTTTATCAACCGGCATATTGAAAGTCGCTGTCGAGAATGCATCTGCCAGTCCGGAATCTCTGCATATAACCGAAACCGCGGTACAGTATTCGGCTGGCATAAGTGTTTCGGGGTCGATTATATGGTGGTATTGCTTGCCGTCAACAGTGTAATACCGTTCATAGCTCCCGCTGGTTACAACCGACAATTCTGATATTTCAACGCTGAATAGTTCAGTGTTTTCATTGATCTTGTCAGGATTTTGGATTCCGATTACCCAAGGATTTGTATTACCGTTGCCACCATCTGCTTTTGAGCCGATTGCACGCACATTACCGCCAACGCTGATAAGCAGCGAGGTCACGCCCTTAGCTTCGAAATGCTTTGCTACCTGTTCTGTTGCATATCCCTTTGCAACCGCACCGACATCAAGCCTCATCATGGGATCGCTCAGATATACTGTTGAGGCATCCTCATCAATTACAACATCATCGATATTGCAGTGCTCAGCGGCAGCTTCAAGCTCTGTCATTTGAGGCAGGGCAGCATTTTCGGGATCGTCGATGCCTTGCTCCCTGTAATCGTGCCATATTTTCAATACCGCGCCGAATGCAACATTTACTTTACCGTTGGTTTTTATATACTGCGTTTTTGCAAAAAGCAGCAGGTCGATTATACGGCTGTCAACTATAGTTGGCGATTTACCGGCATTGTCGTTTATTGTCTTTATGTTATTGACACCATCGTAATCGTTATAGATGTCATACAGCTGATGGTAAATTTCAAGCTCATCATATATAGATTGCGAAAGCTCTGTAAATTCTTCCTTGCTGTCAGAGTATCCGACAATTCGTGTTACGGTATCGAATAGGGTGAGAAACTCAGCTTGGTAACGCTTCGGGCTGTTACCAGCACAACCGGCAGGCAATAATAAAATAATACATAATATAAAAAGTAGGATTTTTTTCATATAATAGCTCACAATCTGTCTGCTTAAATGAGAACAGGAAGGCGGTAAATACTTTTCTGATTAGAAACAGTATTGCGCCCTCCCATTTTAATAGTTATATTTCAAAATTAATTATACAACTATTTTGTTGCTTTTTCAAGTGCCTTGATGAAGTCGCCGACACCGATGGTAACTGAGGAAGTTAGGTCACTTCCGGTAGGGGTGCCTTCTTCATCGACAGCGATAGCTTTTACATCTGAAATTGTTTTTCCGGTTACGTATGAAGCAAAAGCAGCAGCTTCTTCGTACCACTCTTTGCCGATACCTGACTGAGCCTTCATACCGTAAGCATCGCCAAGCTCATCCTTTGTCTTAACCTCAGCCGATAAGTCTGTCGAAATCTTACCTTCTGCATCAAAGTTTACATTGCCCTGTGACGCATCGATAATGCAGCTTGTGATTTTGCCGCCTGAATCCTTTGTTACGACAGTGTAGTTTGAATATGCCTGTGCAAGTCCCTCAGCTACAGTAGTTGCATCCTTGGATTTTGCTATTGTGGTAACAACGCCAAGACCTAAGGTATCGCCAGAAACTGCGCCGAGTGCTTTTGCGTTTGTTACAGCTTTTTCAATAGCAGTGATAAATCCGCCGATTGAGATTGTAACAGAGGATTTGAGATCATCGCCTGTGGGAACTGTAGCCTCGTCAACAGCGATTGCCTTTACTTCCGCAACAGTCTTGCCCTCAACATAGTTCGCAAGAGCAGCTGCCTGCTCATACCATTCCTTGCTTATGCTTGAGTTGCCCTTCATGCCGTAATCATCGCCGAGCTCGTTCTTTGTCTTGAACTCGGTTGCAAGATCGGTTGTGACCTTGCCCTCGGCATCGAAGTTGATCTTTGTCTGAGCAGCATCGATAACACATGCAATTATTTTGCCGTTTGCGTCAACAGTAACCGCAACGATTGTGGAATCAACCTCAGCAAGTCCTGCGGCATCATCAGTAACATCCTTTGATTTGGAGAGTGATGTGATAACAGCAAGACCGGTTTTTACTTCTTCTTTTTTAGCTCCGCATCCAGCAAACATTGTTGTCACCATGAGCGTAACTAAAAGAATTGATAGTAGTTTTTTCATAGCTTCTCCTCTCTTCAATTATAAAAAATCTATCGTAAATGCAGCCTCTCAAATGCAGGGAGTGTTATTTTCAGTAGTATAGAGGTTGCAAATCCGGCAATAAGGCCCGATAACAAAAGTATCGGGAAATAGAACCAAAGGGGAGTACTCATAATAAACGATGCGACGATGAACTGACCAATATTGTGGAATATCGCACCAGAAACGCTGACAATTAGATATGAAAGCTTATCTTTAAATATTAGCATCAGTATTATCATAATTAAAATCGATAATAAGCCTCCGCAAATACTCAATGCACCCGAGACCGGTCCTCTTGTTATGAAAACAAAGAACCCCTTTAATACAGCGATCGCAATTGCGTTGCGTCGTTTGAGAAAGAACAACGAGTACATAACAACAATGTTGGAAAGCCCGAGCTTGACACCCGGGACGGGAATCGGCATCGGAAACATGCCTTCAAGTATCGCAAGTACAATCGCAAGCGCAAAAAGCAGTCCGGTAAGAGCAAGCTTCTTTATTAAAATAGAATTATATTTTTTATTTATGAAGTTCGCATCCTTCATCAATGCAAGTCCTCTTTTAGTATTTGATTGTATCTTATCCTATAATCAAATCCGGTGCTTCGGATTCATCAGGGTTGACAATTTTGATATAAATCTGATTTGGCAGGCAAGCAGCGATTTGCCCGGTTCTGTAAAGTCTGCCGGTGTTGATGCAGACCTTGTCGGGGCAATCCGATTCGGTGAATGCGATGCTGCCATCGGCGTATACTGTAAATACAACATCAGGCTCTTCGGGTATCGAAAAGCTGTATTCTTTTCCTTCGGTAAGGTCAACCGTTCTGACAAGCTCGGATTTGCAGTATATTTCTGCAACAGCACCCTTTGTACTAAATATATTATTATATAAAAACCAGAAGGCGATGCCGAATAGAATTATTAAAGCTATTATAATTATATCCGTTTTTTTTGCGAGTTTCACAGCTTAACCCCATATCGGTATGAATGCACCTACAAAAAGAAGAATCGAATGCACGATGATTATAAGTACAAAGTTCTTTATTGCAGCAATAAAGGTTTCTTCTTTGACCTGCTTATTCATAAATATATTTATGTTCTTTTGTACCGGTATCAGCGTAAGCAGCAAAAGCAGGCTGACAGGTGAAATTTGCTTTATTGCAACCATGACTATAACAGACAGATATGTGATGTAATATATTGCTGCAAAAAGCTTCGTCGAGTGCTTCTGAATATAATAGGCGAGTGTGTATCTGTTTACAGCGATATCATGCTTCAGGTCGCAGATGTTATTGGCAAGCATTATATTTGCGGTCAGACAGAACGGGACAACCGATAATAAAAGCAGGTGGATTATTGATATAGGTTTTATAGCTAACA